>CAIYUC010000087.1 GCA_903929315.1 uncultured Bacteroidales bacterium
ATGTCCAAAGGCCTTCTATACTTCAAAAGCTCATCCGACTATTTTATTTGCAATTTCGTTTTCTGTTATATTAACATCTTCATGGTTAGTTTAAAATTTAAGAAATTTAAACAGTCTCTTAATCAAATATCTGAAACGAAAATCTCTTTGATATAACTACTTCACCCTTCACTCTTCACCCTTCACCCTTCACCCTTCACCCTTTAATGCTAGAAGCCCTAATAACAAATAAAACCCGCCTGAGACTGCTTTTAAGGTTCTTCCTTAATGGTGATTCTTCATCCTATCTGAGGAACCTGGAAACCGAGTTTGATGAATCCACCAATGCGATCCGGATCGAGCTGAACCGTTTCGAGGAAGCGGGTTTGCTTAAATCCTGCATGAAAGGCAACAGGAAAATTTTCCAGGCTAATCAGGGACATCCGCTTTACAATGACCTGCATAATATCCTTTTGAAATATGTCGGGCTCGATCAGGTCATTGATAAGATAGTACAGCGATTGGGGAATGTTAAAAAGGCGTATATAACCGGGGATCTTGCTTTCGGAAAAGATAGTAAAATCATTGATCTTGCTCTCATTGGGGTAGATATCAACCAGAATTACCTGAATAAGTTGATCACCAAAGTGGCAAAACTTATTAACAGGAAAATAAGGTGCCTGATTTTGTCCAATTTTGAGGAACAATCATATATGAAACAATATCCGGAAGCATTGTTAATCTGGACATTTAATGATAATTAACCTTGTACTCGATACAATATTCTCTTCACTCTTCACCCTTCACTCTTCACTAACCCCTAATCACCATGTCAAAAATCGCATTAATTTCAGGCATCACCGGCCAGGATGGCAGTTACCTTATCGAGCTCCTTCTTGAAAAAGGATATACTGTTCATGGCATCATCAGGAGATCAAGCTCATTTAATACTTTCAGGATCGATCATCTGTATAATGATCCTGAAATTTTAAATAAAAGGATGTTTCTGCATTATGGAGATCTTACCGACTCCAGCAACCTGAACCGGCTGATTGAGAAAACAAATCCCGATGAGATCTATAATCTTGGAGCCCAGTCGCATGTCCAGGTATCTTTCGAAGTTCCCGAATATTGCGCCGAAGTGGATGGTATTGGCACACTCCGGTTCCTGGATGCCATAAAGGAAACAGGTATTAAAACAAAATTTTACCAGGCAAGCACATCTGAACTCTTTGGACTTGTCCAGGAGGTACCTCAGACCGAAAAAACCGCTTTTTACCCCCGTAGTCCTTATGGCGTTGCAAAACTTTATGCATACTGGATCACTGTCAATTACCGCGAAGCCTATAAATTGTTTGCCTGTAACGGGATCCTGTTCAACCATGAATCGGAACGGCGGGGAAAAACATTTGTAACAAGAAAGATCACAGTGGCTGCATCAAAGATCGTTTTGGGAATTCAGGAGCAATTATCCATTGGAAATCTTGATGCCAAACGCGACTGGGGTTATGCACCTGAATTTGTCGAAGGCATGTGGCGGATGCTCCAGGCCGATGAACCTGATGATTATATTCTGGCAACAAATGAAACCCATACTGTCAGGGAATTTATTGAAGAATCCTTCCGCGTTCTCGGTGAAGAAATAGTTTGGAAAGGAACTGGTATCGGTGAAACAGGAATCTTAAAATCAAACGGTAAAAGTGTCATTGGTATTGATCCAAGGTATTTTCGTCCCACTGAAGTTGATCTTCTGATCGGTGACTACTCAAAAGCCAGACAAAAACTCGGCTGGGAACCGAAAGTTAAATTCAGGGAGCTTGTCAGGATCATGGTGCTGGCAGATTTTGAAAAAGTTAAAAACAGGATCCACGAATTACACTAATTTTTCTTAATCTATAAAAAAAATGAATTTAGCGGACTTCGCGTCTTGGCGTCTTGGCGGTAAAGACCTAAACCGCTAAGACGCTAAGACGCTAAATATCGCAAATCAGTTCGTGTAATATGTAGACAAAAAATATTATGGAACTATCTTCAAAAATATATATTGCTGGACACCTTGGGATGGTTGGTTCAGCAATCCTTCGACGCTTGAAGGAAAAAGGCTACTCTGATTTTGTCCTTCGTTCTTTAGACGAGCTTGACCTGCTGCGCCAGGCAGATGTTGAAAACTTCTTCGAAAAGGAACGTCCCGGATATGTCATAGATGCTGCAGCCAAAGTTGGTGGTATCCTCGCCAATAACACCTACCGGGCCCAGTTCATTTATGAGAATTTAATGATCCAGAATAACATCATACACGCCTCTTATAAGTATGGTGTAAAAAAGCTTTTATTCCTGGGTTCTTCCTGTATCTATCCGAAAAATGCCCCGCAACCCCTGAAAGAAGAGTACCTGCTAACCGGTGAGCTTGAACCAACAAATGAACCTTATGCCATTGCTAAAATTGCCGGTATTAAGATGTGCGAAAGTTATTACAGGCAGTATGGCTGTAATTTCATTTCTGTTATGCCCACCAATCTTTACGGGCCTAATGATAATTACAACCTCGAAACCTCGCATGTTCTCCCTGCCCTCATCCGTAAATTGCACCTGGGAAAATGCCTGGAAAACAATGATTGGAATGCTCTTCGCAAAGATCTTCATAAACGCCCGATTGAAGGGATCGACGGAACCACCACCGAGGAACAAATCCTGCAAATCCTTTCAAAATATGGGATATCCCTTACTTCACCCTTCACTCTTCACCCTTCACCCTTCACCCCTCACCCTTCACCCTTCACTCCTCACTCTTCACCCTTCACTCTTCACTCATCACCCGTCACGATTTCCCTCTGGGGCACCGGCCAGGTCTATCGTGAATTCATGCACGTCGATGATATGGCCTCCGCCTGTATCTTCGTGATGGAAAACATCAACGCCAGCGATCTGTATGAAAACCCGGCATCAGTCACCAGTCACCAATCACCAGTCACCTCTTTTCTGAACATCGGCACCGGCGAAGACCTCATGATAATAGAACTGGCCTCCATCGTCAAATCCATCACCGGTTTTAATGGTAATATCGTCTGGGACCCGACAAAACCGGACGGTACACTTAAGAAACTGCTCGATATTTCAAAATTGGAACAATCGGGGTTTAAACCAGGGTATACCCTCGAAGAAGGGATAAAAATGGTTTATGCAGTATACGTGGAAGTATAAGGAGTGTTCTTTTTTGTAACGGTTTCACCACTTCATCACACCATCCTTAATACATCTTTCAGTTTAAAATACCAACAGCATGTCAATAACCAACAAAAAAGTTTTAATTACCGGCGCAGATGGGTTTATCGGATCGCACCTGGCAGAAGCACTGGTTAAAGCCGGTTATAGTGTGAAAGCCCTGAGTTATTATAATTCCTTCAATTACTGGGGATGGCTCGAACAAGTTGACTGTAAGAATGAAATTGAAATCGTTTCCGGCGATATCAGGGATCCTGAGTTATGCAGGAAACTGACAAAAGATGCCGATGTCATTTATCACCTGGCAGCACTCATCGCGATTCCTTATTCCTACGTTGCACCAGATTCCTACATCGAGACCAATGTAAAAGGTACCCTGAACTTATGCCAGGCTGCACTGGAGAATAAGATCGAAAAGTTCATCCATACTTCAACGAGTGAAGTATATGGTACTGCCAGATATGTACCTATCGACGAAAATCATCCCCTCCAGCCCCAGTCGCCATACAGCGCCAGTAAGATCGGGGCGGATGCCATTGCCATGAGCTTTTACCATTCATTCAACCTGCCGGTTGCAATCCTGCGTCCTTTTAATACGTACGGCCCCCGTCAGTCGGCAAAAGCCATTATCCCGACCATCATCACGCAGATAGCCACTGGCAAAAAAAAGATCAACATCGGGAATGTAACCCCAACCCGTGATCTGACTTTTGTGAAAGATACATGCAGGGGATTTATCCAGGTTGCTGAATCAGATCTGACCATTGGTAAAGTCATCAACCTCGGATCAAATTCTGAGATCAGCATCGGAGATCTGTTTAACAAGATAAAAGTGCTTATGAATTCAGACGTTGAACTGAAAATAGAGAATAAACGTACAAGACCTGAAAAATCAGAGGTGTTCAGGTTGTGGTGTGACAATACAAAGATTAAAGAACTTACAGGGTTTCAACCGGAATATACACTGGAAGAAGGTCTAAAAGAGACTATCGCATGGTTCTGTGAGAAAGATAACCTGAAAGGGTATAAGACGAATATTTATAATATTTAATTGGGTAATAAGAAAATGCGTGGTTTGAAGACATATAGTTACTATATGAATAATAATTAAACATAATTGCCATGATAAATGTATTTGGTTCAAAAGTTGGTGCGGAAGAAATTGCACAAATTACAGAAAGTATCAACAACCAATGGATGGGGATTGGGCCCAAGGTTAAGGAATTTGAGGAAAAGTTCAGAGACAGGCTGAGTTTGAAGAACTTTGCACTTTTAGACAGCGGCTCGAATGCATTGTATCTTGCATGTACAGTTTTAAATCTGCCTAAGGGTTCTGAAATAATTGTACCCACATTCACCTGGGTTTCTTGTGCCCAGGCAGTTCTGCTTGCAGGACATAAACCTGTTTTGTGTGATGTTGACATTAACACGATGAATATTACTGTTGAAACGGTTACGCCTCATATTACCGAAAAAACAGGAGCCATTATGGTTGTGCATTATGCCGGATTACCTGTTGACCTGGATCCTATCATTGCCTTGGGTTACCCGGTTATTGAAGATGCTGCACATGCCGTTGACTCCTGGTACAGGGGAAAAGCATGCGGCACTATCGGCACAGTAGGCATCTACAGTTTTGATGCTGTAAAAAACCTTGCGGTAGGAGAAGGTGGAGGAATCACTTCGCAAAACCAGGAAATCTTCGATCATGCCAAGATACTGAGATATTGCGGTATCGGGAAATCGGGGTTTGAAGCATCGAAACATGGAAAGAAACGATGGTGGGAATATAATATTATTTCACAATTCATCAAGATGAATCCATCGGATATTTCAGCCGGTATTGGTTTGGCACAGCTAAGTAAGTTGGATGATATGCAAAACTATCGCAAGCAAATCTGGGATATTTATCAGGCAGCATTTAAAGGGTATGATTGGATTAAAACACCGGAAGAAGCCTTACCGGGTGATAAACATTCGTATTTTACTTATGCAATCAGGGTTCCTAAACGCGATGAACTGGCGCACTATCTATTTGACAATGAAATTTATTCAACTTTACGCTACCACCCTTTGCATCTGAATAAATTGTATGAACAATTGGATACCAAATTACCAAATGCCGAGCAATTAAATGAGGATGCCTTAAGTATTCCGTTGCACCCTAATCTCAAAATGAGCGAGGTTGAGTATATCATTGAAAAAATCAAGTCATTTTATCTGTAATAATATGAATGCAATAAATTTAAAAAAAAATAAAAAATACATTACTAAGAACAGTTCGGGTAACCCAAACGGATTTGTATTGCCTATTATAAATGTGCACGATCATTTTGTAGCCGACGAACAATGGCCAGAACAGGTTTATCTCACGGTAGCTTCTCCCAAAGAGATCAAAGGGCCTCATCTGCATCATAAAAGATGGGGGCTTTTTACCTGTATTAAAGGAAATATCAAGATCGTTGTCAGGATAGATGGGCAGTACCATGAGTATTTCTCAGGAGAAAACCATGAATTTCAAACGATCCAGGTGCCTGCCGGAATTCCTGCCGCTTTAGTAAATATAGGAAATGAGGATGCTTACATATTAAATATGCCCTCACCATCCTGGCAACCAGATGATTTAGATGAATGGGATGTCAGTTTTGACGACTATGAATTCCGGACTTCCTAAAATACTGTATCCGTCATGATTTTATGAAAGTTGCTATAAATCAACCGTTCACCTTCCCATATATAGGATTTTATCAGTTAGTTTCTGTGGTAGATAAGTTTATCTTCTATGATGATGTTACCTATATGAAGCAAAGCTGGATAAACAGGAATAGAATTTTGATCAATGGTAAAGATCATTTCTTTACAATCCAACTGGAAAACGCTTCCTCATTCAAGTTGATATCCGATACCTGTATCCGGGATAATCCGGTAACCATTGAAAAAATGCTGAAGACTTTTCAACAAGCATATGCCAAGGCACCCTATGCTTCTCAAATTTTACCAATTATTGAAGACTGCCTAAAAGCCACACATAGTGAAAGAAGAATTTCAAAAATCGCCTATATCAGTATAAAGAGCGTTTGTGATTATTTAGGAATTAAAACTGAATTTGAATTTTCATCCGATAAATATGCTCATACAAAAGGATTTGGAAGGAAGGAAAGATTATTTGAGATATTACGATTAAATAATGCAACCGATTATGTCAATTTGCCGGGTGGCACGGGACTTTATTCCAAAGATGAATTTATTCGTCGTGGTTACAGATTACATTTTATTGATAGGGGTGATATTGTTTACAAACAATTCAATAATGAATTTGTTCCCTGGCTTTCAATGATTGATGTGTTAATGTTTAATTCAGTAAAAGAAACAAAAGCCTTACTGGCTAAATGTACCCTTGTTTGATGGAAATCGGAGGATATTTTGAGTTGCAACTGCCGGAAAAGGAATCTTATTATCCCGATCTGATACCGCTTAATTCGGGAAGAAATTGCCTGGAATACATACTACGGGCTGGTAGTTTTACTAAAATATTTTTACCCTGGTATATTTGTGAGGTCGTCCTTGAACCGATCCATGAACTCGGAATTAATGTTGATTTCTACTCAATCAATGAAGATCTTACAATAAAAGAACTGGACTCCATCGCCGGTTTCAGCGGAAACATCGTTTTGGGCTCGTCAAACCCAGACGGAATACCTAAAGAGCTGCTTTATATTTCAAAATTAAAACAATCGGGTTTTAAACCAGGTTATACCCTCGAAGAAGGGATAAAGAGTGTTTATTCAGCCTACGCGGAACGATAATAAGTGGAACGGTGAAAGGGTGAAATAATGGAAATCATATCTTATCAATACTTAGGAAAGAATTAATAAAAAACGACTTCGTCGCAAAGCATAAAACTAGCAAAGCATAAAACTAAATGATGATCAAAAAAAGAATTGTGAAAGATTTTATAAGGAAAGTGCTTCCTGAGCCATTAAGAATAATTATTAATAAAACTTTTGTAAAACCATTTAAAAAAAAATATAGAAGGTCATATGCACAATGTGGTGAGGATATGATCTTGGATGTAATAATCAGAAAACCAAAAGGTTTTTATATTGATATAGGTGCGAATAATCCCATCGAACAATCGAATACAATGTATTTTTATAAAAAAGGTTGGCGTGGAATAAATATAGATGCAACCCCGGGAAGTATGGCTTCATTTAACAGGTTGAGAAAACGGGATATTAATCTTGAAGTAGCCATTGCAAATGAAGAAAAGGAAATGACCTATTATTTATTTGAACCCACTTTTCATAATACATTTGAAAAAAGATTTGCAGAAGTATATAAGGATAAACTGGTTGGTGAGAAATTTATCAAAACTACCAGGCTTTCAAAAGTTTTGGATAAATATCTTGATAATGTTGAGATAGACTATATTACGGTTGATGCTGAAGGTTATGATTATGATATTTTAAAATCAAATGACTGGCAAAAATATCGACCAAAAGTTGTTGTAATTGAGTATATCACCTATTATACCAGTGAATTAGATCATATTACCAGGATCAGGCAATTTCTTGAATCTGTTGAATATAAATTATTCTGTAATTCACCTACAAATGCCTTCTTTATTGAAAATAAATTCTTCATTGAAAGATTCGGCAACGACCATGATTAAAATGGTATGAACCCCAGGGTAAACCCTGGAACTAATGCCTTGCCTGCCTGGCAGGCAGGGGGGTGAGTTTATTAAATTATTGACAGAGGCGATGTTGTTTACAAACAATTCAATAATGAATTTGTTCCCTGGCTTTCAATGATTGATGTATTAATGTTTAATTCAGTAGAAGAAACAAACGCCTTACTGGCTAAATGTACCCTTGTTTGATGGAAATCGGAGGATATTTTGAGTTGCAACTACCGGTAAAGGAGCCTTACTATCCCGATCTGATACCGCTTAATTCGGGAAGAAGTTGCCTGGAATACATTCTGCGGGCTGGTAGTTTTACCAAGATATATTTACCCTGGTATATTTGTGAGGTATTACTTGAACCGGTTCATAAACTCGGTATTAAAACTGATCTCTACACTATCAATGACGACTTCACTATAAAAGACTCAATCCTGTTAAAAGAGACAGAAATTCTTCTTTATGTGAATTATTTTGGGTTAATGGATGAATATATTTCTACATTATCCGGAAAATATGGTAAATTGATCATTGATAACGCTCAATCTTTCTTTTCGAAACCGCTTCCAAATGTAATAACTTACTACTCTCCCAGGAAATTTTTCGGAGTTCCTGATGGAGGATATCTTTCGACTGACAGATATCTGGGTTACAAGCTTGAACAGGATGTTTCATACGACAGACTGAAACACTTAATCATCCGTTCGTGTGAAAGTGCCGAAAGTGGTTACAAAACATTCAAAGAAAATGAAAGATTATTATCATATCAGCCCCTGAAAGAGATGTCCAAGATTACCTCAAGGATATTACAAAGCATTGATTATGGATATGTAAAAAAAATCAGGGAATCAAATTTTATTCATCTGCATCAACACCTGAAACATTTGAATAAATTATTTATCCCTTCAGTATTGGTGCCGGGTCCGATGGCGTACCCGCTATATCTTGAGCGGAAAGGCATTAAAGAATTTCTAATTGAGAACAAGATCTTTGTTCCAACCTTTTGGCCAGATGTTCTGAAATCATGCCCTGAGAATAGTACGGAATATTCACTGGCATCAAATATTGTCGCACTGCCTGTTGACCAGCGTTATAATATTAATGACATGGAATATATACTTCATATATTGGAAAGATTTTTAAAACTTTCCAAATAAATTATTTTAATAAGTATAATCTTGTTCTTATAATATTCTGATTTTTATTGTATTAACAATTAATTTCCATTATTTATTGTCCTTTGCAACTCCTGATCATCATTTAATTTAAGATGTATGTTTAAAAACAAAGTATTACTAATCACCGGTGGTACAGGATCATTTGGTAATGCAGTCCTGAAAAGATTTTTAAATTCTGATATTAAAGAGATCCGGATCTTCTCCAGGGATGAGAAAAAGCAGGATGACATGAGGATCTTTTATAAAAATGATAAGCTGAAATATTACATTGGTGATGTGAGGGATAAACCAAGTATTGATTTTGCAACTGAAGGGGTTGATTATATCTTTCACGCAGCAGCTCTTAAACAGGTTCCATCCTGTGAATTCTTTCCGATGGAATCGGTTAAGACCAATGTAATTGGATGCGATAATGTGATTGAATCTGCAATTAATCACAATGTGAGCAAGGTTATCATACTCAGTACCGATAAGGCAGTCTATCCCATCAATGCCATGGGGTTGTCAAAGGCATTATCTGAAAAAATCATGATCGCAAAAAGCAGGCAATTGACAAACCATCAGACAATTCTTTGTGGTACACGATATGGGAATGTAATGGGATCCAGGGGATCAGTTATCCCTTTGTTCATTGATCAGATAAAGTCAGGAAAACCAATAACGATTACTGATCCGAAGATGACACGGTTTATGATGACCTTGGAAGAAGCAGTGGAGCTGGTTTTATATACCTTCAATCATGGAGAGCAGGGGGATATCTTTGTTCAAAAGTCCCCTGCCTCAACCATCGAAACAGTGGCAAAAGCTTTACTAAAACTGTTAAAGGCAAATAACGAAATCAGGATCATTGGTACTCGGCATGGAGAAAAACTATACGAAACCCTTGTAAACCGTGAAGAAATGGCCAAGGTTACTGATCTGGGGAATTATTATAAAATCCCAGCCGATACCCGTGATCTTAATTATGAAAAATATTTTACCGAAGGGGAATCAAAAGTCTCTGCTATTGAAGAGTATACATCCCATAATACACAACGACTTGGGCTTGAAGAAACCATGAAACTCCTGTTAAAACTGGATCTGGTTAACGAGTCAATTTAAGGAAACTAAGAAATGTTGAAAATAGGAATAACAGGTCAAGCGGGATTTATAGGGACTCATCTGTTTAATTACCTGGGACTGAATCCTAGCACCGTAACAAGAATCCCATTTAAGGATGAGTTTTTTGTGAATACCCGACATCTTGAGGATTTTGTCTCTTCATGCGATGTTATTGTTCATCTTGCCGGTATAAACCGCCACAATGAGCCTGATTATATTTTTCAGATGAATATCCTGCTGACTCAACTTCTTATTTCAGCCCTCGAAAAAACCAAATCAACACCTCACGTTATTTTTTCTTCATCTTCCCAGGAAGAAACGGGAACAATATATGGTAAAGCGAAAGCGGAATGCCGCCGGCTTTTCATTGACTGGGCAGAAAAAAATAATAGTAGATTTACTGGTTTGGTAATTCCTAACGTATTTGGACCATTTGGAAACCCTTTTTATAATTCTGTCATTGCCACTTTCTCTTATCAACTTACTCACGATCAGACTCCGCATATTGATATTGATAAGAAGGTTAACTTGATTTATGTATCAAATCTTGTGAAAAAAATCACGGAAGTAATCGAAACAAGATTTTATGCCGGTTACGTGAAAGTCAATCATGATATAGAGAAGAACGTTTCTGAAATACTTGAGATCCTGTTAAATTATAAAGAACTTTATTATAAAAAACAAATATTTCCATCATTGAATGATCCTTTCGAGGTTGGGTTATTCAATACATTCAGAAGTTATATAGATCCCAAGACTTATTTCCCTGCCAGGCTTGTGAAAAATGAGGATAACAGGGGAATGTTCGTTGAAACTATTAAACTCCACCAGGGTGGACAGGTTTCATTTTCCACAACAAAACCTGGAATAACAAGAGGAAATCACTTCCATACAAGAAAAATAGAACGTTTTGCCGTTTTAAAAGGAAATGCGAAGATCCGGTTACGAAGGATCGGTACCGATGAGGTACTTGATTTTTTCCTTTCAGGATCAGAACCCTCTTATGTTGATATGCCCGTTTGGTACACCCATAATATTCAAAATATTGGGGATAACGAACTCTATACCTTGTTTTGGATTAATGAATTTTATGATCCTGGCGATACTGATACCTGGTTTGAAAATGTTTAATCAATATAATATTTAAAATAAAGCCGTAAGAGTATGGAAAAACTCAAGGTAATGACCGTTGTTGGTACCCGTCCGGAAATCATCAGGTTATCCAGGACAATTTCTCTGCTGGATCAATACTTTGACCACATTTTAGTTCACACCGGTCAGAATTATGATTATGAATTGAATGAAATTTTTTTCAAGGATCTTGAATTAAGAACACCTGATTATTTTTTAAATATAGACACTTCTTCGTTGGGAACATCAGTAGGTGATATCATAAAAAAGTCTGAAGAGGTGCTTATTAAAATAAAACCTGATGCATTGCTGGTACTTGGAGATACCAATTCCTGCCTTTCTGCGTATATGGCAAAACGTTTAAAGATACCGATCTATCATATGGAAGCGGGAAACAGGTGTTTTGACTTAAATGTTCCGGAAGAAATCAATAGGAAGGTTATTGATCATCTGGCGGATTTTAACCTTGTATATACCGAACATGCCAGGAGACATCTCATTGCAGAGGGTTTTCCTCAAAGGAGAATTTACCTGACAGGTTCTCCTATGTTTGAGGTTCTCAATTATTATAAATCAAAAATCAATGAATCAAAGATCATTGAGGAACTTTTTTTAAGTCCTTTCAGCTATTTTTTGATCAGCATTCACAGAGAAGAAAATATCGATAATGAAAAAAATTTACAGGAGTTAATGGATACTCTTCAACTTCTTTTTGATAAATATAAAAAGCCTTTAATTGTATCAACCCACCCTAGGACAAAGAAGCAATTGCTGAATACAGGTAAATTAAATCTTGATAAGAATATTCATTTTCTAAAGCCGTTTAGTTTTACTGATTATCTGAAATTGCAAATGAATGCAATCTGTACAATTTCTGATAGTGGAACAATCAGCGAGGAGAGTGCCATACTAAATTTTCCTGCAGTGACAGTTCGTAATGCTATGGAAAGACCAGAAGCGCTTGATGCTGGGTCCATTATTCTTACAGGAATAAATTCAAAAATCATTTTGGATGCCATTGAATTAGAAATACTCGCAAAAGATCAGGACAAGAGGAAAACAATACCAGTAGATTATGAAATAAGCAATACATCTTTGAGAGTAGTGAAATTGATCCTGGGCACTTGTAATCTGAGCAATACCTGGGCTGGAATAGTTAAAAATTAAGTAAGAATGTGAATCAATTGTTTATAATATACTATTCTTTAGTAATTTAACCGTTAATATAAATAAATGATAATAAACGTATGGAATTTGCTCCTGTCCTTATCTCAGTAATAGACAGAGATATTCATTTTAAGAATTGTGTAACCTCTCTTGCGCAGAACCCTTTGGCAAAAGAAACCCACCTCTTTATTGCCCTGGATGCTCCATTAGCTGAAAAGCATAAAACCGGACACGCCCGGGTATTGTCTTTTATTGAAAATATCGAAGGCTTCAAGAAAGTTACACTTTTCAAGCGGGAAAAGAATATGGGGTCATCCCCCAACCAGTTTCTGGCCATGGAGGATATTTTCAAACAATATGATCGTTTGATATTTACAGAAGATGACAATGTTTTTTCACCCAATTTTCTTGATTTTATTAACCAGGGCTTAGATTTTTTTAAAGATAGACAAGATGTGTTCTCCATTACCGGCTATAATTACCTTGTTGATATGCCAAAGTCTTATACGAATAATTACTACGTTTTTCCTGGATTCGAAGCATGGGGAGTTGGAATGTGGAGAGAGAAATGGAATAATGTAGATTTTTCAGTTGAAAGTTGTAGAAAAAACACACCTCTGACAGTGAAGAACATCTTAAAAATTAATGCTATTGCTGGCGTTGCAGTGCTGGCTCTTTTTGATCTAGCACAATTTGGTGTGCTACACGATGATTTTGCCCTTGGTTTACATATGCTTAAAAATAACATGTACTCAATCTTCCCGACAATTTCTAAGGTTAGAAATAAAGGTCTGGACGGGAGTGGCGAGAATGGCGGGGTAAGTGGCTTATTTGACAATCAATACATTGACGAGTCTGACACTATTCAGCTAAGGTTCGATGAACAAATAAAACCCAATCCCGACATTTTACGTATCATTAAAAAGTTTAAAAAACTTAAATACAAAAAACAAATAAAATTACTTTTTCGATATCTTCAGTTCAAGCTTTTTCAAACAGTAATCCCGAGAGGAACAAAAGCTAAGAATTCGCAAATCTGTTCCGATTCGGTATAAATAATAATAGACTTGCTTTTGCTACCAGATATTGAGATTGGCTATTTACTCCGCAGAGCAAAGGATTCTCTCCTTTACTTTGGCGCAGCCATGATTGCTTTACCTATTTCGTTCATTACCTCACCGTTATTTGCCAAAAACCTATCGGCTTACGATTTCTCAGCGATCGGTTATTTTTCTGCCATCATGTCCTTTTTCCTGCCCATTATCAATCTTTCTTTTTATAACTACTACATGCTTGATTATTTTAAAAGAGAGGAGGTAGACAGAAAGAAAATTTTACAGTCATTGGTTTCATTTTTATTGATATTTAATGTTTTCGTTGTCAGTTCAGGGTTTTTAATTTTACATTACTATCTTAAAATTATGAATAGCCAGTTCAATGCATATCCGCTTGGTCTGATCGTTTTACTAACCGGTGTAGCTACTTTAGGCAGGAGTTTTTGGCTATTGCGATTACGGTTTGAACGAAAATCAATCAAGTATTTCGTGTTGTCAGTAATATTTACATTATCTAATGTCGGTCTGGCTATTTTGTTCGTGGTATATTACAGGATGGGAGCAGCCGGAAAGTTGATCCCGGCCTTATTGATCGACTTCACCATCTTTCTTGTTTTTTTTATCCGGTTCATAAAGAAAATTAGTATTGATATGAAACTGGTGAAAAAGGCTATTATTTTTAGCTTGCCTATCATACTTACGGCATTGTTAAATTTACCCGTTTTAACCCTGGATAGAATTATACTGGAACGTGTAAACAATATCAGAGAATTTGCTTACTACAACATTGCTTTTAGTTTTGCCGGGTATGTTTACACCTTCATCATTGCTATTTCCATGACGTTGGAACCCGATGTATATAAGTTTGTGGGTGAAAAAAACAAAAAAAAACTGGTACAAATATTTCTTATTTTATTAGCAGCTGTAGTTGTTACAAATATTACTTTTATCCTTTTTTCAGAGCCTGTGATTGACTTCCTAACAGCAGGAAGATATATGGGCGCTGTCAAATATGCCAATCTATTGGTTGTTTCGCAAAGCTGCCTCGCTCTTGTTTATTTTATGGGTTCGGTTTTGACTGCTTTAAAAATGACAAGGCTTGAATTTATTGTGATGGCTGTTATTGCTATTATTAGCATTAGTGCCTTAACAACACTTATATCATTATTTGAATATTTCGGAGCTATTTACGCAAAACTATTAACTTATCTGATTTGGTTTTGCCTGCTTGCACTTGCAATTCTTTTCCGTAACCACAAATATTTAAAGCCCTTTTATGTTAGATAATCTCCTGACAATC
This sequence comes from uncultured Bacteroidales bacterium, assembly GCA_903929315.1. Classification (GTDB taxonomy): domain Bacteria; phylum Bacteroidota; class Bacteroidia; order Bacteroidales; family FEN-979; genus CAIYUC01. Next base: position 14,818 of record CAIYUC010000087.1, read on the forward strand.
CAATTGCCAACAAGATAAAATACCCACTCTTAATCATAGTGGTTAACACTCAATTTATGCTAAAATATGCTGAAATAGTAAGTTTCATCCGTACAATATATAATAATCCTGATGGCCTCATTCCCCTGCATGCACCTGTTTTCAATGGAAATGAGAAGAAGTACCTTGAAGAATGTATAAATTCAACATATGTATCAAGTATAGGGAGGTTTGTTGATCAATTTGAGGTTGAGATGGCTAATTATACCGGATCTAAAAAAGCCGTGGCCTGTGTAAACGGCACCAGTGCACTCCATTTAGCCCTCAAACTTGTTGGTGTTGAAAACGGTCACGAGGTATTAACCCAGCCTTTGACATTCATCGCTACCGCGAATGCAATTATTTATTGCTGTGCACAACCTGTATTTCTTGATGTTGATACGGACACTATGGGCTTATCCCCCATCGCACTTAGAAACTGGCTAGTAACTTCAACAAAACAACAAATTAATAAATCAACAAACCAACAAGAATGCTACAATGTTAAAACCGGCCGTAAGATATCAGCATGCATTCCTGTGCACACCTTTGGTCACCCTTGCCGCATTAATGAAATAGTTGATATTTGCAAGGAGTATCACATTCCTGTTATTGAGGATGCTGCTGAAAGTTTGGGAAGCTTTTATATGGGGCAGCATACAGGTACATTTGCCGATATTGGAGTTTTGAGCTTCAATGGGAACAAAATAATAACAACAGGTGGTGGCGGTATGTTATTATTTAAAGACGAAGAATTAGCAAAAAAAGCCAAGCACCTGACCACTCAAGCAAAAGTACCTCATCCATGGGAGTTTGTACACGATGAAATTGGTTTCAACTATCGCATGCCCAATATCAATGCTGCCTTGGGACTGGCACAACTTGAGCAACTCTGTGAATTTTTATGGCTGAAACGACAAATAGCTATAGCTTATAATGATTTTTTTAATAAATTAGAAATTGAGTTTAAAACAGAACCACCTGATTCGACCTCTAATTATTGGCTTAATTGTATTTTATTAAAAAACCAAGAAGAACGAAATGCCTTCCTGAAATGCACCAATGAAAGTGGGATAATGACGCGTCCGGCTTGGAAACTGATGAGTGATTTACCAATGTTTTTTAAATGTCAGACTGATGAATTGAAAAATGCCAAAGAATTCTCAGACAGATTAGTCAATATTCCGAGTAGTGCAATGTTGATACATTAATCTTAAAGACCTATCCTTTAAGAATTATGAATGACAATACAAATATAAATATTAGTCATAATACTATTGAGAACAAAAAACTAAAAGTTGTTTGGCTCTGTTATTTTACCAATCAATTTGTGCAAGACAAAATAAAGCCATGGAGGAGAGGTGGGGATTTTGCACCCTGGATTACCAATATGATTCGATTATTTGAAAACGATGTTTCTATTGAACTTCATATAGTATCACAACACGAATGGCTAACGGGTTCTAAAAGTTTTATAAATAATGGAGTTATTTATCATTTTTTTAATGCAGGAATACCAGTTCTAGGTCGTCATTGGCCTGGTTTTTTCAGATTTGACATCTGGACTAATTTCCTATTTACGAGAAAGTACCTTTCCCGGATCGTAAAAAAAATCGACCCTGATATCATTCATTTGCATGGCGTTGAGAATGAGTTTTGTACTGCAGCTATCCAATTTTATAATATGTATCCTGTATTTATTACTCTTCAGGGATTTATTCATAAAACATCAGCTGAGCTAAAATCTATAAAACATAGGATTCAAAGTGAGTTGAATATACTTAAAATATTTAACCATTATGGTTATCGTACTGAAGTCATGGGTAATGAAATAAAATCATTGAATCCAGACGCTGTTTTACATTGGCACGGTTACCCTTTTGAAATCCCAAAAATACGTGTGGTTAAAAAAAAGTACGATCTGGTTTTTTTTGCAAGAGTTTGCAAAGATAAAGGCATTGAAGATTTACTACAAGCTGTTTCTATTATAAAGAAAGATAAACCTGATATAAGTTTATGTGTAATCGGTGGTGGAGAGCTGGATAAATGGAAAAAAAAAGCAGAAGCGTTGAATATTTCCGAAAATGTTCACTGGGCGGGGTTTTTACTAACTCAAGAGGATGTTCACAATATGGCCTCTACAGCAAGAATCAGTGTGTTGCCCACGTATCATGATATTATTTCAGGGACAATTGTCGAAAGTCTCTTCCTGAAACTTCCTGTTGTAGCTTATGATGTTGGGAGCATTCATGATGTAAACAAACATGAAAAGATCATTTCTCTGGTGGAGAAATTTAATATAAATGGGTTGGTTGAATCAACTTTAATTCTTCTTAATGATGTTAAGCTGCAGGAAGAAATAGCTGAGAAGGGTTATAAGAGAGCACATGAGATGTTTACTGCCCGAAATGATAATATAAGAGCGGATTTACTAAATGCTTATTTTGAGGTAATAAATGCTTTTCACAAGAAATAGATGAGAACTTCAAGCAGAATAGCTTTAAAAACAAGTCTTATGTCAGCAAAATATCAATGCTATATCTTGAATCTCATAAATGGAAAAAGAACCGAATTATTCTTACAGGAGATGTTGTTCAATAACTTCAAATAAGGAATGAACAATTATTTGGAGATTAAATGTTTAATAGTAATCAATTGGTATGAACCCCAGGACAAGCCCTGGACCCGAATTCCGGGGCAAGCCCCGGGGAACCTGCCTGCCGGTTTAACTGCTGAAGGCAGTCAGGCAGGTTTACCATGCACCTCATCCCCTGCAGGGGCTGTCTAATAAGTATGGCAGATGATAATTTTTCCTTCTTTGTGTGCTTTGTGCAATCTTGGTGTTCATTGTGGTTCAGTGCTTTAAGAATTAACCACAAAGGCCACAACGTTTTTCTCAATGGTCACAAAGACTTTTTAGACAGCCCACGGGGGTTGAGGTGATAAAATTAAACAACAATTTAACAAAAAATAAATTAAGATAAAATGCTAAAAGGTAAAATTATCATTCTAAGACCTTTAAAAATAGAGGACTTGGAAAAAACAAATGAATGGCGTAATAATATTGAGCTTCTTAAATTGACGCAAGGGGTTAGGTTTCCCAAAACCCTGGAAATGGATAAAGAATGGTTTGATAATGTTCTTAATGACAAAAGCAACCGAAATATTTATTTTGGTATCGATGCAATTGAAACCAATGAATTTGTTGGAATTATTCACCTTAATAATATTGATTACATTTCAGGTACCGCAACCTGGGGATTTATTATCGGTGATAAAAAGAATCAAGGAAAAGGAATAAGCAATGAAGCGCCAAGATTACTGCTTAACTATGCCTTTAATGTTTTAAACTTAAGAAAAGTTTTTGGGTATATTATAAGCTATAATAAAGCAGCATTTTTCATGCATTTGGCGATTGGAGACGTTAAACACGAGGGGACCCTGAAACAACATATTTTCTTTGACGGGCTTTATCATGATGTTTTAATATTTTCCATATTCAGGGAAGATTTTTTAAAAAATGAAATTTAGTAACTTGTGCAGGTGCAGTAAGGATAGAAAGTAATATGAAATTATTAATAAAATTTTAAATTGACTTGATATGACAACAAAAAAAGAAATTATCGAAATCATCTTCAAAAGCATAGAAGCTATTAATCAGCAAAATAATACACATCTGATTAAGGATGTAAACACTAAATTGTTTGGAAGAGAAAGCGATTTAGATTCCTTAGGTTTGGTTAATTTGATAACTTCAATTGAAGAAAACATTGAAGAATTATCCGGAAAATATATACCTATTGCTGATGAAAGAGCTTTTTCTTTAGAATCAAGCCCTTTTAAAACAGTTGAAACACTTGCTAATTATATAGAAATATTACTTCATGAGTGATCCGGTATATATTAAGCCTGTTATGCTTATAACAGGAACCAGTAAGGGTATTGGAAAATATCTTGCACATTATTATCTCAACAAAGGTTACATTGTAATTGGATGCAGTAGAAGTGCATGTGAAATAGAAAATGATAATTATATTCACATTATTGCTGATATATCTGATGAAGTTGAAATTCTTAATATTTTCAAGATTATCAGAAAAGATTATAAAAGATTAGATGTCTTGATTAATAATGCTGTTGTGAATATTACAGATATAAGTGTTGCTTTACTTCCCTATAAAACTATTGAATATACTTTTAAAGTTAATTTATTTGCACCTATTTTACTTTGCAGAGAAGCTGTGAAGCTTATGAGTCGTAATAACTTTGGCCGAATAGTAAATATGGGATCAATGCTTTCTAAACATGAAATTCCGGGAACTGCCTTATACTCTGCAACAAAATCTTCCTTAATTACTTTTACAAGAATTCTTTCAAAAGAAGTTTATAGTTTAGGAATTACAGCTAATGTGTTATCGCCATCCGCTATTAAAACAGAATTATCAGAAAATGTTAAACAGGATGTATTGATGGAAGTACTCAACAGAAATGCTATTAAGAAATATGGCGATTTAATTGATGTTTCTAATTCAATTGATTACTTAATTAAGGAAGAAAGTAAATCGGTTACAGGCCAGGTTATTTTTTTAGGGGGAGCATAATGGAGGTATTCATTAAAACCGTTACGATTGGAAATTGGAAAGTAAATTGCTATTTAGTTGCTTGTGATGGCGAAGCATGGATAATTGATCCTGGTGATGACTTTGAAACAATTATTAGTAATCTAAATCTTGATATTTTTAAATTAAAAGGGATAATAAATACACATGGTCATTTTGATCATATTGGAGCTGTCGCTGATTTACAAGAGAAATACAAAATCCCGTTTCTCATTCATTCTAAAGATAAACGGTTAATAAGTCAGGGAAATCTATATAGAAGTCTTGCCGGCGATTTAACAGTTAAAAAAACTCCTGTCATTGATGAATATTTGGATAATTTATCTTCCCTTACATTACAAGATAAGATGCTATTTATTCACTATACTCCGGGTCATACAGCAGGTGGTGTTTGTTTGGAAATAGATAAAAACTTATTTACAGGCGATTTATTTTTTAACAACAATGTCGGGAGAACAGATTTATCGGGTGGTAATAAAGAATTATTGTTTACTTCCGTCAACTTTATCTTTGAAAAGTATAAAGGTTTTCGAATATATCCAGGACATGGCGAATCATTTATCCTTGAAGAGAATTTAATTGAAAAACTTAAATCGATGATTTAATGGGATTAATAATCAAACAAATCGAATACTATTTACCTGAGAAGGTGATTACAAATGAGGACCTGGCTAAAGAAAATCCTGAATGGGATATTGATAAAATAGAAGAAAAATCCGGAGTAAAAAGCAGGCATATTGCTGAAACTTACCAAACAGCTTTAGATATGGCTATCAGAGCAGTAGAGAAAGTTTTTTCAACTGGTTTTATTGCAAAAGATCAGATTCATGCTATAATGTTTTGTACTCAAAGTCCAGATTATATTATGCCTTCTAATTCATTCCTTATTCATAAATATTTTAAATTTAATCAGGATGTATGGGCATTTGATTATAATCTTGCATGTTCCGGATACATATATGGCTTAGCTATGTCAAGAGGGATTCTCGAAACAGGTTTAGCAAAAAATATTTTACTTATAACATCAGAAACATATTCAAAATATATTAACCCCAAAGACAGGTCTACAAGTATATTATTTGGAGACGGAGCCGCTGCAAGCATTATCTCTAACGATAAGGATCGAGGTATTATTGATGTGATTCTCTCATCAAATGGGGAAAAGTATGATACTTTTTACATACCTGCCGGGGGTTGCAAAATTCCAAAAGATATTCATACGAAAGAAGTAACTGTTGATAATAGTGGAAATGTAAGAAATTTAGAAAACATTCATATGAATGGGTTTGCAGTATGGCAATTTATTTCTAAAAATGTTTCAGAACAGATTACCAAACTATTAGAAACAAATAATCTGTGCGTAAATGATATCGATCTGTTTGTCTTTCATCAAGCCAGTAAATTGACTTTAAATTCTCTTACCAAAATGCTTAAAATAAATCCTGATAAGATGTTTGTTAATTTGAAGGACATCGGCAATACCGTTTCATCATCCATCCCAATAGCGTTGAAAGATGCAGAAGATAATAGCAGATTGAAGAGAGGGGATTTAATTTTGTTATCGGGGTTTGGAGTTGGCTTATCATGGGGAAGTATAATTATGAGGTATTAAAGCGTTTATATATGGATGCTTTTATAAAAAAATTTGAAGAAACTTCTCAACTTCCTGCGATTATATGGAATGACAATATTGTTAGTTATGAAGATTTAATAATCAAAATTAATCAAGCTATTGCATTTATCAGAGTAAACGGTGTGAAAGCGCGTGAAGTTGTTTCTCTTACCGGCGATTTTACACCCAATACCATTGCATTGATGTTTGCTTTAATTAATAATAACAATATAATTGTTCCATTAAATTACAATATCAAAGAATCAGAATATATAAAATTTGACATTGCCGGTGTTCAAAAAGATATAATTGTTAATGTTAAAAACGATGAATACAGACTTGAGTACAAGGACGGAAACCCCCGGCATATCCTTTACGAAATTATCATAGAACGTAAACATCCCGGTCTTGTATTATTTACATCAGGTACTTCAGGTAAACCCAAAGGAGCTGTGCATGATTTCTCTAAATTATTAGAAAAATTTAATACTGCAAGGAAATCTATGCGTACTATTAATTTTTTGCTTTTCGATCATTGGGGAGGGTTAAATACCATGTTTCATACACTATCAAATGGCGGCATTGTGTTTACATTGAAAGATAGACAGCCGGAGTCAGTATGCACTTTTATTGAAAAGTACAAAATTGAATTGCTTCCAGCTTCTCCTTCATTCCTGAATTTGATGTTAATTAGTGAAGCCTATAAAAACCATGACTTGTCTAGTCTTAAATTGATTACTTATGGCACAGAACCTATGCCACAGACAACCCTCGAAAGACTGAAAAAGACATTTCCCAATGTGAAACTTCAACAAACTTATGGGTTGATAGAACTAGGGGTGCTGAGATCAAAATCCAAAAGTGATGATTCTCTTTGGGTTAAAATAGGAGGAGAAGGCTTTGAGACAAGAGTTGTTAACGGACTTCTTGAAATTAAAGCCGAATCAGCAATGCTCGGGTATTTGAATGCACCATCGCCATTTACAGAAGATGCCTGGTTTATGACTGGTGACCAGGTTGAAGTTGATGGTGAATATATTAAAATTCTTGGCCGGAAGTCAGAGATTATTAATGTTGGAGGTGAAAAAGTTTATCCTGCTGAAGTTGAAAATGTAATTCAAGAATTAGATAATGTTGCCGAAGTAACCGTTTTTGGAGAAAAAAATCCAATAATAGGAAATATTGTGTGTGCAAAAGTAAGACTATTAAAGGAAGAAGATAAGAAACAGTTTATTTCACGATTAAAAATCTATTGCAGACAAAAACTACAATCTTTTAAAGTACCGGTAAAATTGATTATTGATGATGATCTTCAAGTTGGGGACAGGTACAAAAAGAAAAGAAATAATTCATAGATGAGTAATTTTGAAATATTAAGATTAACTGATTCTGAAAAATGGAACCACTATCTTCACCGGCTCCCCTTTGAACAACAAGACATCTATTTTACACCAGAATATTATCAACTCTATGAAGATCATGGAGATGGCATAGCTCAATGCTTTGTTTTCAAAAAAGAAAACGACATTGCACTATATCCTTTTCTAATAAACTCAGTAAATGCGCTTGGATATGATTTGGATAATCAATACTTTGATATACAAGGAGCTTATGGCTATAACGGTATAGTTTCCACCTCCTGTAAGGATACTTTTATTTCATTGTTTTATTCTTCCTTTGATGATTATATCCTAATCAATAATATTATTACTGAATTTACCAGATTTCATCCTATAATACGAAACGACTTGTTCACTGTTGATATGAATGTTATCAAAGATAGAAACACAGTTTTATTGGATATTACAAAAGAATATGATTACATTTGGAATAATTGCTATTCAAGTATTAACCGTAATATGATCAGAAAGGCATTGAAAAATAATATTTGTATTTCAATCTCTGATCATGATGATGACTATGTTTTGTTTTTCGATATTTACAAGCAAACAATGCAAAGTATTGGGGCTGAAAAATATTATTATTTTTCTGAAAATTATTTTAAAAGCATTAAAACTCTATTATTTAATAATCATAAACTAATTATAGCTAAAGTTGATGGTAAAATAATTTGTGCAATGATATTAATGTTTTATGGCAGGTATGCACATTATCATTTATCTGGGCGGCTGAAAGAATTTTCTTATACAGGAGTTAATAACTTGATTTTAGATGAAGCCATTAAAATAGCAAAAGGAGAAGGTTGTTCTTTTTTTCATTTTGGCGGAGGAAGAACGAACTTGCAAAATGATTCATTATTAAAATTTAAATTAAATTATTCAAAAGATAAACTAACATTCTATTTTGGGAAAAAAGTACACAATAGAATTATTTATGATGAGGTGGTGAAACAATGGCATGAAAGATACCCGGAAAAAACTGAAAAATATAAGAATCTTGTTTTGAAATATAGATATTAAGCATGGAAATAAAAAAAAGAATAATTTCTGATACCTTTACTTTGTTGGATGCTCTGAAATTAATGGATTCAACCGGGTATCGTTCATTAATAGTTCTTGATGCGCTGAATAAATTTAAAGGTATACTTAGTATAGGCGATATTCAAAGAATTATAATTAAAGACAATAAACTCGACATAATTATTGGTAATATACTCAGAAAAAACCCTCGAATTGCGAGTATTAACACTCCATTTGCAGAAATAAAAGAGGTTATGATTAAATATCGCATGGAGTTTATTCCAGTTATAAATAGCTTCAATGAAATAGAGACTGTATATTTTTGGGAGGATTTTTTTGATATTAAAACAAATATTCCATTGGTTCAATTTGATACCCCCGTTGTGATTATTGCCGGAGGTATTGGTAATCGATTGAAGCCATTAACTAATGTCTTACCAAAACCGTTAATCCCAATTGGAGAAAAAACGATTCTTGAGGATATTTTTGAACGTTTTTCGAAACATGGATGCAATACTTTTTATATATCCGTCAGCTACAAAGCCGATTTAATAGAATATTATATACAAAATCAAAAACTACCTTATAAACTTCACTTCTTCAGAGAAGAAAAGCCAATGGGAACAGCAGGTAGCTTATTTTTATTAAAAGGTCAAATAAATGAAACCTTATTTGTAAGTAATTGTGATATCCTGATTGAGCAGGATTACTCGGAAATTTTAAATTATCATCGGTCAAAAAAGAATGAAATCACTATCGTTGCAGCTCTAAAACATTACCCTATTCCCTATGGTACAATAGAAACAGGAATAAACGGGAAACTATTAAAGCTTATTGAAAAACCTGAGCTTACTTTTAAAATTAACAGTGGAATGTACATTCTTGAACCACATTTGATTGATGAGATACCAGAAAACCAGTTTTTTCATATAACAAATTTAATTGAAAAGGTATTAAAAAGAAAAGGTAAGGTAGGCGTTTTTCCTGTAAGCGAAAAGTCATGGAAAGATATTGGAAGTTGGGAAGAGTTAAAAGAACATCTTAGATAATTATTATGGGCTCTATCCTTGATGTTATACTGCATCTTAATGAAAATGCGAAGCAATTTTCTTTTAGATGCAGTAATCCCGGGAGGAACAGAAGCTAAGAATTCGCAAACCTGTTCCGATTCGGGATAATATAGTAAATGATATTTAAAATGTGAATCCATTAATATTGAAAGAGAATAGTATTTAACAAATAATGAGCCGAATGCAAAAAGTTACCGGGCAAAAGTATTTCTATTATATCGCATTAATGCTAATGGCAACAACATTTTTACCACTGGTTTTCAATAATTTACCTCCCTTCATAAGGAGTCACCATATATGGACAATTATTTGGGGTGTTTCACTGCTTTTCTTTGACACAAAGATTTTTTTTAGTAAACCTATGATGTACCTGTTTATTTATGGATTATTATTATTGTTGGCAACACAAACTATATGGAGCAGTATGGATGAATGGAATTACAAATTGCTTGTTAATGAGTTTTATGAAATTGCAGTCGGAGTTTCGGTTATTACTTATTTTCTTCAAAATAAAAACTATTTAGATTTAGCAAAGGTTACTAAATGGTCTATAGTTTTTTTATTTATTACAGCAATAATGACTATAATATCCTCTGGAATTGACCCTATGTATGCCAGGAATATTACATCTATATCATCAATAACCAGTGAAAGTGAGAGAGAAGCTATATTAAGTTTTAAACGATTTGGAGGAGGGACCTATTCAACAGCAGGTGCCTTTATGTGTCTCCTGCCGATATTTATATTCTATTACAAAAACATAAAAATAAGCCTCCTGTCAAAAAAACAGATTATTATATTTTGTTTTGTCGTTTTTCTTGCACTGTTTGGAATGCAGATATTTACAAATATCCTGGTTGCTGTTGCATTTAGTGTAATTGCATTGCTGGGAATGAAAAAATTGAGACAATCCACATTGGTAATTGGTATATTTCTCTCTATCCTGGTATTTACCCCCAAAGGAGTCTACATTAACTCTTTACAATCTTTTGGTAACTATTTTCCGGAGGGTACGGACTTAAATTATAAATTTAAAGATTTGGCACTTTATGTTGAAACTGGTGCTGATGAATATGATAATACCACAGGAACAGGTGCAAGAATTGAAAGATATCCTGTGCTGATGGAAACATTTTTAAAGAGTCCATTGTTTGGGTGCTATTTTTTATCAGATAGTTTTGGCAATGGATATCGGGGGGAAGGCATTCATCTTTATTGGATGAATAAATTAACCATAACAGGAATTATTGGATTGCTTTTTTACCTGTTTATTCCCTATAACTTTATAAAAAACAGCTTACGATACTTTGATTCAACGTATAAATTCTATTATCTCCTGGCTGCTTTTTCAATCCTTTTTTATGGTCTGATGAAAGCTGTAGTGGGAAGAGAAACATGGTATGCATTCTTTATTCTACTGCCCGGATTGTATTATTTACCATTACTAAGAAAAACAGATAAAAAGTTATGAAGTTATAATTAAAACTTGTTTGTTTTGTACTTTTAAAAATTTAAGCAGTTTATGGTAGGGCAAAAAAAGATTGTATTAATCACAAATAATTTTCCTTATGGTGGGGCAAGTGCCAACCTAATGAGATATTTCACATTGGCCTTAGCTACTCAAAATAATGATATTGAAGTAATAATTCCGACAGGTTCTTACTATGGCAATAAAATAGATGTTAATGAATCCAGATGCGGAAAAATTGAATCCGTAAAATATCGACATTTAGGTTTCATTGAACATCCTAAAAATTATTTTGGTAAATTTTTTGATATTATTTTAGGATTGACACTTCCGTTTTTTTTTCTGCTACATAAAACTATTAAAAATCATTTAGATATTATAATTGTATATAATCCATATATGATCTCAATGATTTCCTATTTAATAACAAAATTTATTTTAAGAAAAAAATTATTGGTGATTTTACCAGAGTTCTATGAAAAGCCAAAATCTAAATTTATATCATTATCACTTATCAAATGGTATCGTTTTTACATAAGCATTAAATATTTAGTTCGTTATGCAGATAAATTTATAGTCCTGTCAAGTTACTTACAACAGTATTTGAATAAGAGGTTAAAAACTTCAAAGGAAATTCTAATTATGCCAAATTTAACAGATCCGAAAAGATTTGAGATTAATGGGATAAAACCCTTTAGACCAAATAATATTACAATCGGATATATTGGTAATCCAACAAAAAAAGATGGGGTTTTAGATTTAATTAAAAGTTTTAGCATTTTAAATACTAAATATCCGGATACTCATTTGTTAATTATTGGTGATATTACAAACGGGAATTCGATCGTACCTGATCTAAAAAAATATGCTTTAGAGACGGGTGTTAATATTGATTGCATAACATTTACGGGACTACAATCACATATGGTTATTCCTCAGCTTTTACTATCATGTCAGGTCTTAGCATTAACAAGACCCAACGGTATATCTGCAGAAGCAGGGTTTCCAACTAAATTAGGAGAGTATTTTTCGTGCAAAAAACCAGTTCTTATCACTAAAGTAGGAGATATACCAAAGTATTTTAAAAATGAAGAACAAGTCATTTTAGCAGAACCAGAAAATATAGAATCAATGGTGGCAGGTTTTGAAAAAATCATAAAAGACAAAAAGCTATCTGAAAAATTAAGTCTTAACGGGTATAATTGGATGGATGAAAACCTTAACTATATTAAACAATCAAAAAGAATTTCGGACTTTATTAATAATTAGAACATTATTAAGTAGTTATAAAATAAATTGTCAGAAATGGCTTTTAGAAATGTTTGATCTATTTTAATCCTGAAATAAACGGATCAAAACTAGAAGAATTTATTTTAAGTAGAACCTAACCTATTGGCAATGATTAACATCCGTCCTAAATATCTTAGTTATCTTTTAAGGTCTTTACCCAATTTTTTATGGCCTGTAAAGTGGTTGATAATGAAAAGATCACTTAAAAGGGTGGGTACAAATTTTAAATTTGGCTATAACTCTCAATTCTATGATCATCGCTTAATCGAAATTGGAAATAACGTTTTTATGGGCCTCGATACCATGATAACTACTAATGTATCTCTTGTAATTGGCAATAATGTTATGTTTGGACCTCGTGTTACAATTATAGGAGGCGACCATAACTTTAAAGAGGTCGGATTGCCGATGCGTTACGTTAAATCAGGTGGTAACAACCAACCGATAGTTATTGAAGACGATGTTTGGGTCGGTGCCAATGTAACTATTCTCAAGGGTGTTCATATCGGTGAGGGGGCAATAATTGGCGCCGGTTCAATAGTTACCAAATCTGTAACTCCATATTCAATAACTGCAGGGAATCCATGTAAGACCATTAAAATGCGATTTTCACCTGAAGAATTAGTGTTACACCTTACTATGGTTAACTCAAAATATAATCTTGCTGATCTGGTTCAATTTTATAACGATTGAACGGAAATGAATAAAGTATTATTTATTTTACGTTTGCCTCCTCCTTACGGAGGTGGTGAGATCGCGAGTGAAATTCTATTTAAGGGCTTAAAACACCATAAAAATTTCTATTTTTTATGTTTTTCACGTAAGGGACATTCAAAATCCAAGCAAGCCAAGATATCCTTTCTTTCCTTTTTTTATGGCGTTTCTTATCTGAGTAAAGTTTTTATACGATTATTCATCTTTCGCCCTGATATTGTTTATTTAGGCCTTCCGAAAAGTTTTTTTGCATTTCTCAGGAGTGCAATCATTATTTATACTTGTTCAATTTTTAAAATTAAGATTTTTGCTGAGCTTCATGGTGAAGCTTTTCTTTTTGAAAATAATAATTTCAAGAGATCTATTTTAAAATCAACACTCGAAAGGTGTTATAAAATAAGGGTTTTAGGTGAAAATATCAAGGGAAGGATTTCTCATTACTCAAAAAAACCTGAGTTTTACGTAATTCCCAATGGCGTTGATATTCCGGAGAATATTAAACCTAATGTAATCCTGGAAAATAATCCTGCGGTCTGGCAGTTTTTATATTTCGGAGCTATCTCGGCTTCGAAAGGGTTCTTCGATTTTGCAGAACTTTTCAATCGTTTACTTGATGATAAAATTGAGAATTTCTCATTAAATGTTATCGGAGAATGGGTGTCGGAAGAAGAATATAAGCTTTTTTTAGATAATTATAAAAATAAAAAGATTGCTGATAAAATCAATTTTCTTGGTTTAATTAAGGGTGATCAGAAATGGAATGCCATTAGTCATAATCATTTTTTAGTTCATTTATCCAGATTTGACGGCCAACCTATGACAATCCTTGAAACCATGTCTATTGGTATACCTGCGATAGTTACTCCGGTTGGAGCAATTCCTGAAATGATTATGAATGAAATCAATGGCTTTATTGTTTCTTCTGTTGACAATGCATTTCTTTTACTTAAAGATATATTAACTCAAAAATGTATTGAATATTCTGATTTACAAAAAAATTCAATTGAAATCTATAATTCCAGGTTTCGTTCTGAATTAATGGTAAATAACATTTATAAAGCCATCTGTTAAAATGAAGCAATTAACCCAACAACTTAAATCAGGCTTAATGGAAATAATGGAAGTCCCCTTCCCGGTTATGGGCGATAATGAAGTGATGATACGAAATTATTATTCTGTAATTTCTGCCGGTACGGAAGGAAAGAATGTTTCTGACGCCAGAAAAGGCTATATCGCAAAAGCAAGAAGCAGACAAAAGGAAGTAAAGATGGTCATAGACATGATCAAAACGCAAGGGTTCAAAGAAGCCTATGATTTGGTGATGAATAAGCTTGAGGCTGCTTCTCCTTTAGGTTATAGTAGCGCCGGGGAAGTAATTGCAGTGGGGAAAAACAGCAAGTCATTCCGTGCAGGAGACAGGGTTGCATGTGGTGGTGACGGGGCTTTCCATGCTGATGTCGTATCTGTACCAGAGAATTTATGTGTAAAGCTAAAAGACAATGTTTCATTCAGGCATGCTGCGTTTGCTGCCATAGGAGCAATTGCTATCCAGGGTATCCGGCAAGCTGATCTGAGCTTTGGATCAAATTGTACTGTAATTGGGTTGGGTCTTATTGGTCAACTGACAATTCAGATATTAAAGGCTTCAGGTATATATGCGATAGGTATTGATATCAACCAGGAACAAGTAATTGCTGCAAAACAATGCGGTGCAGATTTGGCACTTAACCGGTATGATGCGGGATTAGAGCAGCTAATCAACAGTTTTACTGATGGCCATGGTACAGATGCTGTTATAATAACTGCAGGATCCGGCTCAATCGACCCCGTGGAGCTCGCCGGAGTTCTTTGTCGCAAAAAAGGTAAAGTTGTGATTGTTGGTGCAGTACCGACAGGGTTTAGCAGAGCGAATTACTACCGTAAAGAATTGGAGTTGAAAATGGCAATGTCATGCGGTCCCGGAAGATATGATATTAACTATGAAGAAAAAGGAATTGATTATCCGATTGGTTATGTCCGCTTTACCGAACAAAGAAATATGAAAACCTTTGTTGATTTCATTGCCGATAGCAAATTAAATTTAGATAGAATTATTACACATGAGTTTGAATTGCAGGATGCCGAAAAAGCATATGACATGATACTTGCAAAGAATGAATCATTTTCAGGAATTGTAATCAGATATGATCAGGAGCAGAAGCTTAAAAATATTGTAATTCAGGAAAGAACCATTAAAACTACAAATAAACCAAGAGTTGGCTTAATTGGCGCAGGTAATTTTGCTCAGGGTACGCTTCTCCCAAGAATGAAAGGCCTGTGTGAGATTGTTGGAATCGCAACGGCTACAGGTAATCAGTCAAAATACGTATCAAATAAATACAATATTCCTTTTTGTTATGATGACGGGATGAAAATTATTGAAAGCGATGACATTAATACTGTCTTTATAACGACACGACATAATTTGCATGCGAAATATGTCAATGAAGCGATGAAGGCTGGCAAACATGTTTTTGTTGAGAAACCATTAGCAATGACAGTTGATGAACTGGAAGAGATCCGCTCAGTTCAGGAAGAATCAAATGTAAGATTCAACAATCTGCTGATGGTTGGGTTTAACAGACGATTTGCACCTTCCGTACAAAAAATGAAAAGCCTGTTCATCGAAGCTCAGCAAAAATCGATTAATATCAGAATTAATGCAGGTGCAGTTCCCGCCGACCATTGGGTAAACGATCCTGTCCTCGGAGGTGGGAGAATGATCGGAGAAGGCTGTCATTTTATTGACTTAGCAATGTATCTTGCTGGGAGCAATGTGGCTTCAGTTTCTGCCGACAGCATCAATGATCCGGGGAATTTACAGGATACTCTGATTGTAAGTCTTCGATTTGTGAACGGAAGCATCGCCAATCTTTCATATTTTTCAAACGGGAATAAATCTTTACCCAAAGAATCCATTGAAGTTTTTTGCGGAGGCACTGTGGCAATAATTGATGACTTTAAAAAACTCACGATTTACGGTAAGAAAAAAACAACTATTAAATATAGGGGACAAGATAAAGGGCATTCAGATGAATTAAAAGCCTTTTTCAAAGCAATTCAGGATGGAGGAAATAATCCAATTCCCTTTAGTGAAAGTTACCATAGCACTTTAGTGACATTTAAAGTATTAGAATCTTTGCGTGAAAACCGGAAGGTTTTTATTTAACAGGCAGGGGGATATTTCAGGGTCTTAGTAGAAATGCGTCATTTTATCGTAACGGAGTAAGGATGAATTACCCCGCGCTTTAGCGCGGGGGTAAAAAACAACATGAAACCGGGCTTTAGCCCAAAAGTTTTATAAGAATCTTCCAAAATGCAAAATAATATCGAAGTTTCTTTTTCTAAGCTTAAAACCTATATCGAAAAAGAGAATTTTAAAGGCTATGACCCCTATGACACACTAAATTCATGGATTCCTTTCAAGCGTCTTGGGAAATGGCCGGCAGTTATTGCAACACAAATTCAAAAAAGGAATCCAATAAATATCCGTCCACTGATTGGCATAAATAAAGAGATTAATCCTAAGGCATTTGGTCTTTTACTACAAGCATATTCAATGCTTTATGATAAAACAAAAGATAAAACCAACTTAACTCAAGCTACATATTTCTACCATTATCTTAAAGAGAACTACAGCAAAGGTTATTCAGGTCACGCCTGGGGATATAATTTCCCCTGGGCAAGCCCCGTAAAGTTTGTCGATTCATTTGTTCCTTCCTCTGTTGTTACTGGTTTCGTGTGCAGGGGACTTTGGCAATATTATCAAATCACAAAGAATGAAGAAACTGCCGAAATTATTAAAAGCGCTTCAGAATTTATTTTAAAAGACCTGAAAGTGTATACTGATGAAACCGGGAAATGCATCAGTTACACGCCGGTAATGCAGGATGTTTGCTATAATTCAAGTTTACTGGCTGCTGAAGTCCTGGCAATGACATATAGCTTAACCCGGGAACATTCCTTAAAGGAGTTCTGTCTTGAATTAGTTGATTTTGTAATTAAAAGGCAAAACTCTGATGGTAAATGGAATTATAGTGAGAATATTATTACCAGGAAAGAAAGAGAACAAGTAGATTTTCACCAGGGATACATTTTAGAGAGCATTTGTGCAATAAAGGATCTGATCAATGTAAATGACGAAAAATGGGATCAGGCGATCATTCCTGGACTTGATTTCTATTATCATAAACAGTTTTTTCAGAATGGACGGTCTCTTTGGCGGTTACCGGCAGAATATCCTGTCGATATACATAATCAGGCTCAGGGTATTATTACATTTTCTAAATTGCAAAAATTCAATAAGGAATATTTTCCTTTTGCAAATAAAATTGCGGAATGGACCATAGAAAACATGCAGGCAAAAGACGGACATTTTTATTACAGAAATTTGAAATATTTCAAAAATAAAATTTCTTACATGAGGTGGAGCCAGGCCTGGATGTTTCTGGCATTAACCACATTAAGATACACCAAAAATGAGGTATCTTAATTTTAATGAAAGCAGGTATTATGAATTACGTATTCTGAACCCCAGCATAAATTCATGAAAGTTCTTTATAATAATTCGATACAAACAAATGACTGGAATGAACTTTTAAGAACAAATCCTTTTACAACTCCGTTTCAAACTCCTGCATTTTTTGATTTTATAAATTCTGTACCCGGATTATCAGCAGAAGTATTTGCAGTTGAAGAAAAAAATGAGGTTCTGGCTCTTTGTGTGGTCACATTTCAAAAGGAGTCAGGCCCCAAAGGATTTTTCTCACGCAGAGCAATTATATACGGGGGCCCGCTCGTTAAAGAAGGCGCCGGTGAGGCACTTGCTTATTTGTTGGCATACTTAAAGGAACACATAAAGGGAAAGGCTATATACATTGAAACCCGAAATTATCATGAATACAAAGTTTACAGGTCTATTTTTGAAAAAGATGGTTGGGTTTACCAACCTTACCTAGACTTTCAATTAAATTTAAAGGGGAAAACCCGTGAAACTGTGCTCGCAGGGATGCAATACAACAGAAGGCACGAAATAAAGCAATCTTTAAAAGAGGGTCTCATTTACGATGAGTGTAAAAACGAACAGGAACTTAAAGAGTTGTATCAGATATTGAAGAATCTGTACAACCTGCGCGTTAAGTTGCCCCTTCCTTCATTGATATATTTTACAAAATTATTCCAAAGTAGCATTTCCAGGGTATTTATTGTCAGGCATAATGAAAAAATTGTTGGCGGGAGCATTTGTATAGTATTAGCTAAGGACTCAATATACACTATGTATTATTGTGGGTTAAGAAACTATCATCCAAAAATATTCCCGACACACATAGCAATATTGGCTGCCATTGAATATGCCATTAATAATCAGATACCTATGTTGGATTTTATGGGAGCTGGCAAGCTTGGTATAGAATATGGCGTACGGGAATATAAATCTAAATTTGGCGGAGATTTAGTGGAACATGGCCGCTTTCTTAAAGTTTTAAATCCTTTTTTGTACAATATCGGAAAGGCAGGATTAGGCATTCTGGCAAAAATCGGGAAATGAATATTTTAATAGACATCGGGCATCCGGCTCATGTGCATTATTATCGGAATTTAGCAAAAGAACTGGAGAAGAGAAATCACCATGTTTTCTGGACTGTCAAAAACATTCCTGTTGCTGCGGCATTATTGAAATTTTATGGCTTTACTTTCAAACAATTACCAAAGAAGTCAGATAGCCTGATCGGGAAAATATGCAAACAAATAATGTATGATATTATTATATATTGGTTTTGCAAAAGGAATAAAATTGATATAGCCATAGGCACATCTGTTTCAATTGCTCATGTATCCCGCATCTCTAATGTTAAATCCATCGTTTTTGATGATGATGATGATGATGTTCAGCCATTGGTCACAAAGTATGTAAATCCATTCGCGGATATTCTGCTGTCACCGGAGGCTTTGGTTGGAAAGCGAATGAGAAATGATGTGATTTATTATCCCGGATATCACGAACTTGCCTATCTGCATCCAAAACGATTCAAGCCCGATGAAACTGTGTTGAAGGAAACCGGTCTGGAATCAGAAGACACATTCTTTATCATGCGCTTCAATGTTTTCAAAGCACATCATGATACCGGAATAATAGGATTATCATTGGATCAGAAACTGAAACTCATAGAGATCCTTCAGCCCTATGGTAAAATATTTATTACTACCGAGCGTGAGATTGAACCTGAACTAAGAGAATTTCAATTAAAGGTGGCACCTGAAAAAATACATTCATTAATGTATTATGCAACCCTGTTCCTGGGTGATAGTCAAACCATGACTTCCGAGGCAGCCATGCTGGGTGTACCATCCCTCCGATGTAACTCTTTTGCCGGTAGAATAGCTTACCTTGAAGAAGAAGAGAAAAAATATGAACTTACTTTTGCATTTTTACCTTCCGATTTCGATTTGCTCCTTGAAAAACTAAGGGAGCTATTAATGATACCCATGCTTAAACAAACCTGGAAAAAGAAAAGAGATGCGATGCTGATGGAAAAAATTGATGTAACTTCTTTCTGGGTCTGGATAGTTGAGCATTATTCAAATCTTAAAGAGGCCAGGAATAATGGACAAGATTTTTGGGTAAAATTCAGATAAGAATACTATGAAAATTATTTCCGTTGTCGGTGCCCGCCCCAACTTCATGAAGATTGCACCTTTTATTCATGCCATCAATGACCATAATGAAAAGGGTGAGTCTCCTTACATCAGCCATATTCTTATCCATACCGGCCAGCATTATGATGAAACGATGTCAAAAGCGTTTTTCGACGAACTTGACATTCCCGAGCCGGATATCAATCTTGGCGTCGGATCCGGCTCACATGCCGAACAGGTAGGCCATACCATGATCCGGATTGAGAAGGTATTGAAACAGGAAAAACCTGATTGGCTTGTGGTTGTCGGGGATGTGAATGCCACGCTTGCGTGCTCGGTTACTGCAAAAAAGGAGTGGATCAAATGCTGTCATATTGAGGCAGGATTAAGGTCACACGATATGACCATGCCGGAAGAGATCAACAGGATGGTCACTGATAGTATCTCTGATCTTTTACTCACGCCTGACAGGTTAGCGACAGAGAACCTGAAACGTGAAGGTGTCGCTGATAATAAAATCGTCTTTGTCGGGAACATCATGATCGATACGCTGGATTGTAATATTCCCAAGGCAAACCTGCTGGATATTAATCGTGATATTCTTCTTCCCTATGCTATTATTCCGGGGAAGATTAAACCGGGTTCCGGTGAGGATTTTGTAGTGATCACCCTGCATCGTCCCTCCAACGTGGATCAGAAGGAGACCCTGGAACCCCTGGTTGAATTTCTGCTGAACGAGGTGTGCCGGCAAATGCCATTGATCTGGCCCGTCCATCCTCGGACAGTCAAGCAACTGAAATCTTTTGGCCTTTGGGACAGGGTAATTGATTGTCATGACCTTATTCTGCTTCATCCGATCGGATATCTTGAGATGCTCAGGCTAAATATTTCTGCCAGGATCATGTTGACCGACAGCGGGGGTCTCCAGGAAGAGTGCACAGTTCTTGGGACTCCATGCATTACTTTACGCCGGAATACAGAACGTCCCATTACTTTGCGGGAATATGGAGGAGCCAGCGTTCTTGTTGGTAACAACATCTTCGAAATCCGGAAAAGTTTCAACGAATCATTGAAGCTTCAAAGAAATCCCGTCAGGCCGGAACTCTGGGATGGGCAAACTTCCGGGAGGGTATTACAGGCAATACTAAATTACCCTGGAGATTAAATATGGATTTTACCTTAAGAACATATAGATCACTTCTCAATGCATTCCTGGAAAAAGGCTATCATTTTCAGACATTTGCCGGTTTTCTTGAAGAGCCCAAAAACAAATCCGTCATTCTCCGCAATGATGTGGATAAAGCACCCGGAAATTCCCTGAGATTTGCTTTGATCCAGTCCTCGCTGGGAATAAAAGCGACCTTTTATTTCAGGATAGTTAGAAAAAGTTTCAACCCTGACATTCTAAAAAAGATCGCTTCGCTGGGTCACGAAATCGGGTACCATTATGAAGACCTTGCATTGGCTAAAGGTGATCCGGTAAAAGCTATCAGCTTATTTAACACGCATCTGGCAAAGCTGAGAGAATATTATCCCATAAAAACGATCTGCATGCATGGGAGTCCCTTATCAAAATGGGATAACAGGATCTTATGGAAGACCAGCAATTACCTTGACTATGGGATCACAGGCGAACCTTATTTTGATGTGGATTATATCAAGGTGCTCTATTTAACCGACACGGGGAGACGATGGGATGGTGGAGGAGTGAGCATCCGCGATAAAATACCCGCAGGAAACAGCCCGGCTGCCTCACCATTTCACACCACACAACAGATCATCCGGACACTGGAAAGCGGAGTTTTCCCCGACCAGGTTATGCTTACTTTTCATCCGCAACGGTGGCATGCAAATGCATTCCGGTGGACTTCCGAATTAGTTCTTCAGAATACCAAAAATATAGCGAAATTTGGCATTGTAAAAATATTGAACAGAACTCAAAGATGAGAAAATATATCCTTGGCTTCTTCGCAAATGGTTTAATTGTTTTCCTGTGCTACTTTTTCTTTATCTGGTTAAAGTTCCATGAACCTTTCCCGGGAACAAGGATCATTTTCACCTTTATCCTCTTTTTCATCCTGTGGACAATTATCGCCCTGATGACAGAGAAATACAGCATCATTCAAGACAACCAACTTTCGGAAGTTCGTTCCAAAATTGCCATCAGTGATTTCGTTACACTTGTTGTTTTCGGGATCCTGGTAAGATATCTCCGTCACTTTAATGAAGTCAGGTTTGTTCTTATCTATACTTTATTATTGGCCACCTTTATTGAGTTTATTTGTGGCTACTTATTCATTGCTTTCAAGAAATCGGTCAAAAAGACGGTTTTTGTCGAATCACAGAATGGGGGTAATGCACCGCAGGGTGAAACCGCGACAGTTCATGCAGAGAAAAAGGTTTACCCTGATGCAACGCTTTTTCATCCTTCTCCGCTCCCCATCGATCTGGCAAATTTTATTGTTGAGGAAACCAATGAAGAAACATTCAATTTTATCAGCAGGCATTTCGGCACTTCTGACGAGACCCTTATTGTGTCAACCACGACAAGCTTCAATGTCATCAACCAGGTGAAGAATTCTTACAGGGTCATCATAAACCTCAAAAGGATCAATGATTTTCAGTATATCAATAAATTCTTCGAAGCTGTCAATTCCAAACTGCATGACGGTGGAATTTTTATTGACTGGGTGGAAACCTTCGGCCTGCGCAAAAAGAGGATCATGTCGGAGCATACCTGGGGGTTGAACTATCTTGTGTACCTGTGCGATTTTATCTTCCACCGGGTATTCCCGAAGTTACCGGTCACCAAGAAGGTCTATTTTTTTATAACTAAAGGCCGGAACCGGGTTCTTTCCAAGGCTGAATCCCTTGGAAGGCTTTATTCATGCGGGTTTGAGATCATTGAAGAACAGTTTATCGAAAACCGGTTATTTTTTGTAGTCCAGAAAACAAAAGAACCTGTCTTTGATCAGAATCCTACCTATGGCCCGATCATAAAGCTCAGGCGAATAGGCCTGAACGGGAAAATCATCGGAGTATATAAGTTACGTACAATGCATGCTTATTCCGAATACCTGCAGGGTTATGTGCATGCAAAATATAGCCTTCAGGAAGGAGGAAAATTTAAAGATGACTTCCGGATCACAACACTGGGCAGAATCTTCAGAAAACTTTGGATTGATGAGTTACCGATGCTTATCAATTTGATTAAAGGGGACTTAAAACTTGTAGGCGTTCGCCCCCTTAGCCGGCATTATTACAATCTCTATACGAAAGAACTTCAACAGCGGCGTCTTAAATTCAAGCCGGGACTAATTCCTCCTTTCTATGCAGACCTCCCTAAAACTCTTGACGAAATAATAGCTTCAGAGAACAAGTATCTGGAACTATATGAGAAAAAACCGGTAAAGACTGATTTTTCATACTTTTTTAAAGCCATGTACAATATTATCTTTAAACATGCAAGAAGTAACTGAATCCCCGAACCGATAAACATTAGTATTCTTTCTTGAAAAAATTGATTCTTTTATTCATTCTCGTTTTTATTTTTTATTTAACAAAAAGTTATTCCCAGGAACTTTATATATTCCCTGTAAATGACGGAATAAATGAAATGATGGATGAATTATCCAATGATCATCTAATCTCACTGAATTCTGTCATCAAACCTTATTCAAGATATTTTACAGTAAAAAGTCTACTATCCGCGCTGTCCGCTGATTCTTCAATGACTCAATTACAGGTCAGGGAGATCCGGGAATATCTTAAAAATTTTTGCCAGGAAATAAAATATTTTAACCTGGATCCACATTCAGCTCTTGATTTAACGTTTTTTAAAAACCGGAAACCTGTTAATTTTTGTCCTCTTGCCATTAATTACAATAATAAAAGCATGTCCTTCTCTTTGTGGCCGGTCATAAGTTATGAACAATACATCAATGAAAACCAATCTGTTTATTCATTTAAGGCCGGGGCAGGATTATCAGTATATTTTTTTCAGCATTTAGCCATTGTAGCAAGTATATATAAGCAATTTGAAAATTCAATCCTCGTAAACCAGGATTATTTTGTACCAGACCAGGGAGCCAACTGGAACCGGTATTCAAATGGAGGGGGAGATTATTATGAATGGGTTGGCCAGATTACCTATTCATGGAAATGGGGTATGATTGGCATTTTCAAAGACCGAACTGAATGGGGGAATAATTACCATGGAGCAAATATTTTTACAGATAAACCGCCTTCATTCCCTTTTATACGCTTAAATTTCAAGCCTGCGAAATGGATTGAATTCAATTACATGCATGGCTGGCTGTCAGCGGATGTGGCTGACACTAACAAAGCATTGGTTGATGCGGGTGGAAGTTTGGATGTGTTTAAAAAGAAATATATCGCAGCAAACCTGGTCACTTTCAAACCCTGGAAATATCTGAATCTTTCTTTTGGTAATTCCATAATCTATGATGGTAATATCCAGGTAGCTTATCTTATCCCGATATTATTTTACAAATCCGTTGATCATACGCTAAGCTCCGGAATAGATAACGAAAACTCTCAGATGTTTCTTGACATAAGTTCTCGCCAGATAAAGCATCTGCATCTTTATCTGACACTTTTTATTGATGAGCTAAACCTTGCACGGATCACGAAAAAAAATGAACATAATTTTTTAAGCTGGAAAGGAGGGATTCATTTAACAAATCTGCCACTTAAAAATTTTTCTTTTACTTTAGAAGGGACAAGAACACTTCCCATGACTTACCAGCATTATGTCCCAACACTTACTTTCGAATCGGATGGATATAATTTCGGAAACTACCTTAGAGATAATGCCCAGGAATTATTTTTCGAATTAACCTATAAACCAGTCCGGCTTTTGCATATTGGTCTATCTTATACTTTCGCGGAGCATGCGGGGAATTATCAATATGGGAAGGTACCGGATCCGCTTACAGTGCCATTTTTAAAAGATATAAATTGGAAGATTAATTCACTTGCAGTCAATGCGAGTTATGCGATCACTCCGAATGTGCTGGTTTCTATTAATTACCAGTATAGAAAAACTCAAGGAGATGTAAAATATACACCACCCCTTTTCCTCGGAATTACCAATACGCTTTCAATAGGTTTTCAGATGGGATTCTGAGATTTTTTAATCTCCCTGCGGGGTACAATTTTTTCAACCCATAACCACCAGAGTCCGAATATAACGACGTAAAAAGTTGTTCTGAGAATATAGTCATGGCCGAACTTCATAAATTTTGGGGAGATTATCGCAATTACTGCAAGTCCAATGATGCGGAACAGGTTGGTAAAATGAATAAGGACCATTCCTGAAGGGATGAACCACAGCTTATGTTTCCAGGGTCCCGGGTAAATTAACATTAATATTATAAGCTGTAACATTTGTTGTAATCCGGAACATGCAGTACGGACCTCTATGCCCGAATTGTTATCAAAATAAATGATATCCCCTTTTACGGTAAGATGAATCCTTAAAAGATGTAATATTATCCAGGAACTTTGTTGTAATACTATTGCTGCAATTGAATCAGATAATGTAATGAAGAAAGACTTAATTGGAAAATAACCCAGATCAGTCACCCACCATCTGAATGAAAAATGAATGACAATAGTGATTAAACAAAAAAGAAAAACTCCCTTTATCTTGGCCCATTTTGGATCCTTCCAGTATCTTTTTAAGAATTCCAAAATATTTTTATTGATCGGTTTTATCAATAGTTGATCAGGTAAAAACTGTACGCTAAGTGTGAAGGAATAATATTATTATTAATTGGAGATTTATCAGTAGCCCGTAGCGGAATCGAACCGCTGTTACCAGGATGAAAACCTGACGTCCTAACCCCTAGACGAACGGGCCATATTGTCAATTTCGGGCGGCAAAAGTACGAATTAAGTTTTGATTTTCAAAAAATTTAACGAAGTAAAGGTTACAGGCTAAAGGCCACAGGCTTCCCTTTAAATTACAAGACATCTGGCATCTGGCATCCGGCATCTGGCATCGAAACCTGAAGCCTGAATTAATGATTTTTTATTACTTTTGTGTATCAAGCGAGAGTATATGACAGTTAACCCTAACCCAAAAAACCTTTTCAGTGCAGTCGTTGCAAAAGCCGGCTTAAAACAGGAGGTTTATACTAAAACATTAAATGCTTTTGACAATTTCAAAACCGAAGTTATCTTCCTGGTTCAAAAATTTCATGAATCCGTCAAACCCGGCAAATGGAACATTCCTTTTGAGTTTAAAGATCAGGGTCCTTTTGAATTTGAGCTCAAATTCGGCGGTGATATTTTAATTTTCTTTATGCATACGAACGTCTTTGAATTTTCCAGAAATCACGCGGTCATGAAAACTTCCTATATCAGGGACGACAAATCCCGTTCCTATTGCGGGATTATCCATATTTTTAATTTTCTTGCAGATTCTTTCAAATATAGCAGGACAAATGATATAGGTTATCTGATCGGCCGGATTTTTATTAACCGCGAAAATCATTACTTCGTCGAAGGAAAACGTGAAATTGGCCATTTATACAATGATTTTGCTACTGCTATTCTGAATAATGATGCTACCCATACAATTGTGCAATCATCCATCCTCTATACCCTGAATTTTGACCTTCTGACCCCTCCATATGATAATATGAAAGAGGTAACGGTCGAGGAAATGAAAACGACCCTCGATAGTATCCAGATAAGAACAGGGAAACGGCTCGGTTTCAGATTTCAGGCGGATAAATTCGAGGAAAAGTAATTGCAAAGGAGTTCCCTGATTGAAGGATAGGTATTCTCTTTAATAATCTTCATTCCATCACGGCTAAACCATCTTACCTCGCTGATATCTTCTTTTTCTTCAGGGATCAATGCCTGATCATCCGGGGCATACATTTCAAACCAGCTTGTAGGTTTCAGGATCCATTTTCCCCGTTGCCTGTATATATGGTAAGTTCGTGGCAATTCCCTGATGATCCTGATGTCGTGAAGCCCTGTTTCTTCCATCACTTCCCTTATAGCGGCTTTATCATAGGGTTCCTTTATCTTCGCTTGTTCTTTGTGTTCCTCAGCAGTTAGCTCAGGAAGGAAATCATCTGTTTGCCATAACGGATGATCGGTACTCCTGTGACGGCGAACAGTAATTTTCCCTTTTGGCAGATCCCATTTACCCCGCCTGTAAATAAACAAACATTCCCCTTTTTCGTTTTTAACAAACCCTCCTGCTGCTTCGATGATTTTAAACAGGGATAAAAAAGAAGAAAGCAGAGGAATCGTGGGATAAGCCGATTCAGTATAAATGATCAGATTTGTTGCTCCTTCGTCTTCCACAAATTCCTGGAATACTTTTTTAAGGTGTTCCTTTGAATGAAATGCA
The DNA here is from genome assembly GCA_903929315.1 of uncultured Bacteroidales bacterium. GTDB lineage: Bacteria > Bacteroidota > Bacteroidia > Bacteroidales > FEN-979 > CAIYUC01. Next base: position 42,097 of record CAIYUC010000087.1, read on the forward strand.
ACCTTTGTATCACTCTCCGAAATTGATACCGGTGGACGATCTGAAAGAAGAATTGTTTTTTCTCCTAAAAATATTTTCATTCCTGTAATTTCAGTATAAAATTCCAACTTTGAATCCATTCCAAAAAAGATCTTTTATTCATTAAATATTCTAGAATTTTGGACATTTGATTTATAACCGGTAAATTTACCCCAAAATTTTATATAAAAAACCCATGATCTATAATAAACAAGTGGCTTTTCAAACAGCAGGACACCTGCTGGAGATCAAAGCAGTAAAATTGAGTCCCCGGGATCTTTTCACCTGGGCTTCCGGTATTAAATCACCTATTTATTGTGATAACCGGGTAACACTCTCATACCCCGGTATCAGAAAATTTATCAAAGAAAAATTTGTGGAAGCTATCAGATCGATTACCGGAATACCTGATCTCATTGCCGGTGTTGCAACCGGGGGGATTGCCCAGGGAGCTTTAGTAGCGCAGGAGCTTGATTTACCTTTTGCATACGTCAGAACCAGTAAAAAAGACCATGGACTGACTAATCTTATTGAAGGAAAAGTAGAGGTTGGGCAAAGAGTTGTTGTTATTGAAGATCTCGTATCGACCGGAAATAGCAGCCTGGAAGTGGTTAATGCTCTGAAAGTGGCCGGATGCATTGTAGAAGGAATGATTGCAATCTTTACCTATAATTTGCCAGCATCGGAAAAGGGTTTTAAAGAAGCCCAAACACCCTTGATCACTTTAACAGACTATGATGTGCTTATTGAGAAAGCCCTGGAAATTAATTATATCTCGCAGGAGGATTTACAAATACTCAAGGAATTCAAACTAAGCCTCTCAAAATAAAAGTCAAAAACCTCTTCCTGAAATATCCAATTTTATTTTTCAACAATAATCTTCTGGTTTACAGAAGTGTTGCCAATTGTCAGGTGGCCAATATAGACTCCTTTCCTGATATTATCCAGGTTTATTTCCTCAACATTTTGGCCAACTGTGAAATTCAACTGTTTCTCAAATATCTTCTTACCAACCAGATCAAAGACTGTGAATTGGACTGTATTAACCTCTTTAGAATCAACTCTGATAAAGATTTTGCCGGAAGTAGGGTTTGGATACAATGCAAAAGCAGGAATAGTATTTTCTTCAATGCCGGTAGGATTTAAAATGGTAAAAGACCAGACAGGGCTCCAGGCGGACGTATCCGCAGTTATTCCTGTACCGGCGAAAGCCCGCATTCTCCAGTAATAAGTTTTAAGTGATTTCAGACTTTTTGTAACCTGGTAATTAACATCCGAGGCTTTGGGTTTATAGTTTACTATAGGATTACTAAAAGTATTCAGGGAATCCAATTCCAACTGGTATCCTGTGATACCGGTTTGCGCCGTCCATACTAAAAGGGGCCTGAATGCTATATTTTGAGCATTGTCGGCAGGCGATTTTAAAATCACTGTGCTGTTTACTGAAAAGTGGTAAGTTTGACTCCAGTCTGAAGTATCGGTAAGATGACGCGCACGAACCCGCCAATAATAGGAATTACCAAACCTGAGAAATTCAGCTTTAACCACAATTGTATCGGATTCTGATGCATTGACTATGTCAGTAAAATTCTGATCAAGTGCAATCTGATATTGATAGGCCAGAATACCGGTAATAATGTTCCATTTTAATGTTACATCCAGGGACTGATTAATTACGTTATTTCCAGGAGATATCAGAATTGGGTTTTTAAGAATCTTAAAATACCAGAGAGTAGTATCCCAGGTACCGGCGCCTCCTGCATGTCTTGGTCTGACTCTCCAATAATAAGTAGTATAGAACCGTAGATTCATGTTTTTAAAACTGAATACATTTCCTTTGACTGATCCGCTAACAAGAAGTGCACTGTTAAAATTAGCCGAGGTGTCAACCTGGTAATCATAATAACTCACACCTGTGATTGTTATGAAGTTGAGAGTGGATTTCCAGGAAATCGCCACATCAGGGGCTTGATTAGAATCGCCGATCGCAGGCAGGTCAATGTTAAGGTTATTGAAAATCGAAAAAGATCTGGTGGGTGACCAGGCAGAAGTATTGCCATTGTCAATTGCCCTGACCTTCCAATAATAAACCTTACCAAAGAGCAGGTTCTTAGTACGATATCCTGTTAATAAGGTTTGAATTGTATCAAACATCAGGGGGGAATTGAAGTTAGCTGTAGTATCAAACGTTAACTCGTATTGTAAACCTGTACTCCCGGTTATGGCATACCATGAGAGCGGAACGTTGGGCATTTGATTAATTGCATTGTCGGCCGGTGATTTTAATGCTGGTGTATAAACCAGTTGTTCAGCCATAATGCTAAAAGCAGCACTCAGCAGGAAGAGAGTAAAAATATATCTTTTCATATTTTTTGATTTTATTATAAGTCTCTTATAATTTTTTAAAAATGAAAGTTATTGAATGCTTTAATTAACCTTGACAACTTTAGCATAAGCATTATTGATCCGGACAATATATGTACCTCTTGGCAGGGAACTGAAATCCATTTTAATGCTGTGTTCTCCCCGTTGTTGTTGGCCAAGGGATAATGTATTTACAACCTTGCCCATCAGATCGTAAACGACAGCATTGATTTCAGCAGGTTTTTCAACATTATAGGTGACAGTGACAATATTCTCGAAGGGGTTGGGCTGAACAAACAGCTCATTCCCGGTAACGGGTGCAACAGGACTTGGATTTATGCCTAAAGGGATAAAGTAAGTTGTATCCATAAAAAGTCCTCTGCCATAGCTGGAAAGGTAAATGGTTCCAAAATTCTCAACCGGGTAATAGTTGACGGTTTGCTGTTTGATCATTGTAACCGGAACATCACCTAAACCATTATTGGTTGGACTCCAGAGTGGAGAGGTTACAGTAACATCATCTGTGGTATAGACGCCGAATTCAGTACCAAGAATTGCTTTTTTGTGATTACTCATTTCCATTACACATGAGTAAACAGGCATATCGGGTAGATTTCCCTGGACAAGTCTGAAGGTTGGCAGGGAATCCAGAGCATTCTCAGTCAGATATACGTAATCGGTATTCCCATAATTTCCTAAAGTAATAAGAACGACATTATTATCATCCCGGGCAATATCAACGGATGTTACATGCCGTTTTTTAAGGAATGGGTACGAAGTGGAATCAAAGCTCTCGGTTGCTACAATGCATGTTATGCTATTAATATCAGCGGTAGCTGAATCATGAGCCAATGCAATGTTTGACACCCGGGCCAGGTGTCCTTTCGATGTTCCGGCCCATAAATAATTTAGATCTTTCGAGACTGACATACAAGTGACAGGATCAATGGGCGATCCTGCGGCAATTTTTGAAATCTGGAACCATACAGGATCTATAGAAAACTTAAGTGCATCTTTGGTCATAAAGATCCCGCTTGCAGTGTTCGCACCTTTTGTGCCATAAATAAAAAACCTTGATTGTACGATATCTTTTACCCTGATACTGTCACCTAATGCGATAGGTGCAGTGGTAGTATATTTAATCGGAAATTTAGCATTGCTGCTACTGACAATGATTGTAGTGTCTGCTTTAATGGCTTTGACACGTGCTACGTAGGTCACGGAATCCCGGCTGTTATCAAAATTAAAACTTTCCCAATTATAAATGGGCATATAATTAATCAGTGTACTATTGACACCCCCGGTATAATTGGGGGCAATACCTCCAAGGAAAGTCGGGGAAACCGTTACTCCAAGGTCTTCGGAACGATAGAATGGCGGGGTTAATCCGGAAATAGAATAGATAACAGTATTCGGGCTGATTAATGACCAGGCACAATTACCACCATTATCAAAGCCAATTTGAGTTGCGTTCATCGGATCATTCGATTGATATGGACCAATGATCTGAGTTCCTATATAATATCCGCCTCCCATAACATAATTCTTCAATCGGCCATAAGCGATACTGTTAAATTGCGTAGTGATTAAAAGCTTATTTGACGTTTGGTATAAAACAGAATCCGCGCTAATAGTACCAACTGTAACACCTTCATCGTTGGCAATTGCGAACTGGTTGGGATCATTCGGGCGGAACATGATATTATGTTGATATATAGGAATATACTGAGGCAATATTTGTGTAGTCCCTATATAGGGAAAGGATACTTCTTCCCAGCTATAATAACCGGTTTCCTGGTACTTCTTACCCCACCAAATGTCAATACCACCCAGCAAAACCTGGTAGGGATCATTGGGGAAAACAGCTATCGAATTTGCATAACAACCAGCGCCCAGAAATGGATCAAATGTCGCATTGGAAGGAAATATAACATGCCAGGTAATTCCTCTGTCAATAGAACGGTAGACATTTAATAAGCTATATTGAAGATTAAGGAAACTGGCATACAGGATGTTTGGATCTGAAGGCGCAAAAGCAAATTCTATTCCTCCGACGACGGCGGGAAGAGGCAGAGTGGTATCACTTCTTCCTGTTGAGAGGTTGACAAAATTTGTCACATCACCACCGGCAGCTATGTAAGCATTGTTGTCAATGGCAGCAAGGATAGTACCATCAGAGCCTATTTTAACGTCTTTTGCATTACCAGGCAAAACCGTAGTCCAGTCATCACCGTTGTCAGAGTATTTTAAACCGGTACTGGTGGCAGCAAAAAGGCGGCTGTTTCTGGAATCGCAGGCTAATTTGGTTATATATGCCCAGTCTGCATTAGTATCATTCGGAGTAGGTTGAGTGGCTGGGATGAGAGTAAATGTTATTCCATCACTCGAGCGATAAAGACCGGTGCCGACATATTTGTCCATGTTACAATAAGATTCACCTGTCCCGGCATAAATCGTTCCATTTGGTGTTTGTGCAAAGCAGGTAATTCTAAGGACTTCATTGCTTCCCGTATTTTCCTGATTCCACGTTAGTCCGTTATTTGTTGATCGCCAGACTCCTCCGGTAACACCACCGGTATAAAGGGTTTCACCATTTGGATCATTTTTATCATAGAGAAGCGCACGGGTCCTTCCTGCAACATTATTGGGGCCTAAAGATATCCAGTTCAAATCAAGAGCGGGAGTGCTTTTATTCATGAGCCTGGAGATCTGTTCTTTTGCCTTTAAAACATCAATAGGATTAATCTTCCCGGTATTCTGGTTACATCTCATTTGATACAGCTGATCATCGGATGATTTACCTGGAAAAGGAATTGTTTTTTTGATTGTTTTGATGGAACCGGGGTTCTCAGCATAAGATTCGAAAGAAGTGAACAAAAAAGCGAATCCAACAAATAGGGTAAAGAAGCCAAATGGTAAAATTCTATTTTTCATATCGTTTGGTTTAATAATGAACAGCTTTTAATGAATAGCAAACGCAGGAAAATCTGTCAAAATGAATGTAATTAGGACATACCAATTCATCCAACAAATATAGTTGAAAATCTTTATTCTCCAAAAAAAAAATCAGAAATTTAGATTCTCTCTATTGATGAAGAAGGTAACCACCCGATACTTCCATTTGCAATTTTAATTTCAAACCAATTCCCGATTTGGTCCATCAATTGAACTTTGGTTCCTTCATGCAGAACAAACAGGTCAATACTTTTATCATCCGGAGAGCTTTTAATGGTTACGGTAGGAGCAAAAATTATTGCTTCGGTCTGGTTTTTCAGATTACGAAAATCCTGATAAGCAAACAGGAAACAGAATAGGGACAAAAAAAAGAGAATGATCCCAAGCCAAAATCCTAATTTCCTGATAAATAATACCCTGGAGATCACATAAAAAGCTGCAAGGACCAGGGTTAAAGCAAACCCTATGATTCCGGCTTTTGCCCAGGTATCAACTGAGAATTGTCTTGTCATTGACGTATACCAACGACGGTAAAACAGGTCAGGTATCGGTTCTATTTTATCGGCTATCTTGCTGTTGGCGACCTTCAGATTATATTCAATGTCTTCATTACCCGGGTTCAACTTTTTAGCTCTTTCGTAAAACAGGATTGCGGAGGTAAAATCATTCATCTTATAGAAAACGTTCCCGATGTTATAATACAAGTCAGCCGATTCATAGCCATCTTTGAGGATTTGTCTGTATAATTCCAATGCATTTGTATATAAACCGTCACTATATGCTTTATTTGCTTTGGTAATGGTAAGCCTGTAATCCATCGCAAACAGATTGACGGTAAGGAACAAAAAACTGAAGATGACAAAGAGTTTTTTCATAGGTCTATCCCATTGTTACCGGAGTTCTCTTTCATTTTTGGAAATAACATTCAAGGCTTCGTTATATATCTTTTCCATCATCATTGACTTCTCCCCAGGTGCAAATCGCGCAAATTCCGTATTGTTAAGTGTACTTTTAAATTGATCTATTATTTCTTCCCTCACATTTTTATTGATAAGCGCTTCGGAAACAGAATCCATCGACAACTCTGCAAGTGGTATGCTGAATTTATCGCTCAAATAACCCCAAAGGGCTTGTGAAATGTCTTCATAAAACTCTTCTTCCTTATTTGCCTTCAAAGAATCATGCGCTTTTTTTAACCTCCTTTTTGCCACTTTTGTTGCTTTCTTGTTTCTCATTAACATCGCATTACTATGCCTGGCAACTTGATGTTTCCAATAAGCCACCAGCAAAATAAAAAGAAGGAGTGGAATCAGTATTAGAAGATAAAAAGGCAAAGAACCAAAGAAAAGAGAGCCTAGTATATGAAGCTGCATAGGCTGGTTTTTAATGAAGTGAATATCGCTCCCGATATATTTGATATCTTCTTTTGTCTGACCGGAATAAGTCACCACTGATTGTTCCCCGTTTCCTTTCTCTACTTCAATAGAATATGCGGGACTGGCGAGACTTATATATTTTTTTTTAGTCAAATCATAATAGGAAAACGTGATGGGTTTGATGGAAAACTTCCCCGGTTTCCTTGGAATAACGAGATATTCAAATGTCTGGCTACCATTGATACCATTGGCGGTGGTTTTAATATCACTGGTAACTTTCGGGTCATAGGAATCAAAATCCGGAGGGAATGTTACATTCATTTTATCAATAAGTTGAATATTCCCTTCTCCGGTTACAGTGCACTTTAAATTTAATGGTTCGTTTGCATTTAACCGGGTTTTATCGAGTTCTGTCTTAAATGAAAAAACCCCCACAGCGCCACTGAAATCTGAAGGTTTATCATTGGTTGGGAGGGGCCGGACATTGATTATTACAGGATTAGACTTCAATGATTTTTCAACTGATGCCATCGAATTGTTGAAAAACGGGTCATTGAAGAAATCATCAAAAAAGGGATCTCCTGTTTTCTGCTTTGATTGTCGTTTAATCTGAGCTACGCATTCAACTTCCAAAGGATCTACAATAAGTTTACCGCTTTTTAGCGGGAAAAGAGCAATCTTGCGAATATCAGCAACAACATATTGTTGTCCATCGATAGTTTGATTGTATTGATTGAATTTTTCATTTTCCTTGGAAAGACTTTGGGACCAAAATCCAGGAAAGGAGGATATTTTATTAATCGTGATTTGCTGGATAGGAACTTTCGTATAAATTTTATAGGTAATCACAATTCCTTCCCCTTGCAAAGGACTGGCATTACTGATGAAGGCCTTTAAAAAAACATCATTGGATCCGGCTTGAACACTGCCCGGATTTTGTCTGGAACCCCCGGATGGGGGATATGGATTTTGAACAGGGGGCTGATTTTGCAATTGTCCTCCGCCAGAATTCCTGACGACTTTGATCGTTAAGGAATTTGATTGATAGACTTTATGATCAACAGTAACAGAAGCTTTTGGTATCTCAAAAGTACCTTCTTTTACTGCCTGAATCAGATAGACAAAGGTGTATATTATGGACATGGATGTCCGGCCATTGACAGAACGTATGCTCGAAGTGGTGGATGTATTCGGGCCTGATAAAAGGTTGAAATTGTTTAAGGCAGGGCCTTTGAATTGTTGGCCTTGTGCATTAATAGTATAAGTCAGCGTAAAAGTTTCTCCTATAACCACATCCGGTTTAGCTGTCCCTGTAAATTCAATATCCTGTGCACTTCCTGACCAACAAGTGAAGAAGATCAAAACCAGTAAAACTGTTATTCCTTTAATTGACATATGATCAAAACCTGACAATTTCTCTATTCCCTGTAAAATTTTTTTTTCAAGCTTATTCCTTCGCTATCATTAGTGATTTACCAATCCTTCTCTATAACGATTTGTTGATGGTTCTTGTTTTTCTCCTTATTAAGCTTTACAAGCGTTTTCTTTTCATTATTCTTCAAGGCTTCCAGCATCCGTTCAGCATCTTCTTTGGTAATCTTTTTATTTTGATCCTGTTGGCTTTTATTCTGGGACTGGTCTTTATTTTGCTGATCCTTATTCTGATCTTGTTTATCTTTTTTATCCTGCTGGTCTTTATTCTGTTTGTTCTTATCCTTTTGGTTCTGCTTCTCTTGTTGTTTCCTAAGCATCATTCTCGCATATTCCAAATTATATTTTGTATCCTTGTCCGAAGGGTTGTTTAGCAAGGAATTTTCGTAAGCCTTGATACTTTTATCGTATTGTTTTGACTCAATGAAGGAATTCCCAAGATTATGCAGTGCATTTGCTTTTGTTTTCTGATCAATTTTCGAATCGGAAAGCGCACCAAAAATTTTTGATGATTCATCATAGTTTTTCTGTTTGTATATGGCTGTACCCAGGTTAAACTGACCTCGCGTGGATTCATTATTTACTTCAAGCGCTTTCCTGTAATCCATTTCAGCATCTTTGTAATTTCCTTGTTCATAGAGCTTGTTCCCTTGTCGTAAAAGTTTGTTTTCCTTTTGAGCAAAAGATAAGGACGGGAGGATAACCAGGAAAAATGCAGCCATTATTATTTTTGATAAAACGGCTGTGCCCGAAACACGCAGGGAAATTGATGAAAAAACAAGTTGTTTAGTTAAAATATTCATTGTTATTGTTATAATAGCTGCTGTTCAAATGGTTTGAATTTTTTAAACCACCGGTTCTTTTTATCAAACAGAAGAAGTTCAAATATAAGGAAAATCAAGCTAACAGCGATAAAATATTGAAAACGGTCTTCGTAGTCTGAAAATTGTTTTGTTTCAATCTCGGATTTCTGTATCTTATTAATATCATCAAAAATTTTATTCAATCCGGTAGTTGCATTATTTGCCCTGACATACATACCGTTTCCGGCGGTAGCGATTTTTTGAAGGATAGATTCATCAAGCTTGCTTATAATAATTGTACCATCCTTATCCTTTTTATAACCAATCTGGATATCTCCGTTATAGATAGGTATGGGAGCTCCTTCCGCCAATCCCATGCCAATGGTATAAATGGTTATTCCATTTTTTTTGGCTGATTCAACTTGCTCAAGAACACCCCCCTGGTGATCCTCCCCATCCGTGATTATGATAATAGCCTTGTTATGATTGCTTTGTCCGAAGGAATTGGCAGCGCTCTCAATGGCATCTCCGATGGCTGTTCCCTGGACCGGCACGCTATGTGTATTTACGGCAGATAACAGCAGTTTGGCAGCTGTATAATCGGTGGTAATGGGTAATTGAGTATATGCTTTACCTGCGAATATGATAATACCTATACGATCTCCTTCCAACCTGTCAATCAACTTGGAAATATCCTGCTTTGCCCTTTCGAGCCTGCTTGGCTTGATATCTTGTGCCAGCATGCTGTTTGATACATCCAAGGCAAGGATCAGGTCAATTCCTTTCCTGTGAACTTTTTCGAGCCTTGAACCTGTTTGAGGTTCTGCCAATGCCAGCACCAGAAAAGAATATGAAAGCATAAGGAGGACGAATTTAAATATCAGTTTCCCGTTGGAATAATCCGGCATAAGTTGCATGACCAGCAATCTATCCCCAAACAGGTTAATTTTCCGTTTTCTCCATAAAAGGAAAAGAACCAGTATTCCCACGAAAACAGGAATGATCAGGAATAAGTAGAAATAATATGTATGTGCAAACCTGAACATATATAAAGTCAGCCATTAAATTCCGGAATGACTCATTGGTTTTAACATTTTATGGTATATTCCGGAAATAAATATTTCGTAAAAGAAACTCAAAAGCAATCATCGCAATGGCAATAATTGCCAGAAACGCATATTCCTCTTTCTTCCTTTTGAAAATGGTCACATCGATTTTTGATTTCTCCATTTTATCAATTTTCTGGTAAATCTGATGAAGTGTTGCATTATTTGTAGCCCGGAAATACTGACCATCCGTTAACTGAGCTACTTTTTTCAGTAATTCCTCATCGATTTCCACTTTAATATTCTGGTATTGGATCCCATATGGAGTCTGAACAGGATAAGGAGCCATTCCATTTGTACCGACTCCGACGGTATAGATACGAACTCCGTATAGTTTGGCTATTTCGGCGGCAGAAAGGGGATCCAATGAACCCATGTTATTCACACCATCCGTCAATAATATAATCACTTTGCTCACTGCCTGGCTATTACGCAAATGGTTAACGGCCGTTGCTAACCCATCTCCAATCGCCGTCCCATCTTCAATCATCCCCATTTTGACATCTTTAAACAAGTTCTTTAATACAGCATGATCTGAAGTAAGCGGACACAGGGAAAATGCTTCCCCGCTGAATATCACCAGTCCGATCCGGTCATTGGGTCTCCCGTTAATGAATTCCGTCGCAACATCCTTTGCTGCTTCGATCCTGTTGGGTTTGAAATCTTCTGATAGCATGCTTCCTGATATATCCACGGTAAGTACAATGTCAATCCCTTCAATTGAAATATCCTGTCTGCTTAAACTTGACTGGGGTCTTGCAAGAATAACGATCAATAACGATATAGCAAGCAGTCTTAAGACATACAATCCGTGATACAAAACCAGACGGATACTCTGTCCAATTCCTTCAAAGCCTTCTGAAGAGGACAAAATAACATCGGCATTATTTTTCTTAAACCGGTAATAGTACCATACCCCAAATAAAGGAATCAGCAACAGAAAGAATAAATAGTGCGGTTGAGCAAATGTTATTCCCTTAATCATCTCCGTGAATCAAAAATCAAATGTCCTTATATATTATATATCCTTTAAAGGTTTTCACCTCAACAATAACCATAGAAAATCAATTTATCATAGCCGGTTCCTTCAGTTCTGTAACTTCCTTTTGTTCAACGATCCGGAGAATTGTATCTTTAACAAAAGCGATCGCATTTTCAAGACTAAGCTCATGCTGAGATGGTAACGGTTGGGCCTTGGCAAATTTAACGAGGTCGGCCAGCAATAATATTTGAAGTAACTTGTCCAATGCTCCTTTACTGATTTCCATATTGTCCTTTAATGATTCCATGATCTCCTCACTGGTCATCTCCATCGCCATAATGCCAAATCGTTCCTGAATGTATTTTCGGATAATCTCCGTTAATTCTGTATGATATTCTTTGATTTTACCGCTTTGCCAGAGTTTTTTAATCCGCAATTTCTCAAGTTCCATCAGGGCAGTCTCATGTGGCAGCAATGAAATCCTGGGTTTGAGCCGGAATAGTGGTTCCGCTTTTTTCCTCTTTCTCAGGTAATAAATGATAAAGGAAACCAGGGCAATGACTAAAACTCCTCCAATAATCCAGGGTAACATTTCCCGGAAAGAGATAGGGATCTTTATTGGGCCCTTAATCGGTTTGATGGCCAATGTCGTATCCACATGCACCGAGTGTACATTCAGAAAAAGCGGTTCGGATTGACGGGCTATTTTCACGGTATCCGGTGGTTGCTGGATATAGAATCTTACAGGAGGAATAGCATAAAACCCTGAATCAAATGAAGTAAGTAAAAATTTCTGATTCAGTTTGAGAATTTTTCTATCAGGTGAAAATGCGGAATCTATTTTGGTCCTGTTCAACACCAGGATATGCCCCAGAATGGTATCCCCGATCAATGGCCAGGTAACCAAAGATTTAGCCGGCACACTAATACCAATATTCAGCCTGACCTGGTCTCCTATAAGCATGGCATTGGTATCTAACCTTGTGACCACATTTATATCCTGACTCAGAACTTTTTGTGCAAGGAACACTACTATGATAAGGCTTATGAATATGTTTTTTCGCATCGGAATCAATTACCTTCTTGCTTCTCTTTTCTTGAAAAGATTAATCAACGGTTTCACATAATCCTGATCCGTTCTTATCTTAACAACATCTAAACCACTCTTAATAAAAACATCCGACAGATATTTATTGTGTTTTTCATACCAGTTTTTATAACTGAGCCTGACTTTGGCGCTGGAAGTATCAATCCACATTTGTTGATCTGTTTCGGCATTTTTAATCCGCATAAGTCCCAGATCAGGTATTTCGGTTTCACGCGGGTCATAAATATTAAGAGCGATCAAATCATGTTTTTTATTCGCAATCTTTATGGCATCTTCAAAATCTTTATTTAAAAAATCGGAGAGGATAAAGGCAGTACATCTCTTTTTTATTACATTCGTAAAATAATGTAACGCTTCTGAGATATTTGTTTCCCTGTTTTCCGGTTTAAAATCAATAAGTTCCCTGATGATACGGAGAATATGGGAGAGTCCTTTTTTGGGAGGAATGAATTTTTCGACATTTTTACTGAAAAAGATAACTCCTACTTTGTCATTGTTCTGGATTGCACTGAATGCCAATACTGCAGCGATTTCAGTGATCAATTCTTCTTTAAGTGTGTTAACCGTTCCAAAATGGTTGGATCCACTGACATCAATCAGGAGCATCACTGTCAATTCGCGTTCTTCATCAAATACCTTAATATAAGGATGATTAAACCGGGCTGTAACATTCCAATCGATGTTGCGGATATCGTCACCATATTGGTATTCCCTTACTTCGCTGAAAGCCATTCCTCTTCCTTTAAAAACACTATGATATTGTCCGGAAAAGATATGATTGGACAGTCCCCGGCTTTTAATTTCAATTTTACGAACCTTCTTTAACAGGTCAGATGTTTCCATTTTCTTGTGTTTGTCATGCGTTTCTCACCTCTCGCGGGAGGGTATATAAATGACCGGAAAGCGAAAGAGGGATAACGCGAAGGACCTCAGGGAACTTCAACGGTATTCAAGATCTCATTGATAATATCTTCTGTGGTAATATTTTCCGCTTCTGCTTCATAGGTAAGACCAATCCGGTGGCGGAGAACATCATTGGCCACTGCACGGATATCTTCCGGGATCACATATCCCCTTCGTTTAATGAAAGCATATGCTTTTGCAGCTAATGCAAGATTTATACTTGCCCTTGGAGAACCACCATAAAAAATCAGACCTTCAAATTTTTTCAATTTATATTCAGCTATCTCATCAGGCATGGCGTATTTTAAAAACAAATGCCCCAGATCCGGTGAATCACCCTCGATCAAAGGAGCGCTGGTGAGCGCACGATGCATCTCATCCACGGTCATCAAATATTTCCCAAGAACATTGTCATCGTTTTTAATGTCA
>CAIYUC010000088.1 GCA_903929315.1 uncultured Bacteroidales bacterium
GACCGGAACATAGGAATAAATTGGATTATTGCCTCCCACAATAATTCCGTTAACCTTCCATTGAAAAACCGGAGTTGTACCGCCATTTGTGGGTATTGCCTGGTATGTCACGGACGTTCCACTGCATACCGGGTTTGCTGATGGTGAAATTGTAACACTGACTACCACGTTGGTATTTTCAACCATTGTGATGCTGTTTGATGTGGCCGGGTTTCCAGTCGGGCAGGGAATACTCGAATTCAAAACACAGGAAACGACATCTCCGTTGTTGGGAACAAACGAATAAACCGGATTATCCGGGCCGGTATTTCCGCCATTTACTTTCCATTGGTACGACGGTGTTATACCTCCATTCGTTTGATTAGCTGTGAACGTTATGGTGGATCCCTGGCAGAATGGATTTTCAGAGGCACTGATGGAGAGACTGACCGCAAGAATTGGATTGACAATCATAGTTATGACATTGGATGTATCCGGGTTATTCATGATACATCCAGTGATCGAAGAAGTCAATATACACCTTACTAAATCGTTGTTAAATGGTGTATAAGAAAAAGAGGAAGAATTGGCTCCAATGTTGATCCCGTTAACCTGCCACTGATAGAAAGGATTACCACCTCCATTTGATGCTGTGGAATTAAACGTAACCTGTGTTCCTGAACAAACATTATTTGATGTGGCAGTGATTGTTATATTGACGATCGGACTTGGAGTTACCGTGACAATATAATCAGTGGTTGTGACTGCAGAGCATCCGTTGGCATCCGTATAATTGACATAAACATGCTGAATTCCGACAGCATTCCATGTAACCATTACCGTATTATCCGTGGTCGTGCCTCCTGATGTGATCACTCCTCCTGCCGAAATGCTCCACTGATAATTCGTTTTTCCTGAAGCTGTAGAATAGACCTTTCCCGGACCCGCACAGGTATTATTTGGACCTGAAATAACAGGAACAGGTGCTTGGCTAACCGTCACATATAAATAAGCTGAATCTCCGGGATCATTGCACTTATTCAATCCTTTTACCCAGATGGTTCCTGAAGCTGCAGAATTGTTAACATCCACCGCAATACTTGGAGTTCCTGCCCCACTTATAAGAGTGAAGCCCACTGGTAAGGTCCAGACGTAATCCACGACATGCGCAAGCGTTGGAATTGAATAATTAATGCCGGTTGAAGTTTTACATACATTGACCGGTCCGGTAATGGGTCCGGCAGTATCGATTGGCCAGCAATCAAGGAACTTGATCAACATAGCATCCATGCCTCCCCCAAATACTTGCTGCCATGCTCCCGGACTCGCTATGTTATTTGTCGAAGATGTACCTCCAGCCATGTAGAGAGTATCATCCACGACATAACTACAATTATATAAACCGTCCATATTACTACCTCCATAATAGGTACCCCATTGACGTTGTCCGGCAGCATTGAATTTTACAAGAAATCCATTGTCAAAACCTGCTAAAGCCGGTTGATAAGAATCCGGAGTCGAAATATTATTGGTTGACCCAGTTGTGCCAACTATAAATATGTTATTTCCCGATCCGATTGTACAAACTCCGCCATCATCTTTAGAGTTGCCGCCATAGTAAGTCCCCCATAGCCTTTGACCTGAACTATCGAATTTTACTATAAATGTGTCGGAATATCCTCCTCCATATGTAGGCTGAAAACATCCGGGGCTTGCTATTCCGTTGAGAGACTGCGTAGTCCCAACCATACATACATTCCCTGCACTGTCAGCAGTACATCCATTTACTTCATCTCTATTTGACCCCCCGTAATATGTTGCCCATAACCGTTGGCCTCCGGTTGTGAATTTTGCTAAAAAAGAATCATCAGGATATCCTCCAAATGTAGTCTGAAATGATCCGGGACTTGCAATATTGGTGTTGGATGCAGTTACACCGGCAAAGTACACATTTCCTGAACCATCAATCGTGCTGCCCCGACTATCATCACCCCATTCTCCACCATAATAGGTACCCCATTGCCTAACACCGTTGCTATCAAATTTTGCAAGAAATGCATCTGGATTAACATTATATAGATTTGGTTGATAGGATCCCGGGGTAGAAATACCTGTATCTGAAGCAGTTGATCCCGAAAGAAATACATTCCCATTTTTATCGGCAGTAACACTTCCAAAATCATCTGTATTTGCACCACCGTAATAAGTTCCCCAGAGCCTGTCACCGGCCTGGTTGAACTTTTCAAGAAAACAATCAGATTGACCTCCACCATAAAATTTCTGATGTGCGCCGTTAGAGGCAATTCCGGAAGTTGAGCTGGTTGAGCCCGCAAAATAAATATTTCCACTTTTATCGACAACGATTGACTCCGACGACCATAATTGTTCACTACCCCCACCAAAGTAAGTTCCCCACTGACGCTGTCCGGCTGCATTAAACTTTACAAGGAAGGCATCACTGCTACCGATCAATGTATTCTGATAGGATCCGGAACTCGCAATATTATTGGTTGATTCAGTTGTTCCTGTAAGAAAAACATTCCCGGCTTTATCTACTGCACATTGTCCCGATGCTTCGTTACTCGAACCACCATAATAGGTACCCCAAAGCCTTATTGCAGTGGGATCAATAATCAGATCTGAATTTTCCGGAATTGGTTTATCAATTACAAATCCATAAACTTCATTATCTATTTTCTTAAATCGTGCTTTGATATCAATTCTTGAATCATTGGTTATGTAATAACTTTCCGGAATCAATTCCTCAAGAGCACCAAATCTTGTCTTGAATTTCAGGGTATCCTGAATTAAAGAAATATATTCAGGCCCGGCGATCGTCAACCGTATATCATTGATATTGCTTCCCGGATGGATCACAAAATTGTATTTATGTCCGTGCTCATCATTCATAAAAAATTCAAGATCAATTCCCGTATAGATGTTTTTGTAAGTAATAGCCTTGTATTGCCTGACATTCTTAATTCCTTCAGGTGGGACAGATGCTGTGAAATAATTGAAATAATAAGGTGAAGGATCAGAAGTTTCAATAACGGGATTTGGGTTGGCGTTCAGAAGGTTGAAATCAATCCTATGATACTTGATGCTCGATACTCGATGCTCGATATCCCTATTGCCTATTGCCTGTTGCCTATTGCCTTCTGTCACATTTCCTATAGAATATATATCATACGAAAACCCACCCCTACGTAACTGTACATTAAACCCGGGTGTATTTAACAAATACAAACACCCCGGATTTGGTTTGTTGTTCTGGTCGATGATCTGGCCTTTGTTTTCGATGAAGGCAGAAGGAGACTTTAAAGAGCCTTTGGTTTTAGTGACTTCTGAGAAGGCCGGTTGGGAGAATAGAGCCCAAATCAAAAAAGTAAAAGTCAAAAGGTAAAAGTCAAAATGCAAAGTGTAAAATGATTTTACAATTTTAGACTTTGCCATTTTACCATTTGGGGGGGGGAGGGGGGGATATTTTGTGAAGTTGTAAAAACACACATCCGGAAATTAAAGAGCGTTTATTTCATGCTATTTTTTATCCTTCCAACAAAGATAAGAAATAGATATTGAAATCAGACAATATGATGCCATAAATTTTTCAA
>CAIYUC010000089.1 GCA_903929315.1 uncultured Bacteroidales bacterium
ATATTTATTTTCTTGAAGCCTTCTCGAAAATCCATTCTTTATGGTTTCTCTTTGACTCTCATTTAACTTGTCTTTATATTTTTTTAAAACGTCAACGATATAAAGTGTAAACTGGGGGAAAATGGTAGCTAGCTCAGGAAGATACAATAAATATTGATATTTTTTTGTACTTATTACTGATTTTACATAATTGATGACATCATCAGGTTCCGTTATTTTTTTTGTTTTAATTGTTTTTATCAAGTCATCGGGATCGATATGTCTAAATTTTTTTTGTTCTTTTTTGTTAGGTATTCGAAAATGAGTAGGAATTATGCCTCCATACCCTGCCTTAATTTGAATAGGTTTCATTTCTTTATCTTTAATTCTTTTTCCATCATTTGTTAACTCGGTTTTTGAGTCTACCTTTGTTTTATCTGAAACATCTTCAATTTTTGTTTTTCTTTGATTTATCGTTAATCCTTCAATCCATAAACGTTCAATTAACTGAGTAAGCCAGTAATGAGCAGTAAGGGCATCTGGCGCAAATAATCTATAGTCATCCACAAATCTACAAAATTTAACCCCTATTGATAATAGATAATTATCAACTTCATATAGTGCTAATTCAGCAAGAATTCTACTGGCGT
Organism: uncultured Bacteroidales bacterium; assembly: GCA_903929315.1. Lineage (GTDB taxonomy): Bacteria > Bacteroidota > Bacteroidia > Bacteroidales > FEN-979 > CAIYUC01. Next base: position 630 of record CAIYUC010000089.1, read on the forward strand.
TTGAACCAACTGGTAAAGAATATGAATCGCGATTTGCCCAGAATAACAACAACTCATTGAGTTGTTTTATCCTTAGGTTATCAAACCCTAATGAAACCAAAATCGACTCTAACCTATGTAAATTTATTCTGTCGTAAAAATTTGCTATGTCGCAACTCACTAACACATTAACGTCTTTTTGTCTTGTCTTTTGAGATATGTGTTTCTTAAATGAGGTGATATTATATTTGAGATCAAATATGTAACCTCTTTGAGTTTTGAACCTATAAGAAAATACAATATGCCTTGACTTTGTTGGGCGTAAACGTTCAAATTCATCGGCAATTGTTAATACTAAAGCAAGATACTTAATTGTATCAAGTGGTTGTATCAATGCGCATCGTCTAAAATCGAATGGGCCACCTTTGGGTAGCAACACATGTTCAATTTGTGATATTTCTAGAGACTCAAGTGAGTTACCCTTGATACATTTTGAAACATTACCAATTAAGTATTTTTGAAAGGCTTCACTTTTTAACTGTTCTATCTCGGCAGGACGAGGGAATATGTCAGTCAAACCTTCTTTATAAACATTTTTTATGGACAACCTCGAAGCTTCGTTAATTTGCATGAATAATGTTCCATCACTTAACTGGAGTGTATGCTATTATAGCATATCTCAATAGACATTATTAGTATAATATATGCAATATTTTTAAGTGTATCTTGACCAATACGTTTAGCTATTTCTTGTATAATTAGAGAAAGCCCCAAGAGTTAAAATTCTCATCGATGTTACGATATATGTTGCCCTTCTCTTTCCCTTTTCCCTATATATGTGCTAATATATATATAGAGATATATGAACGTTCAAGGGGCATTACATTTTTCATACATTTGGCAAAATCTGCCTCATGCCTCTTCCTTTTTTCCTCGTATACGTCCTAACATATATATAGAGATATATAAACAAATAGGGGGTTACCTTAATGACTATTCAAAACGAAAAGGAGTTATACAGGCTTAAAGCCCGGCTTTGCAAGACCTTTGCCGACCCTACCCGGCTAATGATTATCCACGAACTGCGGTCGGGGGAGAAAACGGTGGGGCAAATACAGTCGGCGCTG
>CAIYUC010000090.1 GCA_903929315.1 uncultured Bacteroidales bacterium
ACCTGGACCGCTTCCGGGAGCTCCCTCAATGTTACGGGATACAGCGCCGGAACCGGCCCTTCAATTGTCCAGACATTACAAAATACGGGCTTTGCTATTGAAACGGTGACCTATGCGGTTACGCCTCATGCCAATGGCTGCCCCGGTAGCATTGTCAATTTTGTAGTGACTGTATTCCCTGTCGCCGATGTTTATTTTACTCCGCCATCCCAAACTCTTTGTTCCGGTGTTACATCAAATATACAATTACTGTCACATGTGACAGGAGCTACATTTATATGGACTGCAACAGGGAGTTCACCCAATGTTTCGGGTTTTTCAGGAGGCAGTGGAAATGTTATCCAGCAATCCTTAACGAATTCCGGTTATAACATTGAGAATGTAACCTATGCCACAACCCCGACAGCAAACGGATGCACAGGAACACTTAATTCGGTCATTGTCACAGTTGATCCTTTGCCCGTGGTTTCTTTAACTTCCTGTTGGGATGCTGTAACCACGACAAATGCACAAACTTTCAAGCTCAAAGGCGGTATACCCACCGGAGGAACTTATGGAGGAGCCGGTGTAACTGCAGGAATTTTTTACCCGGGAATTGCAGGAGCAGGGGAACATACGATTACTTATTCCTATGTGAATGGTTTCGGATGCAGTGGAAATGCAAACCAGGTTATTATTGTGATGGCTCCGGTAGCTTTTGCTTGTGGCAACCCAGTGACAGATGTCCGCGATAACAAGCTATATTCAACGGTGCAGATAGGTCCGCAATGCTGGATGACGACAAACCTGGATTATGGAAATATCACTGTTTCAGCGCTGATGCAACGAGACAATTGCATATCAGAAAAATATTGCATGAATGATAATCCCACTAATTGCAATACTTTCGGCGGACTTTACCAATGGGATGAATTAATGAAGTTTGATGTTGCAAACGGAGCCCAGGGTTTCTGTCCTCCCGGTTGGCATATCCCCACAGAGACTGAATGGACTTCACTCTTTAACTTATACATCAGCAATGGTTTTGCCGGAAGCCCCTTGAAGTTTACAGGGTTTTCAGGATTTAATGCTTTCTTAAATGGTGTCCTTCATGAAAATGTAAAATGGAGCTTTATCAATTTTGCTTCCATGTTCTGGTCATCCACTACGCATGGGCCGAATAAGGCTTGGGCGCATGGGATGAATACATTCAATCCTTCTGTTTCCTACTATCCGTCCTTAAGATCGAATGCTTTCTCTGTAAGATGCTTGAAAGATTAAATGCAGGTATTAAGATATGATAGCTATCGGGATCGAGAACGAATTACGACGTACAAAATATAACATAAAAAGGTGCCAACAATGTATATTTCTTTTTAAATTTGTAGTATTGCATTGTTGCCTGTTTTTGTGAACAACATTGACTGCAAGATGAATAAATATTATACAGTTTTCTTTTTCTGCTTTCTTCTTGTCGTCAATAATAATGTTTTCGGCCAGCTCACAGTGACTGAAGGGGCAGCCATGAACATGACCCCCTTGCAGTTGGTTGAGACTCAACTTGTCGGACAGGGGATTACTGTTTCAAATGCCACTTTTAACGGTTCAGCAGCAACAATTGCATCCACACAAATCGGATATTTCAGCACTGCAGGTTTTGCTACAATTCAGTTAGGAATACAGGCAGGAGTTCTTATTACTTCCGGAGCAGCTCATATCGCAATAGGTCCGAATAATTCGACGGGTGCCGGGGCTTCTACTACTTATGGCGCTGACCCTGATCTTAATATTATTGCAGGAGTGAATACAAACGATAAATGTGTTCTCGAATTTGATTTTGTACCCCAGGCAGATACCCTTAAATTCAGATATGTTTTTGGCTCTGAGGAATTTTATGAATACTGTAATCAATTTAATGATGCCTTCGGATTTTTTCTGAGCGGTCCAGGGATCATGGGTACCTTCTCCAACAACAGTGTAGATCTTGCATTGATGCCGGGAAGCTCAAATTATGTTACCATAAACAATTTATGCGCAAATCCATCTTCAAATTGGATAAACCCTCCAGGAGCACTTAATTTTCAGTATGATGGATTGTCCTATGTTTTTACTGCCTGGCATATAGTCACTCCCTGTTCCACCTATCATATAAAATTAGCTGTTGCCGATGCCATTGACAAAGCGTTGGATTCCGGCGTTTTTCTTGAAAAAAACAGTTTTAATGCTACGGGATTACAAATCACGAACAGTTTTCAAAATCCAAACCTGCACCTGGGTGCTATTGAAGGTTGTGGTGATGCTTATGTTTCCTTTATCCTTGCACAACCGACTATTCTGCCTTATACGGTAAATTATACAATCGGGGGGACAGCTATAATGGGAGTGGATTATACACCCATTCCTGACTCTGTCATTATCCCTACCGGATCGGACAGTAATTCAGTCGCGATCCATGCTTATATGGACAATATCCCGGAAGGCATCGAAACAGTTATCCTTTATGTCAACGTCCCTTCCTGCAGTGGCCCGGGGACCTTTAATGACACGGTAAGGATCTATGACAATACCACCATGCTGTTAACGACTTCTCCCGATACTTCGAGTTGTGAAGGAACTGCCATTACCTTAAGAGCCATGCCTTCAGGTGGACAACCTCCGTATAACTATATCTGGAGCGGCGGAGGTACTTTCCAATATTATACCCTGATTCCTCCTGTGGGTTATAGCGGATACACGGTAATTGTAACTGACGCCTGTGGTCAGTCGGATACTGCACATATTAACGTTACCGTTAACCCGACGCCCCATGTTACGAATTCGCCCCTTGCAGAGAGCATATGTAATTCAACCGGAACAAATATAAATCTTACCTCCGATGTTCTGGGAACAACTTTTACCTGGACTTCTGCCGGAACCGCGAATATGTCCGGTTTCTTCCCAGGAAGCGGTCTTATTATTAACGATGTATTGAATAATTCAGGATTTACGACCGGCACAGTGACCTATCATATCATTCCTCATGCGAACGGTTGTTCGGGCCTTATGGTTAATTTTGTTGTTTCTGTATATCCAACACCTGATCTTTCAAATAATCCTCTGAGCAAACAGATATGCAACAACGATCATACAGGAATATCCCTGACTTCCGACATCAGTGGTACAACATTCACCTGGACGTGTACGCCCGGTTCCGGAAATATCAGCGGCTACAGTGATAATTCTGTTCCAACTACCATCCTGGACCAGACATTACACATTACTGTCAATAACAGCGAATTTGTTGTGTATCATATTATTCCTCACAATAATGGTTGCCCGGGACCTGCATCAGATTTTACCGTCACGGTAAATCCAAGGCCACAAGTAACTGACAATCCCATGCATGATAGCATCTGTTCGGGAAATACAACTAATATTCATCTTACAGCGACCTGCGCAGGAACGACCTTCACCTGGACTGCTTCTCTTGTTTCAGGTAATATCACAGGGCTTGCAGGCGGAGCCGGGGATCTTATTGCACAAACCCTGGTAAATTCTCTCCCAACCGTTGGGGAAGTGCAATATACGATTACGCCCACTGCCGGTCTTTGCTTGGGCAATGATACAACCTATTTTGTTTATGTAAAACCAACACCCCATGTGACCACATCACCTCTGGCAAAGGCAATCTGTTCCAACTCCCTGACGAATATTACCCTTTCTTCGGATGTCGCAGGAGCACTCTTCACCTGGACCTGCACTCCCGGTTCAGCCAATGTCAGCGGATATTCTGACAATCTCCTGTCTCCTTCAACTGTCATAAACCAGACATTGATCAACAATGGATTCCTGATTGAAACGGTTACCTATCATATCACGCCCAATGCCCTTGGATGTGCAGGACCTGTCAGTGATTTTATTGTCACCGTTTATCCTGTTGCTGATATTTATTTTACTCCTCCTTCCGCTGCAATATGCTCACAACAGACAACGAACGAACAGATCCTGTCGCATGTGGCAGGCGCTACATTTTCCTGGACAGCATCATCAAATTCATTAAATATTACTGGTTTCGCGGATGGAACCGGAAACCTTATTGCTCAAACTTTAGTAAATTCAGGCAATACGATTGAAACAGCCACATATCTTGTAACTCCCACAGCCAATTCGTGCGTCGGAACACCTTCAGGTGTCATTGTGACAGTGAATCCTACACCCCATGTCTCAACAACTCCCCTTGCCCAAACGATCTGCACACAGAGCATGATCTCTGTCAATCTAACATCGACTGTTGCAGGCTCTGCATTTGCCTGGACCTGCACTGCAAGTTCACCGAACCTGTCGGGCTTTGCTCCCGGTATTGGCAGCCTGATCAACCAGACACTGTCAAATTCAGGATTTACAATTGAAACTATAACATACGATATCACTCCAACGGCCAACGGATGTCCCGGACCAATATCCGATTACGTTGTCACCGTAAACCCAAGGCCGGATGTTTCCAATAACCCGATGTCTTCACAGATTTGCTCGGCGACTTCTCCCAATGTCACCCTGACTTCCAATGTATCCGGAGCCAGTTTCTCCTGGACCGCTACGGGAAGTTCACCCAATATCATGGGATATGGCCCCGGAAGCGGTCTTGTGATCAATCAAACCCTCACAAACCTTGGCCTGAATACGGAATTCGTCACCTACCATATCACTCCGGCAGCAAACGGATGCACAGGCCTGACCGTAGATTATGTGGTCACCGTAGTCCAGGTCCCGGATGTTTATTTTAATCCCCCTGCGCAGACCATCTGTTCGCAGCAATCGACAAACATTCAGAACCTTTCCCATGTGGTTGGTACTACATTTACCTGGACTGTTTCGGCCAGTTCGCCTAACCTGTCAGGTTTCTCAGCCGGAAGCGGGAATATGATCAGCCAAACACTGGTAAATTCAGGAACCACGATCGAGACTGTCACTTATACTGTTTCGCCGACGGCATTCGGTTGTCCTCCCGGTCCACCACAAAACGTTATTGTCACAGTCAATCCGAAGCCTTTAATAACAAACACCACCACTAATTTCCAGCAATGTAACCAGGGATCAACCAATATTGTACTTCAATCCGGGGTAACAGGTTCAACTTTCACCTGGACCGCTTCCGGGAGCTCCCTCAATGTTACGGGATACAGCGCCGGAACCGGCCCTTCAATTGTCCAGACATTACAAAATACGGGCTTTGCTATTGAAACGGTGACCTATGCGGTTACGCCTCATGCCAATGGCTGC
>CAIYUC010000091.1 GCA_903929315.1 uncultured Bacteroidales bacterium
ATGCTTCAATGAATCCTTCACCCCCATCTTTTCTTATAATCTGCCAATCGAATCCTTTGGAGGGTTCCCCTGTTGTGTAAACGTTATCAAACGCTTGAAAAACTTCTTTTGCGGTTTCTTCATTTGTAAACTGCTTATGATTCATACCCAGCAATTCCTCTTTGGAGCACCCGGTGAGCCGAGACATTGAATTATTGCAAAAGGTAAATTTACCGTTAAGATCAACTTCAAAATAGCCTTCCTGGATGCTTTCCAGAATGGTTCGATATTTTTCCTCAGACTGCTGTAACTGTTTTGTGCGTTCGGTAACCAAATTCTCCAGGTTTTCGTTTATTACCTTGAGGTTTGTGGCAAGTTTTTTGTTTTCCCAGAAGGTGTTGCCAAAATAAATACTCGCGACCCACAAGATGCTTGCAACCAGAATAATAAAACCCACGGAAAGCATTCCATAGGAATTATACAGCCCAAAATCGATGCCGCCATCATTTAATGCTGTGCCGACGGCTATGGCTAACCCTATAGACAGTATACGTAAATCCTTATTTCCACGGTCTTTCCAGAAAGCGCGAAACAGGTCATTGCAAGCACAAAAAATAACGGCAAAGGAGAGCGAGACACACAAATACCGCGCTATCAGTATTAATGTGGCATCCCTGTACACAAAAGCGGCAAAGGGGAAAAGGGCAGCAGTTACAAGACAACTCACGCCTAGATACTTGTTTAATTTCGGACGCCATCCAGTAAAATATTGAATGAACAGGTAGATAAAGTAAGATACGAAAAGCCCTAGATAATGCAAAATGTAAGAAACTTCGGGTCCCCAGCTATTAATAAAGCTCTCCCCAGGAAATCCAAAAAACGGAAAGATCGAAACGCCTACGAGAGAAGCCATCAAATAGAGCAATTCTCTGGTTTTGAAATAGACCAGCAGGAAAAATAAGCCAAAGCCAAAACCGATATAAGCTGCGAGCAAACGGACTTGTCCTCCACCTCCCCAAAATTGACTGCTAGCCATGGCACGACGTGCCTTTGCATCAAATTTTTGGATTTTCAGGGGCAATTGATAGGGCCCGGTCATCATGTAACCCTGAATTCTGAAGGTAAAGACATGCCGCGTTTTGCTGATCGTAAACACGGCAGGAATGGACTGAATGGGATAAAACGACTGGAAACGCTCAGGATCAGGACGTCGGAAAATCAGGTTGCCATCTAGATAAATATCAGTACGACTCAAATAGGTATCCATGAATACAACGACTTTTTGGCCAATCAACTCTGGTGGGAACTCAAACACTCCACGATACCATCCCACTGTGAATGTTTTTCCTAACTCAACCAGCGTCCATGGACCGGGAGCTTTGATCAACTCCCAGTCAGATGTATCCAGATTCACAGCCTTGTTTTGTTCACTATCCTTGCGTGAGAACAACCATTGCCCGGTAAGATCATAAGGTTTTTCCAAAGAATTTATTTTAAAGAGGCAGGAGTCACATCCTTCACGTTTGTCTATTTCTTCTGCATGAAGTAGGGGTGGACTTAAAAGAATCACGAGACAAAGCATGAACAGATTAAAC
>CAIYUC010000092.1 GCA_903929315.1 uncultured Bacteroidales bacterium
CAATAAAACCGCACTTCCCGTTTTTGATATATCATAAAGAAGACCGATAATCTCCCTGGAGGTTTCCGGGTCAAGGTTTCCGGTAGGTTCATCAGCAAGGATGATTTCAGGACCATTCACCAAAGCTCTTGCGATTCCCACTCTTTGTTGCTCTCCTCCTGAAAGTTGGTGCGGCCTTTTATTTCCCTTTGTCTCAAGTCCCACCTTGGCTAAAACTTCCTGTAAGTGTCTTTGTATATTATTCCGGTCCGTCCATCCTGTGGCTTTCATCACGAAAAGCAGGTTTTCATTCACTGTCCGGTCCATCAGTAACTGGAAATCCTGGAATACAATTCCCAGTTTACGACGAAGAAAAGGTATTTCTTTTGTCCGGATCTTCCTTAAATCGAAACCAGCAACGCTTGCATTGCCTGATTCAGTGGGTAAATCCGCATAGATCATTTTTAACAGGCTGCTTTTACCGCTTCCGGTCTTTCCAATGAGGTATACGAACTCGCCTTTGCTGATCGTCAATGAAACATTAGCCAGGATGAGATTTTCGTTCTGGTACACGGAAACTTTTTCAAATATTATAATGGGATCGTCTGACATTTGTTAGTTCTCGGGAAATCATATTTACAACCGGCAAAAATAAAGAATCCATTTGATTAAAAGTCCTCACAGCATCAGTTTCTGTATTTTACCATAGGTTAATTTTTCTGCAGCCCGGATTATCTCCTCCATTTTATCCATGAGATGGCATTGGGTTAAGGAACGTTTCGGGTTGTTCATCCGGAAATAAGCGATCAGATTGAAATCTTTATCCCTGATCTGGATATAATCCGGGATTTTCTCTGTTCCCTGAATTTTTATTAGATAGATTATCATAATAATTAAAAAGATAAAGACTTTTTAGACAGCCCCATTGAGGGGTGAGTTTCATAACTTCCCCCTCTCTTCCTTTAAGAGAGGGGGATTAAGGGGGTGAGTTTCTGAAATTACTTCCGGCATGGGAACCGGACTCCCTCGATCGACCTGTAGTCCATGTCATCTTTTAACGAAAGAAAATCAATTTTCAGATCGTCTATAAATAATGGAACGGATGCCGAAGGATTATAAAAATAAATCTTGACAAAAGTATTTTCCGGGAATTCCCTTGGTACATAAATCGCATATTCGATTTTTATCCATTCGTGGTCGCGAAGGAAGGGTTCAAGATTGAAAGCGGTGTAGCAATAACTTTTTTCCTCCAATTGAAAATCGACAATGAGACTTGAAATGCTTTTCTTGCCAGCTGAAAGAATATATGCTGTAACTTTTATTATAGCATTTCTGCTGCTGATCTCCGGTTGTACTTTTTCTTCAAGACCCACACTGCAAGAATGAACTGAATCAATCATGGATGATTTCTTCCCACTGACGACATCTGTTTCGTTCAGTGTTTCCGGATTCATCCATCCTAAATCCTTTTCCATATCATTAATAAAAGAATTTTTCCCGGTAATGGCCTCCTGCGGAAGGAAAACCTGTGCCTTTAAATGGAGGGTGAAAAATGAATTCCAATAAATCTGTCTTGTTATATAAGTTTCCGGGAAGATCCATTTTGCATGCTGATAAAACTGAATGAGGTTAAGTCCGGTCAATAGCATGCACAAAGTCGTGAGCATTATTACATATATCTTTTTACTCTGAATGATCCGGAAAAGATAAACCAATAATATTGCGATAAGCGCATAAATATCAATAAAGATCCGTTGCCCGAATTTTGAAGCATAATACCACATCCACCAGCAGGAGGCCACATAGATAAATGCGATCAGAAAAAAGAAGACCCAAAGAAACTTAGCTTTATTTTCACGAAAAATACCGGCCAGTCCTGCCATGGATAGAAAAGCTACCGGTGTGTAAATAAACCAACCCCTGTTGTAGCTGAACAGAATACTGAAGGCATGGGGATCCAGGAAGTTAAATGATTCGTTTCCATAGGAATAAACAAGGAAATGCCTGGTCTGAAGGTACCAGATTGTTACTTGAAATGACAGGAATATGAGAAATAACACGATTCCTGAACCAAGGATGACAGGTTTTAATAACAATTGCTGCAAAGTTTCACGCATGTTTTTCCATCCCCCCGACATGACCGGGATGAGCAACAAGATTACTATATTCGTCGGGCGGATCAGTAAGATAATTGCAATCAGTGAGGCCGACAGGGCGAACCACCACCTGGTCCCTGTATGGAATAACTGATAGGTTGAATAAAGGAAGACAGTAATGAGACAAAAAGAATAAACGTGGGCCATCGATCCCTCAATGACGGTAAAATAAATAAGGTTTGTCCCTAACCCGATCAGTAAAGTTATAAAAGCTGCCTGTTTCTCTGATGCATTGAATTTCCGGAGAAGTTTATATAAGATAAAACACCCCAGCCAGAGATAAAAAAAGGCTGCCACAGCAATCGAGTACTGGTAGATCATGGAGTATCCGTCAGCCGGATATCCCAGGATGATGCTGAGAAAATGACCCAATAAGAAGAAGGGAAGCCAGACTATTGCTAATCCTGCAAAGCATTTATTAACAACTTTTCCATAGGCATGAGCCCGGAATTCTTTAAAAACAGCCTTATCCTCCGGATAGTAATTTTTTTCATACTCTTCCAGGAATTTAAAATCCAGGTCATGGTATATAAAGATCGCAGTCAGATAAGCATAATAACCTTTTCCATCGCTGTTTATGATCCTGTCCCATTTTTCTGCCGGGTTTCTAAGGAAGAGAAAAGCAAAAACATAAACAAGGAGGATAAACCCTGGAGTAAATTTCAACCATTTACGCATGATCTTATTTCGTTTTATTTCTTTGCCGTAAGATCTCAAAAAGCAGGATCCCTGATGCTACTGAGACATTCAGCGATGCGATTTCACCTTGCAATGGGATTCTTATTCTATCATCCGCCATTTTCAGATATTCTTCTGAAATGCCATTTTCCTCTGACCCTAGGATCAAAGCCATCGGCATAGTAAAATCGACTGAAGTATAGGCGGTGTCAGCTTTTTCGGTTGCTGCGATGATCCTGAGCCCACTGTTTTTTAAAAAAATCATAGCCTCCTTAATATCCGGGCAGCGGCAAACAGGCAGTTTATAAAGGGCCCCGGCAGATGTTTTTATTGCATCAGAATTGATCATTGCTGAACCTTTCGCAGGGATGAGTATAGCATCCGTACCTGCACACTCCGCGGTCCGTGCGATTGCGCCAAAATTACGGACATCGGTGATCCTGTCAAGTACAAGCAGAAGAGGTATTCTTCCCTGTTCATAAATGAATGGAACGATGGATTCTATCTTCTGATAACTGATCTCAGAAATGAAGGCCACCACTCCCTGGTGATTTTGCCTCGAAAGGCGGTTGAGCTTATCAATCGGGACAAATTGAAAGGCAATTTCAAGCTCTTTGATTAGTAATTGAAGCTGACGAAATCCTTCACCTTTTAATCCTGCCTGGATCAGTATTCTGTCGATCTCTTTTCCTGCTTTCAGCGCTTCGATCACCGGACGGATCCCGTAAATATAGTTTTCTTTGGTCATTGGAGTATCAGGTCATTGGCTAAACTAAATCTCATCTTCTTCTGCTTTGTCCAGTAATGTTTTAGGGATTTCTTTGCCTGTTTTTGCACCTAAGGCCTTTATTTTTTCTGCTCTCCTTATCAGATTTCCTTTGCCTGTTGTCAGTTTATTCATGGAAGCATCATACACCCTTTTTGTAGCATCGATCTTATCACCTATTTCCATTAAATCCTTTACAAAATCCGCAAATTTATCGAAGAGTGCACCGCTCTGATCGGCAATATCCTGGGCAAATTTATTCTGGTATTCCACCCTCCATAAATTGGCGATCATTTTCAGGGCGGCAATCAGGTTCGTGGGGCTTATCAGAAGAATGCGACGGTCATATGCATAATTCCAGAGATCCGGGTCATTCTGCATAGCGATAAAATAAGCCGGTTCAACAGGCATGAACATCATCACGAAATCCAGTCCTTTTAACTGGTATAAATCCTGGTAATTTTTATTGCTTAGTTCCTGAATATGATTCCGGATCGAGAGCAGATGGTCTTTTAGCGCGGAATCCTGTTCATCCTTGGTTTCTGCCGAGGCAAAACGCTCATAGGCATTTAAAGAAACTTTGGAATCAATGATAAGATTTCTTTCACCCGGATAAACAACAATCACATCAGGCTGAAAACGTTTCCCATGCTCATTGGTAAAAGATGACTGAATGAAATATTCCCTGTCCTTTACCAGGCCTGATTTTTCCAGGATGTTTTCAAGAATAATTTCCCCCCAGTTCCCCCTGGTTTTTGATTGGCCTTTAAGTGCATTTGTCAGATTATTTGCTTCCTTACTGATCTGTTGATTAAGATCAGCCAGGTTTTTGATCTCTTTCTCCAGGGAAAACCGCTGTTTTGATTCCTTATCGTAAGTCTCTTCTACTCTTTTCTCAAAATCTTTTATCTTTTCGCCTAACGGTTTTAAAAGCTCTTCCAGCTTTATCTTATTTTGTTCCGTAAATTTTTGTGTTTTCTCTTCAAGAATTTCATTAGCAAGGTTTTTAAATTCAATCCTGAATTTTTCCTGCAATTTTTCAATATCTGCCTTTTGTTCCTTAAGTTTTTCAAGGAGGCCATTGTATTCGGCTTCCTTCTTGCTAATTTGACCGCTTAATTCAAGAATTTTATCATCCTTATCCCGGATTTGAGATTGTAATGACACCAAATTATCATTAATGATCCTTTCTTTTTCCTGTGCAATACTGTTAGATGTGTTCAGCACTTCAATTCTTCGATTCAGAAGATCAATATCTTCATTTTCTTTATTTCCGATTTTCTTTGGAAGTTTAATAAGGATTAAACCTAAAGATAAAAGGATCAAGATACCAAGGATTATAAGGCCCGCTTCCATCATTTTTTTATGCTTGCATAACCTGAGAACGCATTGACGCAAAGATATTTTAATAATTCAAGCAACACTTATCTGTTCATAAGTAAAATTGAAATTTAATTTAGAATCGTATTTTTGACTTTTTATTTTGGTCTGGTCATCATGCTTAGAATCGGTCTGCTTTCAGATACACATTCTTATCTTCATCCGAAAATTTTCGAGTTTTTCCGCGAATGTGACGAAATCTGGCATGCGGGTGACATTGGTACGATAGAAATTTCCGGTAAAATAAGCAGCTTTAAGCCAGTAAAAGCCGTTTATGGTAACATTGACGGTCAGGATATCAGGATCGTTTATCCAAAGGAAATAATTTTTTTCTCAGAAAAAGTTAAAGTCGTGATGACCCATATCGGGGGTTATCCCGGCCGTTATGAAAAGTCTGCTCTAAATTTGATCCTGAATGAAAAACCTCAACTTTTTATTACCGGCCATTCTCATATTCTAAAAGTGATGTACGATAAGAAATATCAGCTTTTATTTATCAACCCCGGAGCAGCAGGAAAATTTGGCTTTCACAGATCAATCACCCTGGTAAGATTTGTTATTGATGGGAAGCAAATTAAAGACCTGGAAGTGTTGGACATCCCAAGAGATTCATAATTACGGATTACGAAATACGTCTGCCTGCCGTCAGACAGGGATTACGAATTACTTTCGCTATTTCGCTATTTCACTATTTCACTTCTTCACCAGTTTTCTAACTGCCGACTGCTGACTCATCATCGCAATCTGTCGGATGATTTTACCAATGCCTCATCCTTTCTTATTGACCGGTTTGCAAGTACCAAAAGAACAAGAGAGATGAGGGGTAAAAATATGCCAAACTGATAGGAGGGGACAACCTTCGAAAGATTCTCGATATAACCGATATAATAAAGATAGACCAGGGCGACAAGAATTACATTCAGAAGGAATGAAATATTAACAAGGATAAGCTGGCTTCTTCTTTTTTTGTATAAAAAGATCGCGGTACCGGTAATTATAATGGAAACAATGGTAAGGATCAGCATGGGAAAAGTTAACCAGAAATTCACAAAAATAGGTGGATCAACCATGTTCAAATATTTTATACCTATAACTGATATAATATAGGTTCCTTGTACGTCGTTACTGAATTTGGCTATCGGAAAAGAGAAGAGCAGGACACATGCAATGACGGAAGCTGTAAGATAAACCGTCTGGATTCGCTGGATCATAAATGGTTCTTTTTAAATTGAAGCTAAATTAGCAAAGATTTTTCTAATAGTCCGAACCGATCGAAAATTTTTTGTTGACAATTATATTTTATTTATTATCTTTGCAAGCGATTAGAATTCCCTTATACTTTCTTTTGACATTTTTCGGTCATTTTAATAACTCATTTTGAAGGTATTCTCGAACCATTTACTCCTTACTTAATTCACCAGAGTTTGATTTTTCAATAAAAATCCACAAAACCTTTTTGATATTTTAAATTTTAAATAAATGTATGATATTATTTCACTCGACAGCAAGGATCTGCCGGAGATAAAAGAAATAGCCAAGCAGTTGGATATACCTAAAGTAGATCGTCTTACAAAACAGGAATTGATCTATAAGATCCTGGATTTTCAGGCATTAAATCCCCCACAGGAGATTCTTGAACAGGAAAAGAAATCCGTAAAGAAACCCTTCCGGCCAAGAAGGCAAAGAACTCAAATTAAACCAAAATTTCCGCAGGCTCTTCCGGCAGAACCGCTTTCAAAAGCTGTTTTTCCTGAAGAAAAAATCCCGGTTCCCATTGATGATCTGGATTTGACATTGAATGATAATGAACCGTTTGAGTTTGACGAATCCGCTGAGAAGTTGTTCGTGGAACCTGAATTTTCCAAACCGGACGAACCTTTGGTAGCAGAAGAGGAAGTCATCGGGATGGCGGAACCGGAACCGGAACCTGAACCGGAAGCTGAACCGGATCCCGTTGTTGTTACCGGGAATGGCGATCAGCCTGTTCAGGAGGAGAGACGGCCCAGGGAGCCTCACCGGAAATTTCCTGAAAAACACAGGGATGAATATACTTTTGAATTCGAAGGTATTATAACTAGTGAAGGGGTGCTTGAGATCATGACCGACGGATATGGTTTCCTGCGGTCATCAGATTATAATTACCTTAATTCACCGGATGATATTTATGTTTCCCAGTCACAAATTAAACTGTTTGGATTAAAAACAGGTGATTCGGTGAGAGGTACCATCCGTCCTCCGAAAGAAGGGGAGAAATATTTTCCATTAATAAAAGTGGAGTTGATCAATGGTCGTTATGCAGAGGAAGTCCGTGACAGGATTCCCTTTGACTATCTGACACCCTTATTTCCGATGAAAAAATTCAAGCTGACGGGTTATCCTGGCGCCAGCATCTCAACCCGGATCATCGATATATTTGCTCCCATCGGTTTTGGCCAACGTGGGTTGATTGTAGCACAGCCTAAGACAGGAAAGACAGTATTACTGAAAGATATTGCGAATGCCATAGCATTTAACCACCCTGACGTTTACATGATTGTATTGCTTATCGATGAGCGTCCGGAAGAAGTCACGGATATGCAGAGAAGCGTCAGAGCCGAAGTAATTTCCTCGACCTTTGATGAACCGGCCGAACGGCATGCAAGGATTGCCAATATTGTTCTGGAGAAAGCAAAACGATTGGTCGAATGCGGCCATGATGTTGTGATCCTGCTCGATTCGATCACCCGTCTTGCCAGGGCTTACAACACAGTTGCACCTGCATCCGGGAAAGTTCTTTCAGGTGGTGTGGAAGCAAATGCACTTCAAAAACCCAAACGATTCTTCGGGGCTGCAAGACAAATAGAAAACGGCGGTTCCCTGACAATCATTGCAACCGCTTTGATAGATACCGGATCGAAAATGGACGAAGTGATCTTCGAAGAATTCAAGGGAACCGGTAATATGGAGCTGCAACTTGACCGTAAGCTTTCAAACAAACGTATCTATCCTGCCATCGATATTGTTTCTTCCAGTACACGGCGTGAAGATCTATTGCTGGATAAAGATATCCTGCAACGGATCTGGATTCTCCGGAATCACCTTGCCGATATGAACCCATTGGAAGCCATGGAATTCCTGAAGGAAAAAATCAAGTTTACAGAAACCAACGAAGAGTTCCTGATATCAATGAATAGTTAATAGTTAACAATTAAAAGTTAACTTCAGGCTTCTCATAAATTCCGATCATTTTATTTGGAAATGTTATCCTATTATTTTCCTGGCTAAGGAAGACAGATCCATACCGTCAAAATCCCCTGAACTCATCAACAGCAGATTTTTATTGGTCCAATCCTCATCAAGGAGTCTTTGATTTAGGAGTGTTGAATCATTGAAAATTTCCAATCCCGGATGTCCAAATCCGGCCATGACTTCTTCAGGGCTAAAAGGAGGCAGTTTTTTTAAGAGGAGGGCATGTGGATTATAATAAATTATTGGAGTGTCTGCATCGTCCATTGTATGTTTGTAATGTGCAAGAAATTCACGGCTTAAACTGCTGAACGTATGCAATTCCATGCATGCTAAGAGCTTTTTGGCGGGAAATTGATCTTTCACGGCTTTTACCGTTGCTTTAAGTTTTGACGGGGAATGTGCAAAATCTTTGAAAACTGCAGTAGATTCGTTTTTAGCAATAAGTTCCAGTCTTTTCGATGCTCCGGAAAAACTTTGTATAGCCCGGTAGAAATGTTCATCATCCACCCCCAGTTGATTACAGACAAGCCTTGCACCGTTCAGGTTTAATAAGTTATGATCTCCAAAAACCCGCAAAGGAATTTGTTCCCCATGATAATGAATATAAGTAATGCCATCCTTTTTTAAATGTTCAGGAAAAGAATAGGGAAAAAGATGAATGTCATCCCTCACAGAAAGGGCTATTTTCTTCAGAACTTCATCATTTTCGCAGAAGATAAGCGTTCCACCGGGAGTAATCTGCTGTGTGAAAATAATGAACTGTTCAACATAATTTTCAAATGTGGTAAACACATTGATATGATCCCAGGCAATTCCGCTGAGTAAAGCAATATCGGGTAGGTACAGATGGAATTTTGGACGACGGTCAATAGGGGATGTCAGGTATTCATCCCCCTCAAAGATCATGAACGGAGCGTTGTCTGATAGTTTTACCATTACTTCGAATCCTTCCAGTTGTGCCCCGACCATGTAATCCGTATCAATTCCATTCTTCTGAAGCACATGAAGGATCATTGCAGTAATGGTCGTTTTGCCATGGCTTCCCCCGATGACGATCCGTTTTTTATTTTTAGACTGCTCATATAAAAATTCAGGATAGGAATAAATTTTCAATCCAAGTTCTTTGGCCTTCAGTAATTCAGGATTATCGGCACGGGCATGCATACCCAGGATAACCGCATCCAGGGTTTCCGTGATATTACGTTCATCCCACCCCTCACTTGAAGGCAAGAGGTTATATTTTAAAAGACGGCTTCTGGAAGGTTCAAAAATTTCATCATCCGATCCGGTGACAATAAAACCTTTTTTATGTAAAGCAATGGCGAGATTATGCATAGCACTGCCACCGATGGCAATAAAATGAACCTTCATTCTTAATTTTTTTTCAAAAGTACAATTTTATTAATGGCTGTAAAAGCTGTAATTTTGGAAAATGAAAGATCAGATAGAAGAATACAACGAACAACTCAAGGAATCATCGCCGGAGGATATCTTGCGTTTTTTCCTGGGAAAATATAAACATAGAGTCGCATTTGCAACCAGCCTTGGAGCGGAAGACCAGGTGATTACCGCAATGTTGGCAGGATTGGATTTTGAAATAAAGATATTTACGCTGGATACAGGACGGCTTTTCGAGGAAACTTACGATTTACTCGATATTGCTGAGAAGAAATATAAGTTGAATATTGGAATATATTTTCCTGATGCACAACATATCGAAAAAATGGTCCATGAAAAGGGGATCAATCTTTTTTATGAAAGTGTTGAAAACAGGAAATTGTGTTGTCATCTCCGTAAAGTTGAGCCCTTAAAGCGTGCTTTATCCGAAATGGAGGTTTGGATCAGTGGATTAAGACGCGAACAGTCGATGACCCGGAAAGAATCAAAGATCGTTGAATGGGATGAATTAAACAACCTCATAAAGATCAACCCGTTGATCGACTGGACCCGGAAACAGGTCTGGGATTATATTACGGAACGGAAGATCCCTTACAATTCGCTTCATGACAAAGGATATGCAAGTATTGGATGCTTGCCATGTACCAGGGCCATTTTGCCCGGCGAGAATGAACGTGCCGGCCGATGGTGGTGGGAACTCTCAGAGAACAAGGAATGTGGATTGCATGTTAAAATTAAATAGCGAAATAGTAAAATAGCGAAACTGCGAATAAACTGAATTTTAAATTAGGCAAACCGTATCGCCTTCATCGGGCTCACTTTCGTGATGATAAACGATGGAATGATCAGCATGGCAAAACATACTACGAGGGTACAAACATTAAGGAGCATAATATTTACAGCATCCAGGTTGATCGGAACCACAGGAACATAATAGGATTCCTGGGGAAGCTTAATGATCCCATAAGTCTGCTGCAGGATACATAATAGAAAACCCACAGCATTCCCCCAGAGCATACCGATCCCGATAATATAAACGGCATTATAGAGAAATATCTTACGTATACCCAGGTTCCGCATTCCCAATGCTTTTAAAACACCTATCAGATTTGTCCTTTCAAGGATCAGGATCAGGAGTGTCGAGATCATGGTAATACCTGCTACCAGGATCATGAGCACAAGAATGATCAGGACATTGATATCCTGCAGGTCCAGCCAGTCGAAGATCTGGGGATAGAGCTGCCGGATCGTCTTTGCATCGAGTGTGAACCCTATGCTCCGGTAAACATATTTTCCCATTTTGTCGATATCCCTGAAATTGTCAAGCAGCACCTCGAAACCGCCGACCTGATCCGGTTGCCAGTTGTTCAGCTTTTGAATGTGATGGATATCGCACAGAATATAGATTTTGTCAAACTCTTCCAGTCCCGTTTCATATATTCCGGCAATGTGGAACTTCCTTCCCAGTGTATTATTACCCGATATAAAATATACACGGAGATCATCCTTCAGCTTTAGTTTTAAAAGTGAAGCGAGTTTCCTGGAAAGTACGATATCATTGGTCTTCCCGGTATCACTGACATGAAATGAAGTTCCTTCAACGATCTTGTTTTGAAAAAAAGACCAGTCATAATCACTTCCGATGCCTTTCATCACGACTCCCTGGATCTGATCGGCTGTCTTTATGATCCCGGCTTTTGTGGCATAAATCTGTATATGGCAGATCCCTTTCACCTTTTCCAGTCCGGGATAAAATTTTTGATTGATCGAAACCGGCTGAGGTTCATAGGAAGTGTTTTCGTCATAATGGGTAATCTGGATATGGGCGCCGAATCCGATCACCTTTTCCCTGACTTGTTGCTGGAAACCATTAAGGATCGCTATTGAAACGAACATGACCAATATTCCCAGGGCAATACTTAGGATCGCGATCCTGACAATAGGATGTGAAAAATTTGTTTTATCCCTGGACAGGATTTTCCGGGCAATAAAAAATTCAGTGCTCAAATGAGATTATTATTTTACTTTGCAAAAGTATCATATTATAAGTGAAATGTGAAGAGTGAAGAATTTATCACGATGATTAACTATAAGTAACTACAAGTAACTACAAGTAACCATGAATAACAATGGCATGAAAGTAGGAAAAATACTATTTGCCTTTGTACTCCTCTTAGCAAAGTTGGCATCTTTTGGACAGTTAAAATGCGGAGCTGAAAGGACGGAGGCTTATTTCCCCCTCCTGAAACACAAGGAGATTGCGGTCGTTGCAAATCCTGCTTCGATGATCGGGAAAGTTCACCTTGTGGATAGCCTGTACCGTGCGGGGATAAAAATCAGTGTTATCTTTTCACCGGAACATGGGTTCAGAAAGTTTTTAGAAGCCGGGCAATCAATCGTCAACACGGTTGATTCTGTTACCAAGATACCCATTATTTCTCTTTACGGGAAAAAGAATAAACCGGTAAAGACCGATTTTTCAGATATTGATTTAGTTGTATTTGATCTTCAGGATGCAGGTGTGAGGTTTTATACTTATCTTTCCACTCTGACGTATATAATGGAAGCCTGTGCAGAGAATAATGTCCCTGTGTTGCTTCTCGACAGGCCTAATCCAAATGGTTTTTATATCGACGGTCCGGTTTTAGAGGAACAGTTCTCTTCATTTGTCGGTTTGCACCAGGTCCCCGTCGTTTATGGGATGACCATCGGAGAATATGCACAAATGATCAACGGCGAAGGATGGCTTAAGAATGGCGTCATATGCGATCTGCAGGTCATTGCCCTGCAAAATTATACCCATCATTCTCTTTATCAGCTCCCGGTGAATCCTTCCCCCAATCTCAGGTCGATGAACGCGATCTATCTATATCCTTCACTGTGCTTCTTTGAGGGAACAAAGATTAGCGTCGGACGGGGAACCGGATTCCCATTCGAAGTATTCGGCCATCCGGGAATGATCGCCTTTTCTTTTGCTTTTGTCCCTGAAAGTATAAAAGGAGCCGTTCAGAATCCAATCTATAATGGACAAACCTGCCTTGGAGTGAACCTGAGAAATTTTTATGCAGATCATCCGGAATGGCTCGGAAGCATCAATCTTTCCTGGCTGATCATGGCATTTAAAGCAATGGGAAGTAAGCCGGATTTCTTTAATGACTACTTTGACAAATTGGCCGGGAATTCTACTTTACGAAATCAGATACTCCAGCATCTCCCAGAGTCAGAGATAAAACAATCATGGCAACCAGGGCTGGAGAAGTTTAAGGAAATCAGGAGGAAGTATCTTATTTATGAGGAGTAGGAAAACAGATGCCAGATACCGGATGCCGGATACTTAGGATGATTACGAATTACGAAGTAAATTTTTTTATTTCGCTATTTCGCTACTTTATCAATTATTTGACTGCCGGCTGCCGACTGCTGACTTCTGTCTGCCAGGGTACACTTTAAGAGCCTCGGACAGGCAATTCATCGCAGCTTTAAGGTCATTCACATTCAACACATAACTGATACGAACTTCATCCAGGCCGCGACCTGGTGTGGAATAAAAACCTGTTGCCGGGGCAAGCATTACTGTTTGTCCGTTGCAATTGAAACTGTCGAGCAACCACTGGCAAAATTTATCAGAATTATCGATCGGAAGACGCGCTACCGCATAGAAAGCTCCGCCCGGAGTAGGACAAAAACAACCTTCCATTCTATTAATTGAGCCAACGACAACATTCCTTCTTTTATAGTATTCAGCCAACACATCCCTGAAATAAGAATCGGGCGTGTTGATGGCTTCCTCGCTTGCTATCTGGCCGAATGTAGGGGGACTCAGACGTGCCTGGGCGAATTTAAGCGCTGTACTAACAACGTCCCTGTTCCTGGAAATGAGAACGCCAATTCTTGCGCCACAAAGACTATATCGCTTGGAAACCGAGTCGAGAAGCACGACATTTTGTTCGATGCCTTTGAGATTCATCACGGAATGATGAATCTTGCCATCGTAAGTAAATTCCCTGTATACCTCATCCGCGAAAAGAAAAAGATCATGTTTCCTGACAATTTCTTTTAACAATTCCAATTCTTCTTTCGAATAAAGATAGCCTGTCGGATTATTCGGGTTGCAGATCATGATACCTTTGGTCCTGGAAGTGATGGCTTCTTCAAAAGCCTTCATCGGAGGGAGTGCAAAGCCATCTTCTATAGAAGAATTGATAGGTTTAACCACTACACCGGAGGTAATGGAAAACCCATTATAATTTGCATAGAATGGTTCAGGAATGATGATTTCATCACCCGCGTCAAGGCAGCTGTTCATCGCAAACAGGATAGCTTCGGAACCTCCCGTTGTAACGATCATTTCTTCCGGTGAAACGTCGATATTATATTTCCGGTAATATTCAACAAGTTTTTTCCTGTAAGTGATGGTCCCGGCAGAATGGCTGTATTCTATGACTTTCAGATCGATATTCCGGATTTTACGGAGGACATTTTCCGGTGTTTCAATATCCGGCTGACCAATATTCAGATGGTATACCTTAACTCCCCGTTTTTTAGCCTCTTCAGAAAAAGGAACCAGCTTCCTTATAGGGGAAGCTGGCATCGCTTTACCTTTAAGCGATATAGATGGCATAGATATACTTTATTTACTGATTGGCGTTGTTGTAGGTGTCGAAGTTTTATCGTTCGTTTTTTCAGGAACTGTTTCAGTCGGTTTTGCAATAACAGTGCCCCTGATCGATAATACTACCCTGCTGGTTTTGGCATTCGATGTAACGGTTACGGTTTTATTAATTCCGCCAATGTTATGAGTATTGTAGGTTACTTTTATAACATCACTTTTACCAGGGAGGATTGGTTCCTGGGGCCATGTTGGAACAGTGCATCCGCAAGAAGACTGGGGCTTTGATAAAATCAATGGTTCTTTACCGGTATTGGTAAATTTAAATTCGCATGTACCATCGGCACCCTGAACAATCGTCCCATAATCATGAACCGTTTTATCGAAGGAAATTTCAGGTGCATTCGGATTTAGTTGCGGGGTCTGAGTGGTTGGTGTAGTTTCCTGGGCTTTTATGTTAAAAACGGTAAAAACCACCAATACGATAGATAAAATTAACTTTTGCATATCCATTAAAATTAAGGTTAATATTCATTTTTTTGCTGATACAAAGGTACAAAATATTTCAGATTTTTGAGAAAAAATTAAATAATTTCAATAAGTGAGTGCAAAGAAAACTACACATTCTGTTTTAATTTTGTACTTTTATAGCCAATAAATAAAATCCTTTTATGTTGAAACTTCTTAAGTTATTCATAATGCTCTTTCTATCCTGCTTATTCCTGGTTTCCTGTACAAAAAAAGTTTCTCCCCAGGGATCTTCATCTTCCCCGAAAATGAAACAAGCTGCAATACCTTCCGCTCCCTGTATCATATATAAAACAAAAACAGATTATTCAAGGTATGTTCCTGTAATGTTATCAGAAGATAAAAAAACCATCGTTTCCTATCCTGATATAAAGGATATTTATTACAAAGGCAACCTTTCTTATCCCACCACCCTTACGGATGGTTTTCTTTTG
The DNA here is from genome assembly GCA_903929315.1 of uncultured Bacteroidales bacterium. Classification (GTDB taxonomy): domain Bacteria; phylum Bacteroidota; class Bacteroidia; order Bacteroidales; family FEN-979; genus CAIYUC01. The sequence goes on from CAIYUC010000092.1 coordinate 15,157, forward strand.
GATAACCGTGGAATAGGACCGGATGTCGCCTTTCTTAGCATCACTTACAAAGCTTACCAGGACCTCACTAAAACCCCTTCGATAGGCGAACTTATGAAGCTCATTCTTGATAAAGACCCTATACTCGAAATGTTTCAGTGTGGATACCGGTCTCAGTATTCGGATCCCGAAAAAGAATTAAATAACATCATTTCTTCAGGGAATCTCAAAAATTGTAAAAGACTCAAATAATAGAATTAATGATCATTGGGTTATTTCTTATTCCGGAATTCTGATCATTAATTAAATTAATATGTTTATTTTTGTTCTTTAATTCCAAACCCCCTTGGCTCAACCTCTTCAAAAGATCAAGGAGCTTGACGGAAAACAGCTCTATTACAGTTTTCTGGCAGGTGCTCAAAGAATTTTTGAGAATCAGAAACTCCTTAATAAAATCAATGTATTTCCGGTCGCTGATGCGGATACGGGAACAAACCTGGCTTCCACTATGCGTTCAATCATGGATGCCATTGTTCCTACTGATAACCTGAAACAAACTGCAGTGGCACTTGCCGATGCTGCAATCATCGGCGCCAGGGGAAATTCCGGGATCATATTTGCCCAGTTTCTTTATGGCTTCAGCAATGAAATAAAAACGGAGCAGAATCTTGATATCAAATCATTCGCTGAAAGTATGAAAAATGCCGTTGCTTATGCTTATGATGCCATTGCGAACCCCGTTGAAGGAACCATTCTTACAGTTATAAAAGACTGGGCAGAATACATCTATGCATTTAAGGATATTATCGATGATTTCATCAGGCTGCTGATTGAAGCTTATCATAAAGCACAGGAATCGTTGGCAGAAACGACAAACAAACTGCAAGTTCTTGCACGTTCCCATGTTGTGGATGCCGGGGCAAAAGGGTTTGTAGTATGGCTGGAAGGAATCCTCGATTTTTTTACAAAAGATGATCCCAAAAGAACCATAGCTTTTGTAAAAGCGCCCCTCCTTGATGAGATTGATACATCCGCCGTTTCTCATGACATCATTACATTCCGGTATTGTTCCGAAGCATTGATCAGTGGGACGAACCTTGATAAAACTAAAATCTTTAATGCAATCCGGCATTGCGGAGATTCACAAGTGATTGCCGGTTCCCCTCAAAAAATGCGTATCCATATTCATACGGATTTTCCGGCTGAGTTGTTTTCTATCTTACAACGCTTTGGAAATATTAACTTCCAGAAAGTGGATGATATGGTTTTCCAGAATGAGATACAGTACCACCGGAAAGCCGATATTGCCATTCTTACAGATTCAACATGTGATCTTCCTAAAGAAATCATTGACCGTTACCAGATTCATTTTGTGCCATTGACAATTCATTTTGGAGAAACTTTCTTCCTTGACAGGGTCACGATTCAGCCAACACATTTTCTTTCGATGCTGGCAATGACAAATCAGGCGCCTACTTCTGCACAACCTGCATTTAAGGAGTTCCAGAATAAATATGAATACCTGGGAACACAGTATGAATCGGTCATTGGTATTAATCTCAGCGGCGGTTTAAGCGGAACCTTTTTCAACAGTGAAAAGGCGGCAAAGGAAGTTTCTGAAAGAACCGGAAAACAGATAAAGGTTGTCAATTCCAAAACGATCAGCGGTTCCCTTGGTCTGATTATTATGCGAATGGCGGAAGCCATTGCGAATGGCGGCACTTATCCTGAGATTCTCTCAAAGATTGAGGAGTGGATCCAAAAATCAACGGTAAGGATCAGCGTCAAAACATTAAAATATATTGTGAAGTCAGGCAGGGTCAGCCGGTTCAAAAGTTTTATCGCTAATCTTTTAGATATTAAGCCCCTTATTGCATTTGACAAAAATGGATGCACTTATCTTTTCAGCAAGTCATTTTCTGAAAAGGGCGCGATGAAGAAAGCGATCCGGAGTATCGAAAAACTGGCCAGGAATAAAAAAATATGGAATTACGCTATCACCCATTCCGACAATTTACAGACCGCGGAATGGTATGCTGGTGAAATGGAAAGAATTATCGGCCGGAAACCAGCATTTATTGAACACGCTTCTCCCGTGCTGGTGGCCCACGCAGGACCTGGCGTGGCCTGTATCTCTATCCTCTTTGAATAAAACTTCACTTCTTTGGTAATAGATATCGTATCACATTCGCCGTTTTTACTATTTTAGCTAAAAATTTCCCGTTTTATGATCAATGAGCAACTACTCAATCCTAAAAGCATTGTTGTTATTGGAGGTTCCAATGATGTTCACAAACCTGGCGGTGCAGTTTTAAGGAACCTTATTGAAGGTAATTTCAGTGGAGCGCTTTATGTAACCAATCTGAAAGAGCCGGAGGTTCAGGGAATCAGGAGTTTCCGGGATCCTGCAGAACTTCCGGAAGTCGATCTTGCGATCATTGCCATTGCTGCTAAATTTATTCCTGAAACAGTCGAAATATTGGCTAACACCAAAAGCACAAGGGCATTCATTATCTTATCTGCAGGTTTTTCTGAAGAAAGCAAAGAAGGGAAAATCCTTGAGCAAAAGGTCGTTGATATCATAAACTGCGTTCATGGAGTATTGATAGGACCAAACTGCATTGGTGTTCTGACCCCAAATTATCAGGGGGTTTTTACTAAACCAATCCCGAAGCTGGATCCCAAAGGATGTGATTTTGTTTCAGGTTCCGGGGCAACAGCTTGCTTTATAATGGAAGCCGGGATTCCCAGGGGGATTACTTTTTCCAGTGTCTTTTCTGTTGGTAACAGCGCCCAAATGGGTGTGGAAGAAGTGCTGAAATACCTGGATGAGACCTTTGATCCTGATAAAAGTTCAAAAATTAAGTTAGTATATATTGAAAATATCTCAAAACCGGAACTTTTGCTTAAACATTCTGCTTCCCTGATAAAAAAAGGATGTAAGATTGCTGCTGTGAAAGCGGGGACATCTGAAGCCGGGAGCAGGGCGGCATCTTCCCACACCGGTGCTTTGGCGAGTCCGGATATTGCCGTGGATGCTCTTTTCAGAAAGGCAGGCATTGTCAGATGTTATGGCAGAGAAGACATGATCAGCGTGGCGTCGGTATTCATGAACCATGAGCTGAAAGGGAATAATATGGCAATCATAACCCATGCCGGCGGCCCTGCAGTGATGCTTACGGATACATTGTCTGATGACGGGATAAATGTTCCGTTCATTGATGATCCTGCATCCAAAGAATTGCTGGCACAACTTAATCCCGGAGCTTCTATCGCAAACCCGATCGATATTTTAGCCACCGGGACAGCCGAACAACTTGGAATAATTATTGATTATGTGGAGCAGAAATTTGATAAGATCGATGGGATGACGGTGATTTTTGGATCACCCGGATTACAGGATGTATTTGAACCTTACCGCGTTCTGGATCAAAAGATGAAACTTTCGAAAAAACCGATATTCCCGGTATTACCCTCAGTAATGACTGCCCATGAGGAAATAGCAGATTTTATTTCTAAAGATCATGTCTTTTTTCCTGATGAAGTTGTGTTTGGAAATGCTTTGTGCCGGGTCTATAAAACTCCCCCGCCATTTATGGAAGTTCCGGAATTACCGGAAATTGACCACAACCTGATAAGATCAGTAATTGATCATGCAAAGAATGACTATCTGTCCCCCCTTGAGATACAGCAACTCCTTGATGCCTGTGGTATTCCGAGGGTAAAGGAAGCGATAATAAAAACCCGTGAAGAGGCGATTGTCGTTTCAGGTCAATTCGACTTTCCGCTTGTGATGAAGGTAATAGGACCGGTTCATAAGTCAGATGTCGGAGGCGTTGCTTTAAACATAACCGGTAAAGAAGCGGTAATGCAGGAATTTGACCGGATGATCAGGATAAAAGATACAACCGGAATCCTGATCCAATCGATGCATTCAGGGATTGAATTGTTTATCGGTGCAAAATTTGAAGAGAAATTTGGGCACATGATCCTGTGTGGCCTTGGTGGGATTTTTATCGAGGTTATAAAGGATGTTTCTGCAGGTCTTATCCCTATTGGAAAAGAAGAAGCCCTGACAATGATTCAACACCTCAAAGGCTACAAGATTATAAAAGGAGTCAGAGGTCAGCAAGGAGTCAATGAGGAAAAATTAGCTGAAATTATAATGAGACTTTCTGCCTTATTAAAGTCTGCCCCTGAAATCATGGAATTGGATTTCAATCCGTTATTAGGAAAAGGGGACGATATTTTGGTGGTGGATTCAAGAATTAATATCCACAGGGTATAATCCGAAATAGAACCTTTAAAATTATATGTTTAACCCGATTTGCTGAAGAAAAATCATCAAAAGCGAAGGTTTCAAAGCAATCGTATAAATGATTCCGAAAATTGCACCCCAAAGATGAGCATCATGACCGATATTATCTTTTGCATTTCTGCTCATAAAAGCTTCATAAAAAACATATAACACTCCGAAAACAGGTGCCGGAATACCTACGGGGATGAGAAAAAGAAATATTTTTCCGGTAGGGAATAAAATAATGCTGGAAAAAATTACTGCTGAAATTGCACCCGATGCACCCACAGCATTGTAGAAAACATCGTTCTTGTGCTTGCCAAATGCAGGGATCACTGAAAGTATAAGCCCGCCCGTATAAAGTAAAAGGTAATATAAGATATGTTTGTCAGGAAAGTAATACAGGAAGTAATGTTCGATAATACCGCCGAAGGAATACAGAACAATCATATTGATGAATAGATGAATCCATCCGGCATGAAAGAAACCATAGGTAAAAAACCGGTACCAATGATTGCTGTGTTTTACATCATAAGCATTAAATTTAAACCTGTCGAAGAGCTCAACGTTGTTAAATCCTAAAACTGAAAGCAGGACAGTTATTGTGATGATGATGAGGGTTAGGGTCATTCGTTTATTTATGGATTTCCGTCTTCTTTTCTTTTGTGAAATCATACTCCGACCCAAGTACACTATGGGGGATCAGGAAGACCACAAGGAGAACAATGGCGGCAATAAGGCTCCACGTCTTTTTTCCCCTGTTCCTGTATTGTGCGATAATAGCATTTACCCAAAAAACAAAGGCAACAAGGGATTTATTGTCAGTCACATCTTGTCCGAAAGGCCAACCGGACCAAAAGACATTAAATGAATATTTTTGAACGATCGGACCCAGTAACAACCCTCCCAATACCAATGTGATAAGTGTGACCCAGGAATAGCTCCAGGTATATTTTCCTTTGAACAGCACTTCTAACCCCGTCCGTGTTGAGAAAAGCATTGCACTGAAAATAAGGAGTATATGGAGAATCAATATCCAAAGTGGAATCGATCCTTTATAACGGATGACAGCAGGTTTATCATTCAATAGATATTTATGTCCTCCTTTGATAAGTGTTACCTGGTATATCACTTTCCCTGCGATCGGTTGATGTGGAATAGTTGTGATCAGCTCATTTCCTGCTCTTTTCATAGGAACTTCCATCCAGTTATCGTTGCTTCTGACGCGCATGAACCGGCATTCTCCGGTTACTGAAGTATCGGGAACCGGGATAGAGATTTTAGCATCATCGCTTCCGTCATACGTCCTGATCAGCTTATATTTGATCACCTGATGGTCAATCTCAATCTTGCTGCTGATCGGATATGTGGGTCCCGTCATACGCTGGTAAACAGCGATAAACGCTGTAAAAATAAAGGCAAAGAACCAGAGAAGGAAGGATTTTACTTTGGCGTTCATGGTTTTATTTATTGAATAGTTTGAACTTTATTTTCTTATGCCAGATGCCGGATGCCGGATGCCGGATAATAAAATTCGATAGTAGGATGAAAATTCCGGCAAAGATAACTCTTTTGTGGTCACTTTATTCCGCACTCAAGTAGATCATACATTGCCTGGTGAATGCGTGTACGGATATTCATCTCTGCCAGTTTTTGGTTGGAAGCATCTGGATAAACGCGGTTCGATAAAAAGACATAGATAAGATTATTTACCGGGTCAGCCCAGATATAGGTGCCCGTAAAACCCGAATGACCGAAGCTTTGCGATGATGCACTCAAACATGTGGGTCCATCAGGAGTATAGGTATGTAGTGGTTTGTCAAATCCCAATCCACGGCGGTTTCCATTTTCCGGGAATTGAACCTTTGTGAATTCATTGATGGTTGAGGGAAGAAGATATTGTTTAGCCCCATATTCACCGTGCCATAACAACATTTGCAAGAGTATTGCCAGATCATTTGAATTTGAAAACAATCCTGCGTGTCCTGCAATACCACCAAGCATCGCTGCTCCCGGATCATGAACATCACCACGCAATACCTGACCCCTGAAAACGATATCGTTTTCTGTAGGAACGATTCGTGAAAGAGGAAAATGGTTTCGTGGTAAATAGCCCAAAGTAGTCAAACCCAGGGGATCATAAAACTTTGAACGTAGATACGTGTCCAAAGACTGGCCGGTAACCTTTTCAATGATCCGCTGCAGCAAATAAAAACCCATATCACTGTATTTATATTCTTTATTACTGAGCAGCGGTGAATCGATTATCGCTTTATAAATGGAATCGTGATAATCCTTACGGATATATATATTCTCTGCTACCCGGAATGGAAAGTTTTCCGATGGTGTATTTCGGTAAATGGAAGAATCGAGCTTCTTGTCAGTGAGGGTTTTTTGATAAAAAGGGATCCATGACTGTAATCCGGCCTGGTGGGTCATAATTTCACGAATGGTCATTGTTTCCTTATTTGAACCTCTAACTTCAGGAAGATACATTTCAAGCTTTTCATTTAAATTGATTTTCCCTTCTTCATAAAGTTTCATGATAGCCAGGGTTGTAGCGGCAATTTTTGTAAGAGAAGCAAGATCGTATAAGTCTTCATTATTGACACTTGTGGTGTCCTCATAGCGCATGTGACCGAAAGACCGATGGTAAAAAACTTTACCGTCTTTTGCAAAAAGCACCTGGCATCCGGGATATGCTTTTGCCGCAATTCCCTCCAGCGCGATACTGTCAATGGGTTTAAGGGCGGCAGAAGAAATTCCTATTTCTTCCGGCAAAACATATTCCAGCCGGACTTTTGAAGTATTGATCCCTGATCCTGATGGAATTCCGGGAGATGCAGTCACAGGGATTTTACCGGTAGCAGGTATTCCTCCGAAAATTACCTGGGCGGAGATAACTTCTGTTTCTTTCATATCCTGGTAAGAGATCAGGATGGCATCCATTTGCTCTTTATGTTTGAAAAGACCCAGGGAATATGGGCTGCCAAAGATATCCAGCAGGACTTTGTTTTGCATGCTCAAGGTGTCAATCAATGATACACATTGATCCGAAATTCCAAATTTCTTTTCAGGAGAGTTATTGGTTTTATGGACACCAATGATGATAAGATTAAATCCATTGGTTTGATATATGATGGAATCCAATCTTGTTTTTGAAAAATTCTGTGGCAGGTTGATGAAGCTCACTGGTGCATATTTACCGATCATCTTTTGAAAAACAGTCCGGGAAGTATCGCCTATCGAAAGGCAAACAATTTTACGATGATCAAGCAGGGACAAAGGAATCAGGTTATACTTGTCTTTAACGATCGTGACAGCCTCCTTAATCAGTTTCCTTGAAAGAATTTCTGAAGATACCGGGTTCAGGTCTTCATAAAGGTGGGATGTATTGATACGGGATGGTTGTGCCAGTCCGGACCTGTATTTTAGCTGAAGGATCTTCCTGCATTCCGTATCAATGAGAGTATCCGGGATCAGGCAGCTATCCACTGCTTGCCTGATCGCGTTAACCGCAACTGCTATATTTTGCGGAAGCAATAAAATATCATTTCCAGCCAGCAATGCTTTCACTTCTATTTCTCCGGGTTTATAAAATTTTGTCACACCCTGCATATCCAATGCATCGGTTATTACAAAGCCTTTAAAACCCAATTGTTTTTTGAGCAAACCGGTTATAATATTTCCGGAGAGAGTTGCAGGAGTATTATTCGACGTATCGAAAGCCTGAACATAAAGATGCGCGATCATGATGCCATCAAGACTATCCTTGATAAGCTGCCTGAATGGAATCAATTCCACTGAATCCAATCTTTCCCTGGTGTGCTTCATCACCGGAAGGGCAAGATGAGAATCCATATCGGTGTCTCCGTGTCCCGGAAAATGCTTGGCTGTGGACATTATCTTATTATCCTGGAGACCTTTCATATAGAATGTTCCTTTTCTGGCAACCAGGTATTTATCTTCTCCGTAAGAACGGAGATTGATAACAGGATTATTTGGATTATTATTGATATCAATAACAGGAGCAAGATTGATCTGTATCCCCATACGTTTGCAATCTTTTGCTATCTGACTGGCCATCTGATAAATAAGTGAGTCGTTTGAAATGGCTCCCAGCATCATTTGTTTCGGGAAAGAAAAAGCGCTGTCAAGTCGCATACCTAACCCCCATTCTGCATCTGTGGCAAAAAGGAGCGGGGTTTTTGCGTTTTCCTGCAAATAATTGGTCAATATGGCTTGTTTGTAAGGTGTCCCTTTGAAAAAACAGATTCCACCTATATCCCATGTTTTGACCAGTCTGGTAAGACTATCATTATAGTTGGCATCTTTATCGGAATAGGCTCTCATGATCATAAGCTGACCAATTTTTTCATTGAGCGTGAGGGAATGGAGTATGGAGTCGACCCATGTTGAATCCGCTGCTTTGGGAGAATAAACGAAAGCCTGAAGGGTTCTTCCGGGTAAGATTACCAGATAAATGATCAGGATGAACAAGATAAAATTTCTATTCATTTTTAACCGGTAAAACACAGAATCACAAAAGAAATCAAAATTGCGCAGAGGGGAATAAAATATTATCCATATTTATCAACATTACCTCAAACTTTGAATTCAATATTAATATTTTTGATCCCATATAATTTACTTCAACTATTGCGTTTAATTTATTATCCTTGTACCTGATTCATTTTTTCAATATAAATTTTCACCTCTTATCATTTTAGAAATGCCTTCTGTATCAGCGTTGCAAAAACTTTCCAGCCAGGTTCGGAGGGATATCATCAGGATGACGAACAGTGCCGCTTCCGGTCACCCCGGTGGGGCGCTAGGCACTGCTGACTTTCTTGTCACACTTTATTTTGAATTTATGAAGCCCGATCCTAAGGGTTTTACAACAGATGGGATAGGGGAGGATCTTTTCTTTTTGTCCAACGGACATCTTTCCGCTGTCTGGTATAGTGTTCTGGCCCGGTACGGATATTTTGAAATAAAGGAATTAGGAACATTCCGAAAGTTAAGTTCCCGTTTACAGGGTCATCCATCGATACATGAAGGATTACCGGGGATCAGGATCGCTTCAGGTTCATTAGGACAAGGCTTATCTGTTGCGTGCGGTGCAGCATTGGCGAAAAGATTAAATAAGGATAATCATCTGGTATATTGCCTGGTGGGGGATGGAGAGTTGGATGAAGGTCAGAACTGGGAAGCCCTGATGTTTGCACCGGATAGAAAGATCGATAATCTTGTCGCAATAGTGGATTATAATGGACAACAGATCGATGGTCCCGTTAAAAATGTACTGGATCTTGGTAACCTGAAGGCAAAACTCGAGTCCTTTGGTTGGCGGGTTCTTGAAATGTATGGAAATGATATTCAGGATATTATTAAAATGCTCAGGATTGCCATTTCTGAATTACACAAAGGTAAACCTGTTATTATCATGATGACAACCCATATGGGATTCGGTGTTGATTTTATGTTGGATAACCACGAATGGCACGGAGTCCCCCCAAATGACGAACAAGCAAAACAGGCTCTATCTCAATTACCGGAAACAATTGGAGACTATTAAATTTCATGATTACGAATTACGCCTGCCTGCCGTCAGGCAGGGATTACGGTTATTGATTACGGTTATTGATTACGGATTACGGATTACGGATTACGGATTACGATAAAAGAGACGATAAATAACAACGAATAACAACGAATAACAACGAATAACAATGAATAACTACGAATAACGAATAAATGATCAAATTACACTACATCTGGCTTTTTCCACTTCTGCTGTTTTCAACGGTCATCTATCCCCAGGGTCCCCATGAACAGGAGAAACCAAAGCCAGTGACAAGGATATTGTTTGTATTTGATGCCTCACAGAGCATGTATGGCAGATGGCAGAGTGATACCAAGTTCAATATTGCCAGCCGTCTTTTCTCAAATATCCTTGATAGTCTGAAAAATGTTAAAAATCTTGAATTGGCGCTCAGGGTTTATGGACACCAAAAGCAATTTCCTCCACAGGATTGTAATGATACGCGTCTGGAAGTCCCGTTTGGTAAAGACAACATTGCAAGGATCAAACATATAATGAAGATAATTACTCCTAAAGGAACCACTCCGATTGCTTTTTCACTGCAACAAGCGGAACATGATTTCACTCCCTGTGATAATTGCAGAAATATCATTATTCTGATCACTGATGGCTTGGAGGAATGCGGCGGTGACCCTTGTCTGGTTTCCCATGAACTCCAGAAAAAGGGTATCTTTCTTAAACCCTTTATCATCGGTATAGGGAAGAACTTTAAAGACTCCTTTGATTGCGTGGGTAATTATTTTGATGCAACCAATGAAAAAGGATTCAGGTCAGCATTGAATATAGTGATATCCCAGGCATTGAACCCGACAACAGTCCAGGTCAATTTGCTCGATGAATATGGTAAACCCACTGAAACAAATGTGAACATGACTTTTTATGACAATGTTTCAGGTCTCATTAAATATAATTTCATTCATTCTCTCAATAATAAAGGATTGCCTGACACACTTGAAATCGATCCCCTTCTCAATTATGATATTGTCGTTCATACTATCCCACCGGTACGTAAGGATAGCATCAAAATCACTTCCGGTAAACACAATACCATCGGACTTGATGTTCCCCAGGGTTATCTGGCGTTTAAAACCACAGGAAATAATACAATTAAATACCTTCCATGCATTATAAGGAAAAAAGGACAGACTGAAACAATCAATGTACAACAATTTGATCAGGTTGAAAAATACCTCATCGGAAGTTATGATATTGAGATCTTATGCCTGCCACGAATAAACATCTATGACGTAGACATTGCTCAAAGCCATACCACCACTGTTGAAACACCAATGCCCGGAATTGCTGTGATACAGAAATCGACCAACGGTTATGGGAGTGTTTATATCGAGGATAAAAATAAACTGACATGGTTATATAACCTGAGGGATAATCCCCAGCAACAGGAAACATTATTCCTGCAACCGGGCAATTACAGGGTGATTTTCCGGTCGAAGTACTCCAATAAAGCTTCTTATTCCGTCGAAAAATCCTTTTCCGTTGAACCGGGACAGACTGTGAATGTTAAGCTCTATTCCAACTGACACTTTATAATAAGAATGGATATCCAATTTAATATAAGGTATGCACCAATACATCAATACAGGTTCCAAAGACACAAGATCCGGATTCGGAGAAGCATTGCTTGAACTGGGGAAACAGAATCCGGACATTGTAGCTCTTTGTGCCGATCTCACAGGCTCCATGAAGATGGATGCGTTTGCGAAAGCATTTCCTGACAGGTTTTTTCAGACAGGGATTGCCGAAGCGAACATGATGGGAGTGGCAGCAGGTTTGACCATTGGTGGGAAGATCCCTTTTACCGGCACTTTTGCTAACTTTTCAACAGGGCGGGTTTATGATCAGATCCGTCAATCCATTGCTTACAGCAATAAAAACGTAAAAATATGTGCTTCCCATGCGGGAATTACCCTTGGTGAAGACGGAGCGACACATCAAATACTGGAAGATATCGGATTGATGAAAATGCTGCCGAATATGACAGTCATTAATCCCTGTGATTTCAATCAGACCAAAGCTGCGACCCTGTCAGCAGCAAGTTATAAAGGTCCTGTATATCTCTGTTTCGGTAGACCCAAAGTCCCGAATTTCACTCCTGCAGATGAGGCTTTCGAGATCGGGAAAGCCCTCATTTTAAACAAGGGAATGGATGTAACAATATTTGCTACAGGACACCTTGTATGGCATGCACTTGAGGCAGGGAAAATTCTTGAAGATCAGGGGTTTACTGCGGACATTATCAATATACATACCATCAAACCGCTGAATAATTCAGCGGTGATAAATTCATTGAAGAAAACAGGTTGTGCGGTCACCGCTGAAGAACATATGATGAATGGCGGTATGGGCGATAGTATTGCACAGTTACTGGTCAGGGAATATCCTGTTCCGATGGAGATGGTTGCCATAAACGATACTTTCGGAGAAAGCGGGAAACCGGAAGAGTTAATGAAGAAATTCGGTCTCGATGCAGAGCATATAGTCCTCGCTGCTTTACAATCCATGGCAAGGAAAGAACAATTTGCAGCGAAATACGCTCACTAACCGTGTACAGGTCTGTGACCATCATGGCCATTATGACCATCGTTCCTTTTAAGCAATAAGGGAATATCCGTATCGATAAAGAGGGGAACGGCTTCAATAGTAACGTTGCTTGTATCCAATCCCAGGGATCTTACTTCCGAGATACCGAATTTCTTAAAAATAGCATAGAAATCCATGATGAACTGCTCACGTGGTGGAAAATCAAAATCATAATTCTGAATCCGGTCGATAACAACAAAGCGGAAATCACTCATGATATTGAATTTCCTCAAAGATTCATAACGACTGAGAAGATCGATCTCTTTGTTCTTGTTCATCTCCTCGATAACCTGCCGGAAAAACAAGTTTGCCCGGGGTTGCACCTTAAATCCTATTTTAAAATCTACCTTGATCAGAACATCCTGTATCAGATGCGTGATCTTAAATTCAAGAATATGCGGTTCGTCCAGGATATCCACATGCAATAACCAATAAACATCGGCACGTTTCGGTTGTTTGTTAAGGATGGAATAAATAATTTTCGATTCAATATCTGTGGATTTATTGGCTTTTGTAAGAAAGACAAGGTTTGTGGCATATTTTGGAACGGATAGATCGGTACTGAGCGCTTTGATCACATCGTAAAAGTTCTCGATCTTGATGAATTCGATAAAACTGTTTTTTATCTTGCGGCCGTTGAACCAGATGTACATCACAATAAATAAAAATCCGCCCAATAAGATGGTGAACCAACCTCCATGAACAAATTTATTCAGGTTAGCAACAAGGAATGTCCCTTCAATCGTGAGGTAAACGAGTAGAAGCAATGCCAGTACGTATACGGGGACCTTTCTGTAATAGAGATAAATGCTGAGAAGGACGGTTGTCATAAGCATGGTAATGGTGATGGACAACCCGTAAGCGGCTTCCATGTTGGAAGATTTCTGGAAGAACAGGATAACAAAGAGACAACAGAAATAAAGTATCCAATTGATACTGGATATATACATCTGTCCTTTTATATTAGTAGGATAGTTGATCCTGATCTTGGGCCAGAAATTCAGGGAAATTGCTTCACTGATAAGGGTATACGACCCGCTGATCAATGCCTGGCTGGCAATAATAGCAGCGGCGGTAGAAATGATGATACCCGTTATCAGGAACCATCCGGGCATAATAGCAAAAAAAGGATTTGTATCATCGTAAACTTTCTCTGCATTTTTAAGGATCCAGGCGCCTTGTCCGAAGTAATTCAATATTAGGGCAGCTTTAACATAAATCCATGAGATCCGGATGTTTTTAAGTCCGCAATGTCCCAGATCTGAATAAAGCGCTTCAGCACCTGTAGTACAGAGGAACACCGCTCCCAATAATACAAAACCATGGGGGAATTTAACAATGAATTTGTATGCATAATGGGGATCGAGCGCTTTGAAAATAGTCGGATACCCTAAGATTTGCACAAAGCCCAATACACCCAGCATCATAAACCAAATGAACATGATCGGACCAAATGACCCTCCGACCGCTTTTGTCCCAAATCCCTGAATAAAAAATAATGCTGTAATGATGACCAAAACAATGGGGATAACAGGGATCCGTGGATTGATGTTTATTAATCCTTCAACAGCTGATACAATTGTAATTGATGGTGTTATAACCCCGTCTGCCAGCAAGGCACAACCGCCTATAATGGCAAAAATATAGGCCCATTTTGCTCTTTTACGGATCAGCGCAAACAGGGAAAAAATACCCCCTTCACCTTTATTGTCAGCACGTAAGGTGATGATGATATATTTCAGGGTTGTCTGTAAAGTCAGCGTCCAGAAAATGGCTGATAAACCACCGAGAATAAAGTTGGTGGTAATTGTGTCAGCTCCTGCCACAATGGCTCTCATCACGTAGAGCGGGGACGTACCGAGGTCTCCGAAAACAATCCCCAGCGTGATCAGCAAACCGGCTGCACTTACAGTTGAAATCTGACTTTTACTTAATCTCCTGTGCATTATACTTTAGGTAATTTCCTCCGCTCTGCCGATTTCGTGATCAATGCAATAATCATAGGAAGTAATGAAATAAATATAATGGCTAATATAGCAATGCTGAAATTATTTTTCACGAACGGAAGATTTCCAAAAAAATATCCTCCCAGG
>CAIYUC010000093.1 GCA_903929315.1 uncultured Bacteroidales bacterium
GGTTTGGCACCTCGATGTCGGCTCGTCACATCCTGGGGCTGAAGAAGGTCCCAAGGGTTCGGCTGTTCGCCGATTAAAGTGGCACGTGAGCTGGGTTCAGAACGTCGCGAGACAGTTCGGTCCCTATCTGTTGTGGGCGTTGGAAGTTTGAGGGCACCTGACTCTAGTACGAGAGGACCGAGTTGGACAGACCGCTAGTGTATCTGTTGTGGCGCCAGCTGCATCGCAGAGTAGCTATGTCTGGATGAGATAAGTGCTGAAAGCATCTAAGTACGAAACTCAGCCCAAGATGAGACTTCCTTTAAGGGTCGTCATAGACTATGACGTTGATAGGATACAGGTGTAAAGGCAGTAATGCCAAAGCCGAGTATTACTAATTACCCGTAAACTTTCGTCTAAGAACAATGTTTTTCTGGTAACCGGATATCGTATTTTCTTTCATAATATGTCTTATCGTATTATAGTAGGAGCATCTCATGAGATGCCCCTACGAAAAATATTACGGTGACTTTAGCGATGGTGATCACCTCTTCCCATTCCGAACAGAGAAGTTAAGCCCACCCGCGCAGATGGTACTGCAGTTTTTGCGGAAGAGTATGTCGTTGCCGATCTTTCTTAAAATCCCCCTGAACACTCAGGGGGATTTTTTTTGCCCCCAGCCGATATCCCGGTTTTTTTATTCCCATGTCCAAAACCATGTCCTATTTTTATATCTTTACAGCCATTATTCTTATCGTCAATGTTCAAATCCCCCTTGATAAAATTCTTTTTGTTCATATCAGTTTCTTTATTTGCCTTCCATACATCTGTTGCCTCACTCCCCGACTCCCTCCGTAAAACCAAACCCAAAATTGATTCATCCCGCGTTTTCTGTTTTACGAATAACTTCGAAAAATCCGGTGAACTCAAACTTGTTCCTTATGATACTTCGTTAACCGGGATTCAAAACTATGATCCTCTTTTCTCCCATTCCCGCTTTTTTGCTACCCTCGGTAACATTGGATCCGCCAGCGAAAACCTCACACCCTATCCAATCCTCCTTTCAAGCGGGTTCGATTGGGGGATCCATACTTTTGATGCATACCTGCACAACAATGACAGCGTGAGGTATTACAAGGTCATCAAAACATTTTCAGATCTTCACTATGTTCAGGGCGGTAATAAAGAAATTTATTTTCATGCCATCTTTACGCGTAATATTTACCGTAGCCTGAACCTTGGTTTTGATTTCAGGGTGTTTAACGCACCCGGTGCATACCAGATGCAAAGAACAAATCTTATCAATTTTTACTTTACAGCCCAGTATTTTTCACGTAACAAGCGATACGGTGTCATCGCAAATTTCCTTCTTAACCGTCTAAGAAATAATGAAAACGGTGGAATTAAATATGATACTCTTTTTACCCAGAACCTTGAAAACAACCGGCAGATCTACACAGTGAAACTGAATTATGCCGTAAACCGTGTAAAAGATATCGGGTTCTTCATGAAGCATTATTTCGATCTGACAAGACATGCCGGAACCAAAAAGGATACCAGCTTTAAGACAGCGGATAAAATAGACCTTGGCAGATTGGCTTATAGCTTTTTATATAACCGCCAGGTACAGAATTATATCGATTACCAGCCGAAATCAGGATTTTATCCCGTAATTTATCTCGATACGCTCCAGACATACGATTCTGTGACCATTACCAGGATCGTCAATGAAATAACCTGGTCCAATCCCAGTTTCAGACCGGATAATAAACCCCGCCTTCTTCAGATCGAAGCTCATTTCAAACATCTTTATAATGAAGTGAGCTATCATGCAATTAAAAGATATTTTCTTCAATATATCCCGGTGGCGGAAATTTCTTTTCATCCATACTCTTCACTGCAGCTTTATGGTTATGGCGATTATGTTTTCGGCGATTACAACCAGGGAGATTTAAGTCTTAAAGTAAGCCTGACCCAGACCCTTGGAACCCCAAAACATAACCTTGGCTCAATCACTTTAAAAGGATTTTCCTGTTTCCAGCAACCGGGATGGTTTTATGAACATTACCTTGGAAACAATTTTAAATGGGACACGACGTGGAAAAAGCAGAATATCATAGCCGGGGGATTTTCCTACACATTTAAGACACTTGATGCCGGTATAACCGTTAGCCGTATCAATGATTTCGTTTACCTTGATACTGCAGCCAAACCGCAACAATATAACAAACAGTTCGGGTATATTTATGTGTATCTGAATGGCGAAATAAATCTCTGGCGGATCAAGCTGAAAGGACAATTCGCCTACCAGACTATACAAGGTGCGAATGTTCTGCGTCTGCCTTCATTTCTTGGGAATCTGGCAATTTATTTCACCCAGCAATTGTTTCATGGCGCTGCTACCTTACAACCCGGGTTCAGTGTCTTTTATAATACCCTGTATTATGGGAATAGCTACATGCCTGCAATACGTTCCTTTTACCTTCAGGACGTAAAACAAACAGGTGATTATCCATACATGGATGTATTTATAAACGTGAAGATCCAGCGTGCCCGGATCTTTGTGATGTACTCCCATTTTAATGCCACTTTCATGGGTCGGACCTACTTTATGGTTCCGGATTATCCGATGCAGGACGCTGCATTTAAATTTGGAGTTTCATGGAACTTTCATGATTGACAGGATAGCTATGACTTCCAAGAGTTTTTAAATATCTATTCAAATAGTCCTCCTTCTTCTTTAACCTGTACTGCATGATAAATCTCGGATGAGCCAACGGGATAACCTTGTCAAAGAAATTGTATTTCAGATTGAGTTTCTCCAGGAATATAAAATTCTTCCCTTCCCCAAGACATATACAACTTTTGCAGTCGATACCAAATTTGATCTGTTCCATTAAACTTGAAACAATAAAACCGGTAATGGATTTTTCCAGATTCTTATCATCATAGTAATTCATATTTTTTCCGTTCATGGTAAATCCCAGAGGACTAACGGCTGAAAAATAATATTTTGCATAGAATTTTTCAGGACCTCCATACCGCCTGATCATTTCATAGATAAATACGGAGGATAATTCCTGTTTCTTATCAAATTTGTTAGGAATCCCGCAGTCTTTCGACAGTCTGATCGGATCAGTAAAGTTGATGCCTGTAATACCTGCTCCGAATCTGCCGGGGTTTATTCCAAAGATGAGAGTCCGTTGATTCGTGTCATTATAATACTTCCTGAAGAAAAGTTCTGTAACACGCTTAACCTCTGCATCCCGAAATGGATACATCACTGAAATACTCTCTGGAATTGCTGTAGTGAGTTTGAGTTGGTTGAAAAACCTTATTATACCGGTAGCGAATGTTTCTTTCATTTTGAATTATTTAATCCCAGAAATAAACCAGCCAAATTAATATAAAAGAGGTTAAATCCTATTTTAACGTGATCGTTTGATTCTTAATGAAAAATGGTAAAGAATGGGATTAAAAGAGTAGTAAACGCACACTTGTAAAACAAATAACCACAAAGATCACAATGATTTACACAACATCTACAATGAATATTTTCATTGTGCCCTTTGTGTTTACATGGTGTTCATTGTGGTTAAAAAGGTTTTCTATCTTTGTATTCATCGTTTTGTCAACGAGAAGATTTAAATCGCACTATTAGTATGAGTAAACAGGAATTTACGGCAACATTAATTAAAGTCCCTGATATGGATGCCACCTATGTGATGATCCCGTTCGATGTAAAAAAAGAATTCGACCGGAAAAGTCATATCAAGGTGAAAGCATGGATCGACGGATTTTTGTACCGTGGTTCAATTGCTGATATGGGTGAAGGTAATACACTTATCATCACAAAGGAGATCCGGAGAATGATTGGCAAAATTCCCGGAGACCAGATCCACATCATGATCGAAGAAGACAAGGATGAAAGAGGTATTGATATCCCTGCAGATCTTAAGAAAGTCTTTAGGGAAAATCCTGAAGCCATCAACTATTTTATTACCCTTTCTTATACAAACCGGAAAGAATATGTAAAATGGATCACAAATGCCAAAAGGCAGGAGACGCGTGAAAAAAGACTCGAAAAAATCATTGAATTGCTTCTTAAGAAAAGGAAAAACCCTTCAGAAAATACCTGAATAAAGATCCGGCATATCCGGCTTGAATTTTCCAAAAATAATGATCATTGGATTGGTCTAGTATGAAGTGATCTGGGATAGTCCTCTGAAAAATTGAACTTATTTTTTAATCCGGATAATCATGTATCATCTTAAGTAGTACCTTTGTTTTACGTTAATTAAATCCAAAAATATAACCATAGAACCAATACTGTCGCAAAGTAATTAAGCTCTGATATGAAGAAACTGAAAACACTGGCGTGGGTAGCGTCTTTATTCCCATGGGTTTTCGCTTTTGGATTGGTTAGTACTTTAATGGGACAAAATCAGAAAAAAAATAAAATCCTGAAAGAGATGCATATTCATAGTAATGGTTTTCAGCAAAACGAGATGATCCCTTCGAAATACACATGCGATGGGATCAATGTTTCTCCACCTCTTGAATGGTCTGAGTTCCCATCTGAAACAAAAAGTTTTGCCCTGATTTGTGATGATCCTGATGCTCCTTCGGGGACATGGGTTCATTGGGTTTTATTTAATATTCCCCTTACAATCACACAATTACCGGAGAATTTCCTGTTAAAAAATAAAAGCATTAAAGGTATTCCCGGTGGAAGGAATGATTTTGGGAAAATGGAATACGGCGGACCATGCCCACCCGGTGGAATTCACAGGTATTTCTTTAAGATCTATGCCCTTGACACTTTCCTTAATGAAAAAGAAGGAATCAGTGCCGCTACTTTGGTAAAAGCCATGGAAGGACATGTTCTTGCCAAAGGTGACCTGATGGGGAAATACATGAGAAAATGAATTACGAATTACGAATTATGAGAGAATGAATATTTCGTAATTTATTTAATTCCTCGTTGTTTCTTTATCTCTTCGTACGCTGCATTTAATTTCTGAAACTTTTCGGTGGCCGATTTTCTTATGTCTTCACCGAGATGTGCAACTTTATCGGGATGATATTGAATGGCTAAACGACGGTATGCCTTTTTAATTTCTTCATCGGTAGCATCAGGCGTTATCTCAAGGATATTGTAAGCGCTGAAAATGTCTTTTACGAACATTGCTTTAATCGAAGCAAACTCAGATTTGTGTATTCCCATCAACCTACTAATGATCTCGATAATCTCCACTTCGGATGGATGATACTGACCATCGGCAGAGGCAATTCCGAAAAGATAATGGATTAACTGGAGACGGGAAGAATAATCCATATACTGTCCGATCTGGATACTGACATCCTGTATATTTATTTCCTGTTTAAGGATTTCCTTTAACAACGGTAGTAACTTTCCCGTTTCCTCCAGACCAAACTGCTTTATAAAAAAGCTTTTCACAAAATCCAGTTCCGCCCGTACCACTTTCCCATCTGCTTTCATAACGGCTGCAGAAAGCACCAGCAGGCTCATAGCAAAATCTCCGCGGGCAGTTCCCTGGTATGCTGTCTTTTGGACGTTTACCCCATCAAACATGGAACCCATTGCAAACCCCAGGATCGCACCGATCGGCCCGCCAAAAGCCCATCCCAGCCCCCCCTCCTATCCATTTAGCATATTTTGATCCGTACCGTTTTGGCGTATCGGCACTTTTCTTATCCGTATTTCCTTTTTTCCCGGAAACACTGAACAAGGCGTATAAGAAAATAACAATGATGATAATTACCAGTATTTTAGCCATTCAAGGTATTCGTATTGATTGAAGATCAATGGACCACAAGGCACAAGCACTTCACCCCCTTCCCCCCCTCTCCGGGAGGAGAGGGGGACGGGGGTGAGGCTGATTAAATATTTTCGGATAACGGTAATCCATATTCTTCCACCATCCTAATATTCAGGGTTTCGAGCTGGTCAAGTACAGGATTGTAAATTTCCGGAATAACAGGAATGTGAACCCCTTTTACAAAAATCTTTCCGTTTAAAATCATTTCAGCTCCTATGGCGGCAGGTAAAGCTACTGTTCTTGCAATGGAAGTGTCGGTGGAGAGCGTTCCAAAATCAAGCATCCTCGATCGAATCACTTCCTTGCTGCCATCAGGGTAAGCTGCAAGAAATGTATGCTGTAAAACAACCATATCCCTTTCATTGTTCTCAAGGGTCATCTTTTCTATCATCTTGTCGGAAGTTACCTCAAAGGAACAGTTGATGCCTCTGTTCATAGGAGCATCGTCAAAAAGACCCAGCCATTTGATAGCATCCATTGCATAAGACGACTGCTGACCTGCCTGTCCGGCAGGCAGGCTGCCGACTGCCGACTGCTGACTATCGCCAGATGTTTTCTTCACCATATCCAGGTATGTCATCCCGGTCATATCGAAATTATCGTAAGATAACAGGTTGAGGCTTTTCATTAAATCCATCGTTTCACAACATCCTTTATACCTGAATGTGCCGCGAAACATCGTCTGTGTTTCCGGGATGCCATAAAGTTCCTTATATACAAGGGAATCCCTGTTGGGATAAACTTCAAGCAAGCCAATTTCCGGAAAATCAATGGCAAAAGGATCTTTAAAGAGATCCTTCGAGGGAATAGTAATAATATGCCCATGTTTCAAAAAAACCGCATCGTTATTACCGGCCATTACGACACCTTTCGGACTCCAGGAAAATTTGTATCTGAAAGGATTATTTGCAGCTTCCGGTGCAGGCAGTGCCCCGCAGATGGAATAAAATTCAAGGACTGCGCCTTCCTTCTGATGGATATGATCAATGATCCTCATTGCAGACATGTGATCAATACCGGGATCAAGTCCTATCTCATTCAAGAGGAGGATACCGGACTTCTTTGCTTCTTCATCAAGGGTACGCATTTCAGGTTTCACATAAGAAGTGGTCACCATATTCTTCCTGTGATTCAGGCAACGCTTTGCGACCATTACGTGAAAAACATAAGGTAGAAGACTTACTGTAAGGTCGTGTTCCGCAACTAACCGGTCAAGTGTATTTTCATCCACTGCTTCCCAAAAGAAGGATGAACCATTTGGATGTTTGTTTATCATGTGTTCAGCACGGTCAGGAGTATTGGAAGCAACCGTTACACTGTAATTTTTCTTCAGGAGATATTGAACAATGGGTTTAGCAACGAGGCCGGCACCCAATATCAGGATCTTTTGCATGGTGTTTAAGATTTAAATTCGGGGAGTTTGTGAGTTGAGGTTTGTTAATTCGGGATGTGTCTGTAATTAGTTGATGAATTCCTGGAGGTATTTATAATCCGGCGTTAATTCTCCTTTGTGCAGAATGAGACCTTTTTTGATGGCTTTTGGAAGGTCAAGATCTTCGAAGTTCTCCTCAAAATCTGCGTCGGCGATAGGTTTTACATAGTTTACAAGAACATCCGCAAATCCGCCGGATGAATCACGCGGAAGCTCGGCAGGTAATATATCCACCGCCATTATCTGGATACCTTCACCCTCGTCTCCCATTTGTATCTCCTGGGTGAAAGGATCATACACATAGATCGGCTTTTCAATGGTAGTAGGTTTAAGGGTACATTCCACGGCACCTTCCACGTCACAACTGATGTCGCCGATTACCATCAGCTTTGGCCTCCCTTTTGAATAAAGCCTTTTCAGGTATTCTTTGGTTACCAGCTTCGGATATCTTTTATCCCAATAAACACAATTGATCAGCATCGACAGATGAGGGATATATTTCTCGAACTTGCTCCGGTAATTTTGAGGATTTGTAAAATAATCCTGAAGATCAAAAGCTTCTCCATGAATATGCTCATATAGATCTTCCTCGTGAAAAACGACCTTATAGATAATATTATCCGGTAATTTTTTACGGTGATGCAGGTTCAGCAACTTTTCCGGTGAAATTTCCTTGACCGGTAGCAAACCACAAATTTCCTGTGCGCCATGAGAAACATTGCCATAACCGGAAAATCCTATCACAAACGGTTTTAATTCGCCGGGAATGCCATTTTCAGCAATCCGCTGACCGATGGCAGAGATATCATCTTTGGCTTCCTTGATCGAATGATAATGATGAGCTTGCCTGATCTTTAACAGATTGGAGATTAATCCGAAATGTTTTAACCGTAAACCCAATGCCCAGAAGGAATTGATCATGCCAGCCAACCCCGCATAATAACCGAAGAAGATCAATCGTTTGTTTTGATCATCCACGATCCGCTCATAATCAATAAGGTTGCATTTCAATTCCATCATCCGTTTGAGCATCGGCATATTATACTTTTGTCCTTTGACCACATGAGCAAAGAAAACATACGTCTTGTCAGGTTCAAATACGTGTAAAGGCATTTCCTTTACACCAAATACGACAGAACATTTTTTTAAGTCCTTTGAAATTTCAGCTCCTGCTTTAAGATATTCATCATCTGTAAAAACCCTTTTATCAGAAGATTGGATGATGATATCCATTTTTTTATATTTGACCAATCTTTCAACGTGTTTAGGTGTCAATGGAGCTCTTTTCTCCATGGCGTACTTGTCTTCCTGGCGGATGCAGATATAATTGCTCATAGGGTTCGGATAGTTATAGAACAGGCATCAAATTTATGAATATTTGTGCAATTCCTTACAAAAGAATGGGTTTAAAAGAGTAATAACCGGATACTGATAAAACAAATAACCACAATGATCCTTTAGATTTGCATTATTAACAACAAAGTGTGGAATAAAGAAAAACGTATGTGTAATGTGTTGATTTTCTTTTCTTTTTGCTTCTTTTTCTTTTCTTTTGTTAATAATTCAATTATTGTTAATAAC
>CAIYUC010000094.1 GCA_903929315.1 uncultured Bacteroidales bacterium
AAGTGTTAAGTGTTAAGTGTTAAGTGTTAAGTGTTAAGTGTTAAGTGTTAAGTGTTAAGTGTTAAGTGTTAAGTGTTAAGCTATTCCTTATTCAATTTATTTATCATTTTCATTGCATCGGGTTCGATTTTTGAAAAGGCAAACCATTTTTTGCCAAGGTCTTTTAGCGAAGCACCAATGTGATAAACCGTTGTATTGTCAATAATCAAAAAACGATCGTGCGATTTGGTAAAACATTTCACCTCAATTGTCGGATATTGGGAATTAAATCGCTGTAAATCCAATTTTAATTGTTTTGAAACGGAAGCAGTGTATATCGATGCCGTCACATCGATATTCCTTTTTGACAATAAAGTTAATACACTTTCATCCACATAATTGTCTATCAGTACAATAGATTTTTTTGCTGATTTTATTATATCCGATGCAAACTGGTAGGCATCGAATATTTGTCCGTCATAAAAAATGCCTTCTTTAGGCGGCAAGTTTGTTTTTATGAGTAAGTCAAATTTTTGGTCATGCTCTAACAGTTTTTCTTCTATCCTAAAAACACGTTGGTTTATGGCGTATCCTTTCAATAAATAATTTTTCAACACCCGATTGGCCCAAATACGAAACTGTGTACCACGCTTGGAATTAACTCTATATCCAACGGATATGACAGCATCAAGATTGTAACAAACAACTTTGCGTTTGACAAATCGGCTACCCTCTTGTTGAACTGCCGAGAAATCCTCGGAAGTTGCCGACTCTTGCAATTCTTCTTCTTTATAAATATTTTTCAAGTGCAAAACAACATTGTCCACCGAACAGTCAAATAAAAGAGCCATTTGTTTTTGAGATAGCCAAACGGTTTCCTCCTCAATACGAACTTCGAGTCGCGTGGATTTATCATCCGGTTGATATATGATTATTTCGCCTTTGTCCAGGTGGTCATTCATCTTTTTTTAGATTCAATTCATTTACGAAGGAAGTGATTAAGTGTTAAGTGTTAAGTGTTAAGTGTTAAGTGTTAAGTGTTAAGTGTTAAGTGTTAAGTTTTATTTTTTGATTTATTGAAGTTGATGAGACCTTGGAGCATGGAGGATATTTCTTTGGTTTCTGTTATTAACGGTTGGGTAACTATTGGAGTAAGAATTCCAATCTTTTCTGTTATATAAAATTGGGTTCGTAATTCGGCTGCAGATCCTTTTGCGATATGCAGAAAGTGTATAAATTCTTTTACTGAGTCGCGTTCAGCACCTTCAGCAATATTTGACGGTATAGAAACAGCCGCCTTGTTCATCTGGTCTCTTAAACCAAACTCCCGGCAATTTTTTAAAGCAAGATAAACCTCAACTGCCAATTGACATGACCGTTTCCAAACCTCTAACTCTTCAAATGACCTATACGCCAAAATCTTAAAACTTAAAACTTAACACTTAACACTTATACCGTATCCACAAACGTCCTTTCTGTCTTGTTGAAAATAACAACCCCTAAAAGCAGGGCAACGAGTGTTACGAGGGCGGAATATCCAAGGCTCCAGATGCTGAATTCCCCTTTGCCCAGGAAACCGTAACGGAAAGCTTCGATGATGCCGGTCATGGGATTGAGTTCAAGGAAATGTTTGAATTTAGCAGGGGCGGTGCTTAAAGGATAGATCACGGTAGTTCCATACATCAGTAATTGCACTCCAAACTGCACTAAAAAGGCCAGATCGCGGTATTTGGTGGTCATTGCCGTTACCAGCATCCCCGTTCCCAGGCCGAGCAAAGCCATCATCAGGACCAGAACAGGGAACATCAGTATTGTCCAGTTAGGACCGAAGGCGGCCCCTTTCCAGGCGTAATATCCCATCATGCCCAAAAAAAGCAACATCTGTACCCCAAACCGCACCAGGTTGCTGGCAACAATACTCAAAGGCATGATTATCCTCGGAAAATAAACCTTTCCAAAGATATTTGCGTTGTCCCTGAATACGGTACTTGTTTTGGTAAGGCAATCGGAAAAATAGCTCCAGGCTGTAATCCCTGCCAGATAGAATAAAGGCTGGGGTAAACCATCGGTACTAAGACCGGCAAGATTACCGAAAACAAACGTGAAAACCAGGGTAGTGAACAGGGGCTGAATGAAAAACCACAAAGGTCCAAGGATGGTCTGTTTATAAAAACTGACAAAGTCACGCTTGACAAACATCAGCAACAGATCACGATAGCGCCACACATCCATGAAATTAACATCAAAAAGTGACGTCTTGCTTTCAATGACGAGGTCCCACTCTGTTGCCATCTTTTCCTTTTTCATGTTTGGAGAAAAATTTTGCTTTTTTGGTAGTTCCTTCTTGCCGGCTCATCTTCGAAGTATAAATCAAGCGCCTCCTTCAGGTTTGTGGTTGCTTTACCTATGTTGTTTCCGAAGCTGGAGATATCAACATTGAGACATTGGGAAACATAGTATTTACCTTCCTTAAAGATGATATATTTAATTGTTTTCATTATTATATGCTTTTAAAATCTAAGCGTGAGTCCCCTCCGAAAAAGTTCTTTCACCGCCAAGACGCGAAGACGCTAAAATATAATTCATTGATTTTGCGTTCTTTGCGCCTTAGCGACTTTGCGGTAAATTTAATAAAATGACTTTTTGGAGTAGGCTCAAGCTTAAATAATCTGATTAACTCAATAGTTGGGATGAAATTCAGTGGCAAATTTAATAGTTAATCTTAATTGTTGAAGGAATGCAGTAATTCAGAATGCAGTAATTCAGAATGCAGTAATCAGAATTCAGAATTGTCACGAGCCTCAGGCATCTGGCTGCCAGATCACGTTTTTCAATATTCAGCTGACGATTTAGAGTTCACTATTTTTTCTGCAAAAATATATCTTAAAATACCTGTCCGGTAGTTGCAGAGAGTTGTACAACTCTGGTGAAAATATTGAATAACAGGATAATAGATTATTGTTTTATATGCTTTCAATATGCTTTCAATATGCTTTCTATAAGCATTGTATAAGATGGCTATAGTTTAGATGGTTTGGTTACAGGACAATAGGGTTAATAATCTAATTGAAGCTTTAACCGGGAAAATATGATATCACAAAGTTGAATGAATGCAACTGTTTCTGAAATTGTTGGTTTTCCATTAGGGAGAAGTCCTAAATCTCCAGGATAACGGGCATCAATGTATACCTCATTGATCATACCAAGCATGTTTGTTTCTGAACCGGAAAGCTGAATATTTGCATATAACTGAAGCCTTAAGAGGTCATGTGATTTGATGGATGGTTTATCCTGTTCTTCAATCATAGCTTTGAAGCATTTTTCTAAGCATTGCTGACAATGAAAAGATACCAGATTGGTAAGCCGGTCTTCGTGTGCAAGCGTTTTGGCTGCAATAAGGTCATCTTCAGCAAGGGTTAGCCAATCTTTAGTTGTTTGCTTCATAAATAACAGCCCCTGAACTAAGGATTTCCTTTTTAAAACCGCTATTTAATTGGATGAACTTTTCGTACATGGGTTTTGTATGCACAATCAAATCGATATCAGCATATTTTCGTAAAGAATTAAGGGCATTGGCAATTTTAATCTTGATTTCCATCTTTTGGGCAAATGATTCGAAAACAAAATTGTCATTGGTAACAACCAGCAAATCAATGTCGCTATCGTCTGTTTGAGTCCCTTTCGCGTAAGAACCAAACAAAATAACCTTACTTACATTTAAATGTTGCAAGGAAAGGTTTATTTGTGTTATGATATCATCTTTGATCATACTGCAAAAGTAAGGAAAACTTGTTCTTCCTTCGTTTTTGGTTTTATGACAATGGTGGTTATGCCAATAATTTTTGTTGCAAAGTTATTAATTTCGTAAGTTTTTAGCTAAAGATTAAAGTTTAGATCCCAGAAAAGTGAAACCTTAATACTCGATACTCGATACTCGATGCTCGATACTCGATACTCGATAATCGATAATCCGTAATCCGTAATTTTTGTTGTCCGCTGCGTAGCGAGCGTAAGCGAGCGAAGTCCCGATGAGCGAAGCGAAATCGGGATCCGCTTGTCCTCACAGCTTCGCCCTGTCAGTCACATCCTGCGATATGACCTATCAGACCCGATTACGGAAACATTTCTATTCATTCACGGGGATCATTTCTACCGGAGCCATCAGAAATGATGGGATCGTGAATCCGCAAATCAAATAAAAAAATAATGTTTCGAGTAACAAAATTACTCACTTTGATAAAAAAACCAAATCTTTTTATGTTTTTTTACCTTTTTGATAAGGAAATGCTATGACAGATGCCGGGACTCGTGACGAGCGGGACAATCGGGACAATCGGGGCAGTCGGCAGTCGGCAGTCGGCAGTTAATTTTTCACCAGTCACCGATCACCAGTCACCAGTTCGAGCATCCTGCATCTGGCATCTGCCCAGGAATCTACCACAAAAATCTGAATAAATCCCTTTAATATATCGCTACTATGTGGCTTATTTTACATGGGATACCATCATTTCTACAAAGATAACGTCCCTAAAGGCATCCGGCATCTTTCCGTAATTCGTAGTCCGCCCGTCTGCCGACTGACGATTGCCGACTGCGGTCAAGCGGACGGGGAATACAAACATATTTACGGCTGCGAGGCTTGGCGCAGGGCTAAGGCAATTGGTGCAGGGTTAGATTCAAGACGGATAATTGCATTTTTCAATAAGTCCATGTCAAAACCTCTTTTTTGAAGAAGTTTAACATCTTTCCTGAACCTGACTGTAAATACAAGTTGAAACATCAGATTCCCAATTTGGTAAAAAGCTCTTGTGCATCTTTTACCTTTTTGCCCTTTTTTTGATGAACGTCTTCCATCGCCTTTCGTGTTTCATAATTAGGCGCAGGTTCTTCCACTACATTAGCTTCAATATTCATTTTTTTTAAAAGGCGGGTAAGGAAATCTTGTTCTTTCTTCGTTTTTGGTTTTATGACAATGGTGGACATGCCTTTCAGATTTGTTGCAAAGGTATTAATTTTGCGAATTTTTGGCTAAATCTTATTTTGATGTGCTGGAACGATAAAGACTTTCATTGCGAAGTTGCAAACCTGCCTGCCATGCCTTCGGCAGGTAAACCTGCGGCAGGTAAACCGGCAGGCAGGCTTAATTCGTAATCCTTACCATTTACCGGGACTATACTCACTATCGTTTGGTTCGCTGTTAACAATAAATGAGATTTATCAAATTTTTTCACTTTCATGTATCACCTTTTCATTTCCGACCGATTAATCATGGGTATGAACCCCAGAGAAATTCTCTACCTGCAAATCCTTCTCCTGCCGGTAGGCAGGGTAGGCAAAACTGCAAGGCAGAGTTCGACAATGCATTTCCAAAAGGAAATGGCCAGTCTTATGAATAAATATTGAAACATTGCAGGAATGGACAAGGAGCGTAAACGCAACAGGTTAAAAGGATTCGATTACAGCAGCGATGCATTATTTTTTGTAACGTCCTGCGTTCACAACAGAGTTTGTTGTTTTGGTAAAATTATCAATGGCATAATGAACCCTAATGAATATGGCCAAATTGCCAACAAACAATGGAAATGGTTGGCAAAACAATATCCCTATGTAATATTACATGCATTTGTGGTGATGCCAAACCATGTTCATGGGGTCATTGAAATCAATCGGGATATGGTGGTAGGGACGGGTCATGACCCGTCCCCCGGTCACGATATTGCAGGGACAGGTCGCGACCTGTCCCCACAATTACGCGACCTGTCCCCACAATTACGCGACCTGTCCCCACAATTACGCGACCTGTCCCTAACGTTACGACGGGAAAAAATAAAACCATTGCCGGAAATAATGGGGGCATATAAAACAACCGTTTCAAAACAAATTCATTTGGCGGGATATACGGATTTTGGATGGCAACGATCATTTCATGATCACATCATCCGGGATGAAAAATCATTTTTAACAATCTCCAAATATATTACCAATAATCCTTTGAATTGGGGTGAAGATTTTTTTGGTCCGTAATTCGTAATCGTTTTTGTTTGCTTGTCCGCTGCGTAGCGAGCATGAGCGAGCGAAGTCCCGATGAGCGAAGCGAAATCGGGATCCGCCCGTTCGCCCGTCTGCCTATTGCCTGGTCCGGGGTTTCACCCTGACATCGAGCCCGGTGGCTTTCTTAATCTGCTCTGACTGTGTTTTTGCATCCGTACAATCCGGATTCAACATGTAAGCTGCATTAAAATTGTAAGAAGCAGCTTCATTATTTCCGTTCATCCGGTAAACATATCCTAACCGGAGATATGCCCGGTACTCTTTTGAATCCATTTCAATTACCATATTATAGCTGTTGATTGCACTATCCAGGAATGCATGACTCTGGTGGTCATAGGCCTGGAACTCATAATTATTTCCCATGCTGTAATACGCATCGGAAAAGTGAGGGAATATTCTGACTGCTTTTTTTATCGAACCAAGACCCTCATCCAGGTACTCATTTCTTTTTACTTTGTCTTTTTCTTTCACATAAAGATTCATCAGCTCACAACCATAATGATATTGGATCAGGGAACAATCAGGTCCTTTCTTCAAATCGGTTGCAAATAATGTAAAAGAGTCTTTCCATGCCGGGTTCCGGGATATTGTATCCAAAGAATATAAAATAAAGATACCCAGGAATATTGGTGTAATAAATAGCAGGGAACGGATGGAGCCAAATGCAAAAGAAATCTTTTTTGTCAGAGTGGTTCTTGTCAGTTTCACAAGGGCAAATGTCAGGATAATGCAATAAGGAAGGGATGGAGAGAAGAGAAGACGTTCAGCAAACGTACCTCCGCGCAAGAGAATAAATCCGAAAGCAGGGCTGATCAAAATAAAATATAAACAGATCGCAAACCCGGTAATCGTTTTCCTTCGTAATCCCGATAAGCCGATGATAAATATTGTTAAAAATCCTGCTAATCCAAGCAACGCCCAGATATTGTCCCAGTGAACAGCCGGCAGCTGGTTATATGAATAGTCATGCATTAACGGATAAGGGACGATCAGCATTTTAAGAAATACCAGGAACATCATGAATGCCGAGGAAGATCTTACCATTTCATCATGATACGGGTAATTAACATTTTCGGATTGAATTACAACATTCACCGATTCATACAGAATTGCTTTCTGGATTAAAAAGAATGCAATGACAAACAAAAAAGGGAACGTTTTTTTTAACAGATCCTTGATTTTCAGGTTTCCGGAATAATACAGAAAGAGCGGTACCAGAATGATCCCCGTCATTGCACTTTCTTTGGAGAGCAAGGCAAGGTAGAAGAACAGAAGACTCAACCATAAGAAAAGTCTTTTTTTACTGTCGTAAAAGCGGATCACAAAAATCAACATCAGGATGGTGTTGAGAAAACTCAGCATCTCATCCCGGCCTTTAATATTAGCAATAATCTCAGTATGTATCGGATGCAAAGCAAATAGGATAGTGATCAAAAAAGGGAATATAAAGTTATAACCTGAGAATAACCTGCTCAATAACAGGAACAACAAAAATGTTGTTAAAGCAAACAACATGACATTATCAAAGTGACTGACATGAGGAGATAATCCGAAGAACTGGTACTCAATCGCAAAGGTGATGAGGGATAAGGGTCTGTAATACCCCAATGCGGGCCCGGAAAAATGCCAGAAATCAGTTTTCATCAAATCAGGGATTCCACTGATTCCCTGTTGAATAAATTTGTTATCGGTGATTGCAGCGGTGTCATCCAGAGCATAACTCAACTTGATTGTATTCATATATAGTAAAAATGCGACAACTGCAATGACTATCCCGGCATAATAATTCACCGGGAATTCCAATTTCGGTTTTATGAATGATTGAGATACCCTGATCGGCCTTTTAGATTTCTTTACTTTGTTCTGTGACATATATAATTTGGTTTTCTCCCGGATGAAGTAACTTGTTCAGTTAGTTATTTACACAATGTAACCAGGTATTTCCTGGCATCCTCTATTCCCATTTCGGCTGCTTTCTTCCAATCGAGGCAGGCTCCCTTCGGGTCATGGCTCTTAAACTTTGCGGAACCTCTGTTGGAATAGGCAAATCCGGATTGCGGGTTCAGGCGGATCGCCGAGGTAAAATCATTGATTGCACCGGGAAAATCCTCTACCGTGAATTCGGTCAGCGCCCTGTCAAAACAAGCATCATAATAGTTTGGATTCGCAGTAAGGGCCTGGGTAAAGCTCGAAATGGCTTCCCGGTATTTCCCGACCTGGATGAACGCCTTTCCCCTGTAATAACATGCATCCGGTAATGGTGGTTGTAATTCTATGGCCCTGGTAAAATCGGCAATGGACTCCTCGAATTTACCGGTCTTATAATAAAGAAATCCGCGCTGATAATAGGATTGAAAGTTGCCTGGTTCCAGTGAAATTGCTTTCGCATAATCCTTATATGCAGCATCCGGATCATGTATCGTCTCATATTCCGAAGCTCTTTTCAGGTATGCAGCAACAAAGCCGGGCTGACTCGATATTGACAGTGAGTAATATTTTATGGAGTTAGGAAAATCATTCAGGTTATGGTATGACAAGGCACAATTGAACAACGTCGTGGTGTTATTCGGACTTATTTTGAGCGCTTTCAGGAAATCTTCAAGTGCGCCTTTATAATCATTTAAGTTTGTTTTTTCACCTCCCCTGTTGACATAGGTATATTCAGAAGTTGAGTCCAGCGATATCGACTTTGTATAATCCCCGATTGCCCCCAGGTGATCTTTCTGGATTCCCTTAGAGATCCCCCGGTTGAACCAGGCTTCAGCATATCCGGGGTTGCAAATGATGGCCTTGTTATAGGCCTCCAGCCCGCCGGTAATATCCCCCGCATGGCTTTTCGCTTTGCCGAGGTTGGTGTAAGGTCTCGAATTGTTTGGAGTTTGATTGACATTATCTGTCCAGAGTGATAACTCATCTTTCCAGACCTTATTCCGTTCATGGGCAAGGAATGAATTGATAATGATTATTGCCAGGAGAATGACAGGTGCGAAGGCGATATTTTTACGCGGGATGAGGAGATACAGCGACCCGGTCAGGAAAAGAAAGAAGCCGAAAGAGGGCAGGTAGGTCCTGTGCTCGAAAATCACATCGCTGATCGGGATTATACTGGATTCAACCGATAAAGTCAGGAAAAACCAGAAAATACCGAACGAAAGGATCCTGTTCTTTCTATATAATACTATTCCTCCCGTTAAAATAGCAAGTAGAAACAAGAAGCTGAAGAGGGTCTTTATCTCAAAAAGACTTGCAGAAAGCGGGTAATCATAATCCACCGTCTGGTTCACCGGGACCAGAAGCAACCGAATATAAGTAACTATAACACGGAATTGTGTCAGCAAATAATTAAAAGGCGTAACTGTATGAACATGACACAACGAAGGTGGGATCGGGTTGAAAACCCTGAAAGAGACCTTCAGAGGAATAATGCAGGTGAATGCAACAAAGACGAGTATCCCGGTAATGACCCGGTAATCACGAAAGTTTATACGCGGGAATTTTTTCTGCAAAAAGCTCAGTTCAAAAAGCAGTATAGCAAACGGAAGTGTGAATGCATTTTCCTTTGTCAGCATGGCCAGTATAGCAGAAATGAACGCACCCGAAAATAACAGGTACCTGATGATGCTTTTTTTTTCCGTAAGACGTCCTTTCACATAAAGGACAAGAGAAGAGAGGTAGAACATTGCAGCCAGGGAGGCCATCCGCTGAACGATGTAGGTTACGGATTGGGTTGCGAGCGGGTGTGAAACAAAGAGCAATGCTGTGAAAAAGGCGACTGATTTCCTGTATTGAAATAATTTATGCTCTTTCATTACCGGTGTCGAAAAAATGAGCATGACCATCATCCAGACAAGAAGTGCGTTGAAGAGGTGTATGACAAGGTTGACGAGATGGTAATAGGTTACGTTGTACCCGTCAAAATGATAATTGAGTACGAAGGTGAAAAAACCTACCGGTCGGGTTGGAGATAAGTTCCACCAGGCTTTTATATCAGCTAAATTCCGGATCTTGATGTTATTGACAATGATATTAAAATCATCGAACTGGAACGCACATTTGAATGAATTCGAATAAATAATGATCCCAAGGATAATAATGATCAGGAATGCAAACATGAAATCATATTTTTTGAATTTCTCCTTAATTAATGAGGGTTTCCTGGTTTCCTTTCCTCTTTTTTTTATGGGTTTATGCGAGGACCCGGGAGTTGGTTTCTGAACTGCCATTCTAATAACTGTTAATGTGAGCCGGAGCGATCAAACCGGGCACTAAAGTAATCATTAAAAAGGATGGACCTATTCACTCTATATAACACATTGATTAACAACTAAATAAATTTACCACAAAGAACACTATGAAAAATCACAAAGAACACAAAGCGTTGTTCCTCAGAATAATAACGCGTGCCTGACACTTTGTGCCCATCGTGCATTCTTTGTGTCCTTAGTGGTTAAAATATTAAAATTCAATTGATTAATTATTTCTGTAAGAGGGTAAATAGTTGCGATTATTGTTATAATGGATTTTGTACTTTTATGGCTTTGTTTCCTTCCCTGTAATTATCATGAACGGGCGCAGGTAAGGAGAAGTATAGTAATGGCGATATTGAATGAATAAACAAAAACCCAGGAAGACACCGTTAAAAGCTGAGGTTAGCAGAACTGCAAAACCGGTCATTGCGAAACCCTTTAATACCGGGTTATGGGCATTGATCGTTTTTCTCATGGCTTTTTTACTGTATGCCAATTCGATCCCGCATGGTTATATATTGGATGATGCCGGAGTTATTAAAGACAACTGGGTCGTAAAAAGAGGGATCGACGGGATTCCACTTATTTTGAAAACTCCTTATCGTTATGGTGTAAGCCTTCTTACGGATGATCTGTACCGGCCCCTGTCGATGGTAATGTTTGCGGTTGAATGGCAGCTCTCACCCAACACCCCGGCCCTCAGCCACCTGATCAATGTCATCTTCTATGCATTTTCCTGTTCCCTGTTGCTCATTGTCCTGAGAAAATTATTTAAAAAGTATCACCCGTTGCTGGCGTTATTTGCCTGTATCCTTTGGATGGCCCATCCGGTGCATACGGAAGTAGTAGCCAATATTAAAAGTCGCGACGAGATCATGTCGGTCTTTTTTCTTCTATTGACCATCCTTTGGTTCCTTGAATTCCTGAACAAAGGAAAGATAGGATATTTGTTTGGCGCCATTTTTGCTTATCTCCTCGGTTTTTTTTCAAAAGAAGGGATCATCACTTTTCTGGTATTATTTCCTTTCATAGGATGGTATTACACCCGTGCCGGGCTGAAAAAAAATCTCCTCGCTTCTGCATCTTTTATTTTACCGGCGATCGCTTATATCCTGGTCCGGCATATCATCCTAGGCGCCTATGCCAAGCCGTCGCCTTCTATGCCGGTTCCGGATAATCTGCTTGTTGCCGCTCCGGATATCTTTGCCAGATGGGCGACTACCATCATGATCCTTGGGAAGTACCTGGGACTATTGCTGATCCCCTATCAACTGGTTTCCGATTATTCTTACAACCAGATACCGATTGTGGGATGGACCAGCCCGCTGGCAATATTATCTTTCATCACATATGTATCCGGAATTGGTTTTCTGATCTGGAAGATACGATCAAAATCACCGGCTGTATTTGGTATCCTCTTGTTTCTCGTGACCATGAGTATATACAGTAATCTCTTCACCCTCATAGGTTCTTCCTTTGCTGAACGTTTTTTATTTCTGCCCTCCCTGGGCTTTTGTATTCTTTTAAGTTGGCTGATCCTTCTGCTCTTTAAAATAAAAACAGAAGATACTTCCCATGCTGACCTGAAAAATTTATTTGGCAGGAATGCATTGCCCTGGGTTTTGGTGATGTTAATTCTGACCTTTTATTCCATTAAAACCATTTCACGAAATTCCGAGTGGGATAGCCAGTGGACGCTGTTTTCCGTTGATGTCCGGCGATCTCCCAACAGCACTCATATGCATTATTACTGGGGATTGACAATTCGTGACAAAGCCAAAGAACAAACCGATCCGGTAGCCTATAATGATTTGATGGGAAAGGCATTACAGGAATTCAAAACGGCTGTATCGATCTATCCGTATTACCCTGAATGTTACGAACAGCTCGGTTTGGCCTATTTCCACCTGGGAAACAATGATGAATCGCTGAAAAATTATCAGGAAGCTATAAAATTAAATCCCACTAATGCTACAAGTTACGCCAACCAGGGAATTATCTATTTCAACCGGGGACAATATCAGAAAGCGCTGGAACTCTATCAAAAGGCGATCTCCCTTGATCCCAATTACGATGATGCTTATTTTAATCTCGGAAGTGTTTACGGCATCCTGGGACAATATGAGCTGGCTATCAGGAATTTCAAGAAATGCCTTGAATTCAAGCCGGATTATGCCCAGGCCTATTATTACATCGGGATTACTTATAAATCCCTGAAAAACATGACGGAAGCGCAAAAATACCTGGACAGAGCCTACCAGCTTAATCCTGCATTAAAGAAATAGCGTCTTCAAAGAAATGCATAGTTGTAATGCAATTAAAGTAATATGAATTAGGGGCTGACTAAAAAGTCTTTGTGATCTTTGTGTAACACATTGTGACCTTTGTGGTTAATTCATAAAACGCTGAACCACAATAAACACTAAGAAGGCACAAAGCACGCAAAGAAAGAAAAAGTATCATCCATAATACCTTTTAGTCAACCCCGGTCAAAGACAAAATAAAACATGAAAAGCCATACTTTAATCAAAAAGTCAAAGGATGATCGTTTTTAACAGGAAGCTCCAATGTCCAAAAAGAAACAGATAAAGGAACCCAAACAAGGATTACACTACCTGTACCTTGTCATTATCGTAGTTACTGCAATTATTGCTTTCATTCCTTCATTAAATAATGATTTCGTGAACTGGGATGATATTATTTATGACATGAACAATGATATTATAAAGTCCATCACATTTGAAAACTTCTCAAAGATATGGTCATCCTTCTGGATGGGAAATTATCATCCGGTTACCTTATTCAGTTTTGCTTTTGATTATCACCTGTTTCAAATGAATCCGCATGGGTACCATTACCATAACCTGGTTTTGCACCTTGTTAACACTGTATTGGTTTATTTCTTCTGTTATCATCTTTTTACCAAAAACACAACGGTCGCTTCGATTGTGGCTCTATTGTTCGCGATCCATCCGATGCATGTTGAATCGGTTGCATGGATTTCGGAGCGAAAGGATCTTTTATATACCTTGTATTATCTCCTGGCATTGATTTCTTACATATATTATTGTAAGAGAAAAAAAATTGGTTATTTCCTGCTCTCTTTATTGTTTTTTGTTATTTCTCTTCTTTCGAAAGCTCAGGCCGTGACATTACCGTTGGTCTTATTCCTGATCGATTATTATTTATCGGGAAAATTCACGGTCAGGACCCTGCTTGAGAAAGTTCCTTTTTTTCTTCTTGCGCTGGCAGGGGGCATTGTCGCCATCTTTGCCCAAAAGGCCGATAATTCGATCAATGCTGTCGGATTGACCGGTTTTAGCAGCCTGTTCTATGGATTCTACAGCATCTGGTTTTATCTTTTTAAATTTGTTATTCCTGTCCATCTTAACTGCTTCTATGAATACCCTTTTACCGGGTCAGGGAAGGTTCCTTTTTATGTTTATCTTTCCCCTGTAATCGTCATTCTCCTCGTTGTGATAGTATTCCTGACCTGGAAGAAACAATCCTATATTACATTCGGTATATTGTTTTTCCTTTTTGCCATATTCCCCGTTTTACAATTTTTACCGGTGGGTCAGGCTATTGTTGCCGAACGGTATTCTTATATCCCATATATCGGGTTGTTTGTCATTGCCGGTTTTGGATTTGAAGCCGTCAGGAAAAAAATGAATGCAAACCGCAAAAGGATGGTCACATCTGCAGGATTTGTTGTGATCTTCCTTTTCTTTATCCTTACCCTGAGCAGGGCCGCTGTATGGAAAGACAGTGTTTCTCTATGGACAGATGTGATGGCAAAGAATCCAAAGTCGGTCACTGCATACATCAACAGGGGGTATATCTATAACCAGGATCCTTACAAGCAATATGATAAAGCCATCAAGGATTGCAATGATGGACTGAAAGTCGATTCAAATAGTTTTAAGCTATATATAAACCGTGCCACCTCTTTCCGGAAATTGGCCATGTATGACCTGGCATTAGCCGATTTCAGCAAAGCCATACAGAAGAATCCGAAAAGTTATGACACTTACCTGGATCGCGGTATTCTTTACACCGACCGGTTTGCGAAATACGATCTGGGAATAGCGGATTTCAGGGAGTTCTTAAAATACTCACCAAACAATAAGGACGGCAACTATAACATGGGCGTTGCTTTTTATAAAAAAGGGGTTTATGACAGCTCCATGGTGTATACACAAAAAGCGATCGCTATCGATAAAGATTATGGATTGGCACATTATTTATGCGCAATACTGTATTCCATGAAAAACGATTGGGTCAATGCTTATTATCAAGGATCACAGGCACAAATGCTGGGGGTTTCGATGGATCAGGGTCTCCTGAAAGACTGGAGAGTGAAGGCAAATATCCCGGCATCTCCGGCTATTAAGTAAAAAGCGGGAAAAATGCAACAAGGAAAAAAAGTAAAAAAGGTTTATCAAAAATCTCCCGTGCCACGGGGAACAGCTCCTATAAATAAAAAAACCAGGAATGCATTTCCTTTCGCACTCATCCCGGTCATACTTGCAATTATTCTTTATTGCAATACCATTCCGAATGAATATTGTCTCGATGATTATTGCGTCGTCGTTGACAATACTTATGTGCATGCCGGTCTTCACGATATACCCAAAATCCTGACCACTAACTTTTTTAACGGATTACATAATTTCAATGACGGTCTCTATAGACCTCTCCCAATATTGACGTATGCCATTGAATATTCTGTGATCGGATTAAATCCACATGTCAGGCATTTCATCAATATGCTCCTTTACGCCTTGGCAGGGTTATTTATTTTTTTGCTGGCCAAACGGTTATTGCCGGGGAATTCGGTTTTGCTGCCCCTGTCGGTTGCATGCCTTTACATAGCACATCCTGTACATACCGAAGTGGTGGCCAATATCAAAGGGAGAGATGATCTCCTCGCATTCCTTCTTGCCATTATGGCCTCCTTTTATATCCTGGAATTTATCAAAGTGAATAAAATGCGCTTTTTGTTCTATGGATTAGTTACTTACCTGCTGGCATTATTATCCAAAGAGAGTTCGGTCATGTTCCTCTTTATCATCCCGGTGATGATTCTCTTTTTTACCAAATCCTCACGGGCAACCTTAGTGACGATATCCATGGTTCTGCTTATGATCACCATTTCCTGGTTTTCCTGGAGGACCCATGTCATCCATTCCATGACGAATCCTGTTGATAAGGGGATCTTTTCGGCATTCAATAATTCTGTTCTCTCGACAAATGACTTCTTTTCCAGGCTGGCAACAGGCTTTTACCTGCAAATCCTTTACATCCTTAAACTGATCTTACCTCTGCCTTTGACACATGATTATTCTTTTAACCAGATACCTGCCATACCTGCTATAAGTCTCAAATCGGTGATCTCACTGGGGGTCATATTAGCACTTTTCTTTTATGCCATCATCAGTTATAAAAAACAAAGAATAATTTCATTCGGGATCCTGTTCTATTTTTTAACCATCGCCACTGTCGCCAATATTTTAATCTATATCGGCGCCACTTTTGCCGAACGATTTGTATTTACACCTTCATTCGGTTTTTCTCTTGTTACAGGATTTCTTCTCTATAAACTGGTGAAAAAAGATCCCAGGGATCAAAAGATCCTGTCCCTCCTGGCAAAAAATAAGATCTATGCATTGATCTTGCTGGTTATTCTTATTTTCTATTCCGTCAAAACAATCAGCAGGAATTTTGACTGGAAAAATAATCTTACCCTTTATTCCGCAGATGTTGAACATTCATCCAACAGTTCAAGAGCACATTATAACCTGGGGAGTGAACTGGATGCATCTTCCTTGAAAGAAACTTCCGGAGAGAAAAAACAGGAAATTCTCCTGCACGCTTTATCCGAACTTAACAAAGCCATAAAAATCTATCCTCCTTACCAGGATGCATTGAATAACCTGGGAATTGTTTATCAGAATCTCAACAGGATGGATTCGGCTATCCTATGTTACAAAAAAGTCATCAAAATTGACAGCACTTACCAGAAAGGTTATTTTAACCTCGGGATCGTCTATTATAAGATGCAGCGTTACAATGACGCTCTCCCCTATCTCAGGAAGGCCTATCAGTTTAATCCTGAGAATGAATCTGCATGTCTTTTATTGGGAGATGCTTACGGTAACCTGGGAAATTTCGATGAAGCCATCAGATATCTTGGGCAATGTGTTGCAATTAACCCGAAGAACCTGAATGCCCTTATATTACTTGGAAAAGCTTATGCCATTAAGGGAGATTATAAACAATCGGTTGACATTTTCAACCAGGAACTCCAAACAGATCCCGTAAATGTCGAAGCGGCTTTCAATCTGGGCATAACATACAGACTAATGAACCAGCCTGGTAAAAGTATCGAATTTCTGCTTAAATGTCTCCAGCTCAAACCGGATTATCTCCCTGTTTATGATGAATTGATCAGGACTTATGAAACTATTGGTGACAAGGAAAAGGTGGCGTTTTATCAACAAAAACTGGCCGGGATGAGAACCACCGGCAAATAAATTATCCATAAAATCTTTTTTATGCAGAATAAGATTCCTTTCGCTAAATATATGCCTTTACTGATCATCGTAGCATTTACATTTATCCTGTATGCAAATACTTTTACAAATGATTATGCTCTTGATGATCTTATCGTTATTAATGGCAATGCGTTTACCAAAAAAGGGTTCAGCGGAATCAAGGAAATATTCAGTTATGATTCATTTACGGGATTCTTCGGGAAACAAAAGAAATTGGTAGCCGGGGGTCGTTACAGACCTCTTTCTATAGCAACTTTTGCCATTGAATACGGGGTTTTGAAGGATTTCAAGCCGGGATTCAGTCATTTTCTCAACGTACTCTTCTATGCAATCACCGGAATTCTTTTATTTATCATTCTTTCGAAACTGATCAAGCCTCCAAAGAATAAGAATAAAAATTGGCACCTGGGGATACCGTTTATAGCGACCCTGCTCTTTATTGCACATCCCGTCCATACCGAGGTAGTGACAAATATCAAAGGGCGGGATGAGATCTTTGCCCTTATGTTCTCCCTTTTAACCGTGTGGCTGATCATTCTCTACCTCGAAAAAAAGAATTTTTTTTACCTTCTCCTTGGAGCTTTTAGCTTTTTCCTGGGGTTACTATCCAAGGAGAATACCATCATGTTTCTGGCCATTATTCCCTTAACCCTCTATTTTTTCACAACGGTTCCATTACAAAGAAACTTACTGACGTTAATTCCAATACTGATAGCAGCCTTCATTTTTCTTTATATCCGTTTCCTTGCGCTCGGATACATGAATTCATCAGATCTACCCCGGGAACTTCTCAATAACCCTTTTCTCGATGCTACAACAAGCCAGAGATATGGAACCATCTTATATACCCTCGGTCTTTACATTAAACTTTTATTTTTTCCGAGTCCGCTAACCAATGATTACAACCCATACCAGGTGCCATTGGTCGGAATGACGGATATAAGAGCCTTGTTCCCTCTGGTGATCTATATCGGGCTGATCTGCCTTGCCTTTGGATTCTACAGAAAAAAACACCTGATTTCATACGGGATCCTGTTTTACCTGATAACATTATTCATTGTTTCGAATATTATTTTCACAGTCGGAACTTTTATGAATGAACGGTTTATTTATATGCCCTCGATAGGATTTGTCCTGATTGTGGCCTGGTTTTTTGCCTTCCTGTTACCCAAATTACTGAAGAATGCTTTATTATATCAATATGTTACGGCGGCTGTCCTCATCCTGATTTTATCGCTCTATACGGTTAAAACTATTGCGCGTAACAAAGTCTGGCAGGACGATTTTACACTTTTCACAACCGATGTAAAAACTTCTGTGAACAGCACCAA
Organism: uncultured Bacteroidales bacterium; assembly: GCA_903929315.1. GTDB lineage: Bacteria > Bacteroidota > Bacteroidia > Bacteroidales > FEN-979 > CAIYUC01. Next base: position 18,166 of record CAIYUC010000094.1, read on the forward strand.
ATGTAATACTTCGGCAGGTGGTAAGTACATGGAGAAAGCCCGGAATGAGCAGGATACAACCTTAAAGAACAAGGATTTCAGAATGTCTCTCGTGTACCTTAATAAAGCTATTCAGATCTACCCGGGGAATAAAAATTGTTTGTTACTGATGGGAAATGTTTACGCCCTTTACCAGAAAGATTATAAAGGTGCTATTGATCTCTACCTGAAAGTTATTAACCTTGACGGATACAATGAAACTGCCTATAATAACACGCTATCTGTTTTAGCCAATATTGATAACGCAAAAGAAACCGATTATAAGATCGGCGTTTGTGGCGAACTGTTGAAAGTAAATCCTGACAATGGTAACCTGAATTATATTCTCGGGCAATTGTATGGCCAGTTTAAAGGTAACATAGATACTGCGGAATATTTTTTCAAGCGTTCGGCAGTTCTTTTGCCCGAAGATGCCGGACCTTATAAAGACCTTGGTGTTATATACGGAATTAAAAGAGAATACGACAAGGCAATACAGGCCCTGAAAAAAGCTGCAGAACTTGACCCGAAAGATTTGCAGGTGCGAAAGAACCTGGAAATTACATATAAATTAATGGAACAGGGAAAATAAACTCTGAGTACCCTTCCCCACTTGAACATCTCATTGTAATAAAATCATAACAAGTTTGATTCATTTTGGTCAGATAACAAGTTCCTATAGACCATGTAACTTTTTTTGCTCCGTATACCATTTAACTTTTTCCTGATTTCCGAGATGCATGTATATGGCAATCAAATTATTGTACAAATTAATATTATTGGAATTCAAACTAATTGCCTGTTCATCATAGGCAATTGCTTTCTCGTAATTTCCTTTTCTTTGATATACGGCTCCGATACTTACTTTTATATCCGGATTATTTGGTCTTAGTGAATCCATTTTACAAAAATATTTTAGTGCCTGGTCATACTCACCTCGCTGGAATAATATCACACTCAGGTTAGTTAACGCATTTATATCCACCGGGTCCACATTTAACGTCTTTTGATATAACTTTTCGGCTTCTGATAAGTTCCCCTCTTCATATTCCAAAACTCCAAGATTATACGATGCATAGCTGTTTTCAGGATAAATCTCTAAGCTTTTTGTAAAAGCTTTATGTGCTTTTTCAATATATAATTGTTTTGTATATTGATCAGGAGAAGATTGAGCAGCCTGTTGATATTCAAAGGCAAGTGAGGCATGGGCCCTTGAACTATTGGGAGACGCTTTAACACCCGCTTCAAACAACGTCAGGTTATTCTTCCAGTCCCCATTTCGAATAATCGTCTTGAGTGAATATAAAATTAATAATACAGAAATAAGGGTAAGAAACGGAATTGCTTTCCTGAAGGTAATGGTGGAAAAATTAACTTTTGTGATCTTTCCCAGCAAAAAAACGATACTTATGCAAAAGGCGATTGAGGGTGTTAGCAGAAATCTCTCCCCAAGTGTAGAGCCTATAAGAATAAAAATATTTGATACAACCGAAATTGTAATGATGAAAAATATAAATGAGAAACTGAAAATATCTTTTGCAATGAGTCTCAAAATGGCATATACAGACAATGCTGCATAAATCAGGATCGTCAGGATAACCCAGGGATTGGTGAATTTAACAATGGGAATTTGTGGATAGGAATAATCCCAGCTTAAGGGATGGGGGAAAATCAATAACAGAAGATATTTCCCGAGAATGAGAATGGCCGTTGCAAGCTGGTCCGATGAGTTAGTGGCTGCTGCAAGACCATTATTAAGAATGGTCATTTTCCCGCTGAACGTAATGTTATCGAGTATTGCACCCCGCATGGCCATATATATACCGGTAGCAACAGCAAAAGGAACGACAATCAGAATAAGTCTTTTAACGGATACATTGCTGAAGAAGAATAAAAAAAGCGGGATAATGACAATGAAAGTGATCGCTTGTTCTTTTGTGAGCAAAGCCATGAAAAACAATAGAACACTCGATACAAGGTGAGATACTTTCCTGTTATCCTGATAATTAAACACTTTTATTAATGCTCCAAGTAAAAAGCCAAGAACAAGCACCTCATCACGACTTTTAAAATTTGCAACATCCTCTGTGTGTATTGGATGAGCAACAAACAGGAGCGTAATTATTAAAGGAAGGATCGCTGATTGCTTTCTGAATATCCGTTTCAATAAGAAAAACAAAAGGATACAGTCTATGCCATAATAAAATACATTAAAAAAATGATGAACTTTCGGATTTTCCCCCCATAATCCTACTTCAATAGCAAATGACAAAAGTGATAAGGGCCGGTATGATTGATCATTTGCACCATTGAATCCATAAAGAAAGCCTTTGGAAAAAATTTTCAGAATTCCTTTAAAACCTTCCTGAACGAAAACATTGTTGCGGGAAACCATATCATCATCAAGGGCATAGAAATAGTTTAATGTATTGCTATAAAGTATGAAGGCGAAAACAAAGATGATGCCGGGGAATAAGTACCTTTCGATAAGCATTTGGTTCCGGTTTCCAATTGTCATCACTTGCATTTTAGCTTTATGCTTCAGGATTTTCCGATCCTCTGTTTGTGCTTTACCCTTATTTACTTTCCTAACGGGAGGTCTCTTGTTATCCATGGCTTTTATCATATTAAATCATCATTAAGAATGATCGTAAGGCAGTCTTATGGGTATGATGGATTGCATGGTGAAAATAAAAAAACGCATGATACCTTAAGGTTTTAACGTAGGATCGATCTTGTGCGCTTTAGCAATATAATCATCCCCTTTCTCACCTTCTCCTATATTTTTATAGCTGATGCCGGCGTTAAGAAGCTGCAAGGCGTCATCGGCTTTAAGTTCCAGTCCTTTTAATGAATACTCCAGGGATCTTCGGGGATCGCCTTTCATACCGTAAACGGTACCCAGGTCCCGTAAGACTTCGATGTTGGCCGGGTTTATCTTATAAGCTTTCTGAAAAAACAAAATGGCATTATCCAGGTCATTTAATTTTTGACCATAGATCTTTCCGATTTTCCCGAGAACACCATCATCCCCGGGGTTATATGCAGCTACCGTTTGGTAATCTTTTAAAGCTTCATTGATTTTTTCTTTTTCATAATAATAATTAGCCCGGTTATTTATAGCAAGCGTGACACGACTATCGTCCGGATACTCATGGATAACATCGGTCCAAAGTGTTTCATCATTTCTCCATACTTTGTTTCGTTCAAAAGTCATATAAAATAACAGGCCGCTATATATAAGGAATGTGACAATCGCAATTACCTTAAATTTTGGGTTCCGGTAAAGCTGAAATAACAGGTAACCGGCCATAAGAAATATTCCGATCGATGGAATATAGGAATACCGGTCAGCCATGATCGCCCTTCCGACCCGGATGAATTGCAGGACCATAGCTAACGTCACTGCATAAAAAAGAACACCGAAAACAATCATACCTGAATATTTGCCGGATCTGAACGCCTGGATCACCAGGAAAACAAGGATAAGTAAACCCATTACAAAAGTGAAAAAGAACACTACGGGAATTTTATCCAAAACCCAGGTGGAATTCACTAAGGGATAAGGATATGGATAAAACGCAGAAAGACCGGACGGGACTATAATCTTCACAATATACATCACAAAACCATAAAACACATGCAGGATCCGGTTACTCATGGGAAATGTCATATTGGTGATAGCTCCGCTCTGAGATTGGATCTTCACAGCAACAATACCCAGGATAATAGCGAACAGGAAAAATGGGAGTTTTTCAATCACGATCCGTAAACTCCATTTTCTTTTCGCCAGATAATCAAGAAGAATAAGCACCAACGGGAGACTTGCAGCCATTGCTTTTGATAAAAGGGAAAAAAGGAAAAGCAGCAATGACAGAAAATAAAGGATAAGATTCTTTTTAGTAAGGAAAAACTGGTAAGCAATCAATGAGGAAAGAAAAAAGAATGTGTACAATACGTCCTTTCTTTCCGAGATCCAGGCTACAGATTCCACATGCATGGGATGTAAACCGAAAAATAACGAAACGATTGCCGCTATTTCCAGTCGTTTTCCCGTGAGATAATAGATAAAGACGAACACCAGCAGAGTGTTTGACAGGTGCAGGAAAAGATTCGTAAGATGATAACCCAGGCTGTTAAGCTTCGAGAAATGATAATTCACTGCAAGGGAAACAATGGTTAGCGGATGATAATTGGCATAAAGGCCTTTATCTTCTTTAAAGATCCTTTTGATATTGTCGAAGGAGATACTTTTCACCAGGTCATTATTGGTGACATATGCCTGGTCATCCCATGTTTTTAAAAGATCATTCTTCAGCGAAGGAATGAATGCAATGAAAGTAATGAATATAATTAATCCCGGAATCCAGTATTTCCAACGAGGGGAGTTTTCTTTTATGTTGAGTGATGGTTTTACCTTCTGTGCAATAGGTTCCTGGTTTTTTCTTTTAATTTGAGGTTTTCTATTATTCATAAACGGGGGATTGGATACAGGGTTCATCTTACTTGCCGTTCTAATGAGATCCGTGATTTCAAATCATTGATATAAGCCGGGCTGACAGCAATTTTTAATGCCATCGCTTTTCCTGCGTCTTCCAGTGCGGAAGTATAGTTATTTTTCCTGAAATAGGCAAATGAACGGTTTAAGTAAACAGCCCCGTCTCCGGGGTTGAATCTCAGTGCCTGGATATAATTGGCAATTGCCTCATCATTATTCCCATGGTTAAAGTATACATTACCACGGTTTGTATAGGCTCCCCCGTAATCCGGTTTCACCTCAATCGCTTTTGTATAATCAGCTATCGCGCTGTCGGGGAGGTTTTTCTTGTTGTAAACAATGGCCCGGCTATAATAGGATTCGGCATCCCGGGGGTTGATCCTGGTAAGAATGGTGGTAAAATCAGCAATGGCGTTATCGTATTTCCCCATATCCGTATAGGTAAGTCCACGGCCGAAGATAGCATCGGAATATGCCGGCACTATGCTGATGGCCGAATCGTAATATTGGATCGCTATTGCCTGTTTACCTGTTTCACTGTAAGCCTTTCCCAGGTTGTGGTAGGAGCGGTAAAACTCAGGAGAAGCCTCCCGGTATTTCAAAGCTTTTTGCAGGGCATCGATAGCTGAGTCATATTTCTTTTCATCCAGGTACTGGACCGCAAGGTTATTATATGCTATTCCTTCTTCCGGATTTATCTTTATCACATGAAGAAATAATGTTTCCGAGTTTTTCCATGTTTGTGACTGGAAAAAAGTGAATATAACGAAAACTACCAGCTGAATAATAATAAGGTATCCGGCGAGAGATATTTTTTTTGATTTATTCAGGAAAATTTTTTCTGCCAGCATGCCAATGATAAAGAATAAACCTATATAAGGTATATAGGTATAGCGATCGGCTATAATTGCATTTCCGATTGGCATCAGTTGAATGACAATGAATATGGTGAAAAGAAAAAACAAAGTCCCGAAAAGGATGGTCCTGTTCTTCCTGAAACGGATAAATACAAAGGTCAGGAGGATGATTGCAATAAGGGCCCCGGTGAATATCTTATACATCTGGCTGGACGGGGGATAGCCATAAAAGCATGCCAGGTTATACGGGAAGATCAATTTATATAAATAAGCAGGTATATTATAACCTGCAAACAGGAATCGTTCAAATAATGAATGAGAAATCAACCGTTGTGAAGTCAGGGACGAAGACTGGGCGAAAATAGAAATTATCCCGAATATAACAGATAAGATGAAAAACGGGATCTTATCATACAAGGATTTAAGGGTGATCTTTTTCTGATACCAATAGTCAGCAAGAATGAATGTAAGAGGAAGAACCACCGCCTGTCCTTTACTCAGGATGGAAAAAAGAAACAGGATTAGTGCATAAGAATAATTCCGTTTTCTGTGATCCGGTTTTGTCAGATAAAAAATATAAGAGATCAACGCAAGAAGATAGAATAAGGTATATAAAACATCCTTACGTTCGGCTGCCCAAATGACCGATTCAACCCGCATGGGATGAATAGCGAATAATGCAGCAGCAATAACCGTTGCATAAAACTTTTTAGTCAGCAACCACATAAACCATGCAAAAAGAGCTACATTAAAAATATGAAGCAATATGTTATCAAGGTGGTAAAGAAATGGAGTTACCCCGGCAATTTTATATTCAAAGGCATAACTCAGGATGGTCAATGGATGGTAATTACCCATGATAAAGGTCTTATAATTGAAAATATAGAGGATATTATCCCAGGCGAGCGATTTTATCACAGGGTTATCCCTGATATAATTGAAATCATCCCAGCTTACCAGTTCATTCCATAATCCGGGCGAAAATGCAATGAATGTTATGAAAATGATAAGACCGACCCATAGAAATAGTTTACGTAAAATAACAGGGTTTTTAACAACCAATTTTTTTGCCGGTTGTTTTTTACTTATTTGCTTTTTTACCACAGATTGAGAAGTTGGGTCAAATGAAACGTCTTAAGAGAGGATAATACCTTGATCGACAGCTACTTTTATAAGCTGGGGCGTATTCTTCAGCTTCATTTTTTTCAGGATGTTGGTCTTGTGCCTGTCGACTGTTTTCTCACTGATAAATAGCTTGGTGGCTATTTCTTTGGTAATATTTCCTTCGGCCAGTAATCGGATGATCTCTATTTCACGGGAGGTCAGCGATTGAATACCCGTAATTTCGGAAATCGTTGAATTACTTGAAAATTCATTGATAACGACTTTTGCGGCATTTTTACACAGGTAGGTTCCTCCTGCGAAGACCGTTTGGATTGCTTCCCGAAGCTCTTCAAATGTGCAATCTTTTGATAAGAATCCTTTGGCTCCATTCCTGAGCATCTCTTTAATGAATGTCGGGTGATCGTACATCGATAACCCGATTATTTTTATCCAGGGCATTTTCTCATTGATTTTCCTGGTTGCTTCAATGCCGTTCATTTGCGGCATCTTAATATCCATCAAAATGATATCAGGTCTGGCTGTCTCCAGTTGTTTTAATACTTCCATTCCGTTTCCCGCCAAACCAATGACTTCAAAACCTTCTACCCGTTTCAATAGTGAAGCAAGGGCATGGCGGAACAGCCCTTGATCTTCAGCAATCATAATTTTGATACGCTCCTTTGTTGTTTCCATCTGTATTCTGAAATATTAAGGTTACAATTAAAATGGATATTGATTTTCATACCTAAATATAAAGGTAATAGGAGATTTGACTTTAAGTAACTATTCACCCTCTTACAGAAATAATTAATCAATTGAATTTTAATATTTTAACCACTAAGGACACGAAGTATGCACTATGGGCACAAAGTGTAAGACACCAGTTATTACACTGAGGAACAACGCTTTGTGTTCTCCGTGATTTTTCATTGTGTTCTTTGTGGTAAATTTCTTTATTTGATAATCAATGTATTATACAGGTTGAAAAGTTACGACTTTAATAACAGCCAACTCTGATCAAAGATTATTTTGAATTACAAATATAATTTTTCTATAACTAAAAGCAAAAAAAATTATCAATCTGCAAAAATACGAGATAATGGTCATAATGCAATATAAAACTCTAATTTAGTTGTTTTAAATAAAAATAATCTTGCAATCCGGAGTAAAAAGTAGTATTTTCGACGCGAATTTCTGTAATGGTAATGTTTATTTCTTATCATTAAAGTTTTAACTTTTATTAGTGTTATGGTTGTAATGTAACATTAGCCTATCCAAGTGTTACATACAGAAGAAATTACGAAAATAAATTAAAAATGACTCATCATGAAAACAAAAAAAGTGTACATAAAACTGGAACCACCACCATAGAAATTTTTTATTTTTATTGTTCTTTTCAATTGGAGAAATATCTTCCAAATATACGTTCAAATTAATTTTTTCTAAATGAAAATAGTTCAAACCAATCTAAAAATTATGAAAACATTTTACAAGAAAATGAATTTTTTGAAGTTATTAAAGCTGCCTGCTTTAATCTTCTTCATGTTGGCGTTATCGTATAACGTCAAAGGAGATGGCTGGAGTCCAATGGGTGTACAATGCTATGGGACTCAGATTCAGCTATTCTTATGCGCAATTCCAGTACCGCCCAACTATTGCGATTCCACCATTGCCAAGCAAAACGCAAATCTTAAGGTAGCATGGTATTATGTTCAAAATGGTGTGATTCATGATATGTTTGATCCTGCACAAGTTGGTTGGTATGTTTATCACAATTTAGGTGACACTTATCCTTCAGGCGGCAGACCGGCTCGCGGGGGTGATTGGAAGAGCCCGATAATTATTCCGGGTGATCCGGGTTACGAATATGTCGTCGGTACCAATGCAAACAATCAAATATCTGTATCCTTTCAGTGGGATGATCATAATTTTGGAGGTGAAGGTTACGTTCCGAACATTCTTGGTCAGGTCGTAGTACCTGGTACACCAACAAATATTTCATGCAATGGAGCCAGTAATGGATCCATTACTACCTCTCCCTCCGAAGCCGGCTATTCCGGGAATTTTACATTCCTTTGGAGTTATGGTGGAAGGACAACACAGAATCTGGTAAATGTTCCCGCCGGTACTTATACTGTTGTCGCTACTGATAATAGTGCCTGTACTGGTTCCAATAGTTGGACAATAACACAGCCCGCGCAATCGATCATCCTCGCATCTTCTGTTACCAATGTTACCTGCTATAATGGTAGTAACGGCTCCATTTGTATCACTCCAAGCGGAGGAAGTGGAACCCCTTATACCTATAACTGGAGCAATTTTGGAAGCAACAGTTGCGATAACAACCTCGCTGCAGGAACAACATACACTGTGACGGTTACCGATGCAAATTCATGTACCGTTTCAGCCAGTTACCCAATAACAGCACCCGGAGCAATCACAGTTACTCCGAGTGTTACAAATGTTTCCTGCTTTTCGCGTACCGACGGTGCAATAAACATTGCTGTTTCGGGTGGTACAGGTGCCTATACGTATCATTGGAACACGGGTGCCACTACACAGAATCTTTCAAATCTGTCGGCTGCCACATATATAGTTTCAGTAACAGATAACAATTCATGTACTACTGTCAGCAGCGGCATTACCATTACGCGACCCGATGTTTTAAGCGTTAACCCGGCCATTAACAATGTCCTGTGTAATTTAGGCAGCGGTTGCATCTCTCTTGCGGTTTC
>CAIYUC010000095.1 GCA_903929315.1 uncultured Bacteroidales bacterium
CCTTCAGGGTAAGTTTATCACATGTCTAATCAATCAAAAACTGGCCGGAGGTTCACATTTTATAAAATGGCGCGGGCTTGACAACGGTGGGATGCCATGCAAGCCCGGCGCCTTCGTTGCTTACCTGAAGGTAAACGGTAAAATCTGCCAGTCAATCAAGTTAATAAAAACCTAATCAAAAGGAGAATTTCTTATGGCAAAACTAAAACTTTTTTTCTATTTGTTGCAACATTTTTTGTAACAAGTCTTAAAGCACAATTTCCAAGAGATTTAGCAATTGATCTTGTTCTTAACAATATCTTGGCAGGCGATATTGGAAATCTTAAGGTTTATGCATCGTTTAATGCTATTTCAATTGATACTCCTTTATATCTGGCATATGGAGGATCAATCAGATGTCCTTACAATTCAAACTGGGTTTTCTTTGTCGACGATCATCCTTATACTGGTTGGACCCATCCTTGTCGTTATATTTTTGTAGATGCGGAATCGGGTTCCGACACAGTCATAAGAGATAAATCTATATATCCGGATAGTTTATTTGATCATTATGAACAGGTTCCCCATCCTTTTCCAAGAATACCTTGTGAAGGTCAATATAACCAGCCAGCTTCTTTCATGGATTTACCTTCGTCGACGAACCCGCATTTATATGCCGTACTAATTGTTGGTCTTGATGATAGTTTAAGACCTTCTCATGGTACTGCAAAGTTTTGGAATGACGTTTCTGCCTTATATTCGACTTTGGAAGAAGTTTATCATTACGACTGTGCAAAAATATTTGTTCATTATTACACAAAGCAAGGCGCCAGAGGACCTGATTTGGATGGAGGTGATCAGTCATATGATATTGATTATGCTGCTTATCTTGATACTATTCGTCACACATTTCGTTGTCTTGCCGGTAATGAAACGGATCTTCGAATCCCAGAACTTCAACCTGATGATCAGCTATTTATTTATACTAATAGTCATGGAAGCGTTGTAAATATCCCGAATCATCATGACTCCCATTCATCACTTTGGCTGCCAGTCAAAGGTGGTAGCCCGACAGACGTTGAGTATCTTTATGATAGCGTATTAGCTGATTGGACTGACAGTATAAATTGTGGACAAATGATCTTTCTGATGCAACAATGCAATTCAGGTGGGTTTGTTAATTGGCTAAAAGATTACACTACTTATAATGTTAAATGCAAAAATCGTTCCGTTTATACATCAGTTGAGAAAGAAGCCGATGCAAATTATGAATATAATATTTCAACAATGGAATATGGAGAATTCACTTTTTATTTTACAGCTGCTATAAGAGGATATTTCCCAGATATAAAGGGTTATAAGCCATGGAAAATCGGATTTCCTGTCTATGATCCGGTTAATTATCCAATTTTTCCTTATTCAACCTGTTTTTCGGATACCTGTGAATCTCACCCTAATATAAATCCTGATTCCAATGGTGATGGTGTAGTAACAATGGAAGAAGCTTACAATTTTACAAACAATTATGATTCCTGGTCCATGTATGGTTTCCACTGCCTTGATAAAGATCATCATCCAGCAACTCCTGAAAATCCTCAACACTCCAAAAATATTTGTTTTAAAGAGGATCTCCAAAGTCTAAAGGGACTGACTGGTAAAATTAGCGATTTTGACACCTGTGAAAACAGAAGTTACGTTGTGGGCGGTCCACTGCAGGTAGAGAATAATGTCACGTTGCTTTTTGATAATGCAACCATTAAGGATACTGCTAAAATGTTTTTTATCAATGACACTGCAACATTAGACATAAAGCCGGGCTCAACTTTAACACCAGGAAACGGGATGTGGTTTGCCGGAGACAGTGCAAGTCATATTTCCATATCAGGAACCATTGGAAACTTAACGAATTCGACATTTAAGAAAGACAGATACTCGTTGATTTTCGGTGGTCTGTACCTTATGAATACTAATTACATTTCGTCAAGCTTGACTCTTTCAAACGTTAAGTTTAACCATGCAGGATTTCACAATTATGCCCTTCATGATCTGACAATTGAAAACTCGTCCTTTTCTGATTGTAGTGATAATGGGATTGCGATTGAGTCTTATCGAGGAAATATTTCGGTTTCAAACTCTACTTTCAAGAATACTTCATTAATACTCGCAAATACAACTCTTCCAGATGCCAATTTCACTGCTAATGTAACCGATCATAACTCATTTAATGGAGCCGTTGATGCTGATCTTTTAAGCCTCAGCTATTATGACAAATACTTGATCCAAGATAACACCTTCACAAATAGTGCCTCAAACCATTTTGGAATTGGCTTGTATTACAGCGGACAGGGCACTTCAGGAAATCAGAATGTTCTTGAAAACACCATTACAAACTGCGATGAAGGCTTAGTGATTTATAATACAAACTGTTTGGCAAAAGACAACCTGATTCACAGTAATGGCAAAGGCGTAAAATCAATTAATTCTAGCAATTCAAAATTATTAGGCACCCAGTCTGTTTACCAATGGATCCATGATAATGATTACGAAGAAATCTATGCTGCCGATAAAAGCTTCCCTATCTATGTGCATCTAAATGAAATCTATGATGACAGTCATTTTAGTGATTGTTTAATCACGAATGATAATGATCCTAATGACAATCCAACACTGCATGTAGAATATAATTGCTGGAAAGATAATATTATTCCAGATCAATTATGTACAAATTCGGGCAAATATAGCACAGGTCTCCCATTATGTGACAATGATAATCCCAATATTAACATCACCATTGACGAAAACATGTATCTAACAGCTGATAGCATGTTTTCAGCAGGAAATTATAGCGGAGCAAAAAGTCTTTTCCTTTCATTGGTCGAAGAATATCCGGAATCAAGATTCTCACAGGCAGCTTTGAGGGAATTATTCGATCTTGAGAAGTATGCTGATAACGATTATGCTTCTTTAAAGCAATACTATCTAACCAATGACTCAACCCAAGCTGACACAGCACTATCCGCAATTGCCGATTTCCTTGCTAATCGCTGTGATGTACAGATGGAAAACTGGTCTCAGGCAATCAATTGGTACGAGAACAGGATCTTAAATCCACCGTCTGAACCCGACAGTATTTGTGCTATAATAGACCTTGGAGAGGTTTACCTGTTAATGTCAAATGATAGTACCAAATCCTCTTATATTGGCAAACTGCCTCAATATAAACCCAAATCGGCAATTCGTCATCACATTTACAGGGATTCACTTATTGCTCTCTTGCCTTTGGGACATAAATCAAAACCATTACCAGATCCAATGGCAGAACTTAAAATGAATAAATTAATGCAAAATAACCCAAATCCATTTTCTACATCGACAGACATCTGGTATAAACTCGCCCCCAACTGTAGCCAGGCTTCAGTTAAGATTACAGACCTTACAGGAAGGATTTGCGACCGCATTCAATTATCAGATCTTTCTAAAAGGCCTCAAAAGATAACGGTTGATGCCTACTCGTTAAATCTTGGCATTTACCTGTATTCCTTAGAAGTAAACGGAAAAATAACAGACACGAAGAAAATGGTGGTAATGAGATAAACTTTGCTACCGTATTAAACTTTTTACCTTAAAAAAAAGAGGGTTGAATGACCCTCTTTTTCAATTTAATTTAACCCTTAATATTGAAAATCCGGGACTTTCGGGAAAGACCTGGATTAAGATTTACACAGAAATAAGCAAGTATAAAGAACGATATTATCTCCAATAGAACTACTTCACCAACTCAAGTGCAGGCTGTGGTACTTCTAACCGATTTCTTGGAAATGATTTGATCACTCCGAGGATATCGTAGTGATGTGCAATATAATTCTCCTGGAATCCCACGACAATCTTGACAGGGATGAAATTGATGTGATTAAAAAACACCCGGTCACCAACACGAATGACATCCAGTTCTCCGTTTGCTTCCAGCTCATGAATCCTTCCCTGATCCTTATGATTCCTGATGTCATGCAAGCCCAGCTCTTTGAGTTTTGCTGCACGGTAATGCAAATTGATATCCGGATCGCATTTCACTACAAACCACATGGCATCTGATGGAATAGGCCCGATCTCACGTTTGGATTTTCCAATATCAGTGTTACCGGCAATGATCAGACCGGACTTCTTGTCTTTGATATCACCAGACCGTTCCATTTGCAATATGATCCTTCCGGAACCATTTAAGGCTTCATATATTGGTTGGATAAGTTGAAGTTGATTCCAGTAAAGTATATGTTCTTTCTTCAGGAATGTTTTCCTTTGGCAAATTTGCGGCTTCCTGGGGAAGATCCTCTACTTTCGATTGCGGACGTGCGGGCGGAAAAAGAAAAATAACTTATTTTCGAAATTCGCCAATTTCTGACATTTTATTCGTCATTCGTCATTCCAGGATTCGTCATTCCAGGATCCGACACCCCGAAATAGTCTGAAATAATCTGATCAAAACCTGCAATTATGGACTATCTGCCGTGGTTTTCTACCTCAGTCAGTTAGAATTTAATTGATAGTTCAAGGTTAAGATGCGTGACGCGTGACAAAAGAATCGTGACGTGTAACGCGTAATACGTTACGAGTTATCAAACCGGCCCGGATATTGACTCTCCCGGTTGTAAACTAAAAAAATCATTAACCTAAAAAAATTGATGAAACTGAATCAGGATACTGTATCAGGTAATCCTGTCCCCCAAATTTAACCCACTTGTAATTCGGAGTGTGACCCGAACCGTACAAGTCGGATTTTTTTTGCAGGTTCATCTACTATATAAATAATGAGAAGATCAAAGAGTATATGAAGTTCCCTGCAATCTTTATAATTTCCTTTCAAGGGATGATCCTTGTATTCGGCTGGTAATTTTTCACGCATACGCAGCAAGTTTACTACCTTTTCAAAATCTTCATCTGAAAATCCTGCCCTGCGGCAAACCTTTTTGTAATCTTTTTTAAATTGACCGGTAATAAAAACATCGAACATTTTAGCTGTTTAATTCGGCTAAAAGCGCTTTGGTACTTTTAAAGGTTTGTCCCCGGTCTTTTTTTGCGTCCTGAATCGCCTTGATAGTCGTTTTATTCTCAGGGTTTACTTTACCTATGATTTCTGCAATATCCGGTGACATCTTCAATAGTTTGAGATATTGACGGCCCAACTGTTTTTTTTCATTTATTTTTACCAATACTGCCATGGCTTTTTTTTACAAAGATACTACAAACGGGTAATTTTAATACTGATAATATTTCAGACAAAACGACCATGCAGTATATCCTGTTCACTGTTTGATTTCAGCAGCTTAATCGCGGATATTCAGGTCAAGGTGAGCAATACCGGCATGTAATTATGGACTATCAGCCCTGTTTTCTGTCTCAGTCAGTTAGAATTTAATTGATAGTTCAAGGTTAAGATGCGTGACGCGTAACACGTGACAAGAGAATCGTGACGCGAGACGCGAAAACAGATGCCGGATGCCAGATGAAATTCACGCCTGCCTGGCCGGCAGGCAGGCGTCATTCCCGGATTCGTCATTCGCAGAGTTGTCATTGCCGAATGTATAAAAAAATTATTTATAATTAATATTATTAAGACTAAATTAACGTATCTTTGCGTTGACAAATAAAAATTTTCTTAATAATATTAAAAATTTAAAACCATGGCATTTATTATAGCAAATCACAAGGTTGCCGATTTCAAAAAATGGAAAACATTTTTTGATTCCGATGTCACAAGACAGAAAGCATCAGGTTTAAACCTGTTAAAAGTAGGAAGTAAAGCAGATGATCCCAATGATGCATACTTTGTATGGGAAACCAAAGATCCTTCGGGATTTAAAAAGATGCTTCAGGACCCCGGCCTTCTTGATATTATGAAAAAAGCGGGGGTGACAGGTGAACTCCATTGGGTAATCGTCAATGATTAAAATTCCGGGAATGTAACAGTTTTTGAATTATTTTTTAATGGGATGCTCACATCCGGCTGTTTCTCTTTTTAGTTTCGGCGGATGTGAGTTTTTTTTTTACTTTTATCATGAGAAAGAATTGAGATCAATCATTTTTATCGATGAAAAACAAACAAAAAGAACAGTTGCAGACGGAAGTTGACGCTGCATTCCTCTACCGCATACTTAGCGAAAACCTTACTGATAGTTCATTATCCGGTATTTATTCCAGCATGTCGGAGATTGAAGCAGGCCATGCTCGGAAAATGCTCAGGGGTATTCAGGTTACCGAAAAAACAGCTTTACTACCTCCACCTTCCCATGTTGCACGATTGCAGGTTTTTTTCGCCAGGATATTCGGATGGAGTCTGATCGTATCGGATCTTTATAATATGGAAAAATCCCTGGCAAAATCGGCCATTGATCTTAAAACAGAAAAAGGAGAAGCAGTTTCAGGCAACGAGTTGAATCATTACAAAATATTGAATAATCTCTATACCTCTTCAAAGGGTATTAAAGGAGGAATTCTCGCTAAAATAGAAAGCAGGCATAAATCGGTCGGTGGAAATGCCTTGCGGGCAGCGATTCTTGGCGCGACCGACGGGTTGGTTACGAACATGAGCCTTATTATGGGAATTGCAGGAGCAGCAGCCGGGAATAAAGCAATCGTTCTTGCAGGTTTCGCGGGATTACTGGCAGGGGCAATTTCAATGGCGATGGGGGAGTGGTTGTCTGTGAAAAGTTCAAGTGAGTTAAACAGGAACCAGATGGATATCGAGATAACAGAATTGGAAAATTCACCGGAAGAAGAACTGATGGAGTTGTCGTTGATATATCAGTCAAAAGGTCTTGAAAAATCAAAAGCGGAAGAAATGGCACATAAGGTTTTTGAGAACAAGGACACTGCTGTTGAAACTCTTGTAAGGGAAGAATTGGGCTTAGACAGCAATGAACCCGGAGGATCCGCATGGGAAGCTGCCCTGACCTCTTTTATCCTGTTTGCTGTCGGAGCCATTATCCCGCTGATTCCTTTCCTTGTTTTCAGGAGTCATCAACCTATTCTGATAAGTTTAGGGTTCAGCATATTCGGGTTGTTTCTTTTAGGTAGTCTGGTTTCACTTTTTACTGGTAAAAGGTTGATCTTTTCGGGACTCAGACAAGTAGTATTCGGCCTCGTTGCTGCTTCGATAACTTATGGCATTGGTCATCTGCTTGGAGTTATAATCCATTAATTCCCATTCCCAAGGAAGAATTACACAGAGATTACACAGGGAAAACAAAGAAAGCCAAAGAGGATAACTACCGAATAACTACCGAATAACTATCGAATAACTACTGAATAACAATTGAATAACTACCGAATTCCCACACACACATCGAGAATCCAGCATCCAGCATCGAGAATCCACTTAACTTTCTTTTCTGAATACAGGATCATACTTTTTTAATACAGCCAAAATGATCCTGTATGAGACATAAATCAATACCGGCCATGTGATAAGCCAGAGAATTGGTAACCAGTGCATGTTATTTTTATTATCAATTGTAAATCAACATTCTAAAATTCAAGATTAATATTAGTATGTGTGCCCTTCCGTCTCCATCTCCTGTGCATCAATTTTCTTGTTGTTGATGGATCGCCATGCATACCAGATGTAAGCAATTACAAAGGGTACAAGCAGCGAAACATAACTCATCGCGGTCAGCGTATAATGACTGGATGAACTATTCCTGATGGTCAATGAACTTTGAAGATCGAATGTGGACGGATAGTAAGCCGTATTATTGAATCCTGCAATTAGGAATAATGAAAAAACCGTTAAAATGGTCCCGATGCCGGTAAACCATATTCCTTTTGAGCCGTATTTACCGGCTTTTATCAGAGGTACGCTGATTCCCAGCAAAACAAGAATAACCCCAATGAGGAACAGGATCAGAACAAACGGCATCTGAATGAAATTATGGAGATATTTATATTTCTCCATAATGACAATTCCGGTAACCGGGTCTGTTGCAAATCCTGATGATAACAGAAGCACTACAACGTAAAAAAGGAAAAAGATAAGAAATGGAATAGCATTTATAAGCAAATGCTTCTTTGACTGTAACAGGATATTGGCATTATTGACAGTGTTCATGAAATAAAGTATCCCCAGAACCCTGGAAAGTGTAAATACTGCCAGCCCTAAAGCTACATTCTGCAGGTTAAGTACCGCCTCCAATCCATGTGCAGGTCCTTCCCACCGGGAAATTACAGGGTTAATTAAATGGGTTATATTGATTTTATTGACGGAAAATTCAGAACCGGTGAAAAAAGTGGAAACGGCTGCACCGATTAGGAATGTTCCTGCTATTCCGTTGATTAACAGGAAAATTTCATAGGTCCGGTGTCCAAGGAAGTTTCCTGGTTTTGAACGGTATTCATACGATACAGCCTGGATGATAAAACAGAACAAGATAGCCATCCAGACCCAATAGGCGCCTCCGAAACTGGTTGAATAAAATAAAGGAAATGAAGCAAAAAAAGCGCCGCCGAAAGTGACCAGGGTCGTAAATGTGAATTCCCATTTTCTTCCGAGGGAGTTTATAAGGATCTTCCGTTCCATTTCCGTTTTCCCAAGGGTGTAAATTAAAGTCTGTCCCCCCTGGACGAACATCAGGAAAACCAGGATACTTGCCAAAAGGGAGATGATGATCCACCAATAATCCTGCAGACTGCTTAAAGATAAAGTTTCAAACATCACCGGGTTCCTCCATCATTTGGCCCTGATTTAATTTGCCGTGCCATGATCATGATATTGGCTACCAGTAATACCGTGAAAATCAGAGCAAACAACCAGAATGTTATCTGTATGGAAGTAGCGTCGATCATGGAAACAGCGGCTACTGTAGGAAGCAGATCCTGTATAACCCATGGTTGACGGCCAACTTCGGCGACTACCCACCCGGCTTGCGACGCCAGGTAAACCAACGGAATCGTCCAGATCGATAACCATAGCAACCATCGCCTGTTTACCAGTTTCTCGTTTAACAGAAAATACAGCATCAGGATAAAAAATACTATAAAATAAAAACCCAGCCCAACCATCAAACGGAAACTGTAAAAGGTGAGAGGAACATTCGGTATCAGGCTTTCAGGAGAATTGAGATATCCATACCCGAAATACCGGAAATTTGCTCTAAACACCTTTTCAGCTTCGGTTACAGCCAGCGTATCACCTATTTTTTTTGCATTCCTGTATTCAGCAAGTGCAGCGATCGCTGTTTTGCCCCTGTATATCTTTTGCTCTGCGGAGAATGCCTGTTCCTTTTCTTCTGTTGGAGTGTTCTCAAACTCCGGTTTAAAACCTCCTTTTATCAGATCTTCTACTCCCGGAATGAATGCATCTGGGTTACGATAGCTAAGGAGGGAAAGCAGTTTTGGTATTTCAACCTTGAAAAGAAACCCTTCTTTACCATCATTCAGTTTCTTGGAGGGGTTATGTATCCCGAAAATGACTAACCCTTTTCCTTTTTCTCCCTGGTACAGATTCTCCATTGCCGCCAGTTTCATTGGCTGTTTTTGAGCTACCGTATAAGCTGAACTGTCGCCGGTCACAGCCAGGAAAACAGAGGTGATAAGGCCAAAAACAGCAGCAATAAGAATACTCCGTTTAGCAAAGATCAATTCCCTTTTCTTCAAAATAAACCAGGCGCTGATGCCAATTACAACAATTGAAGCCGTAATGTAACCGGATGAAACCGTGTGCAGGAATTTATGGATAGCAACCGGTGAAAACAACACATCCCAGAAATTCTGCATTTCATTCCTCGCTGTATCAGGGTTGAATTTCATGCCTGCTGGAAATTGCATCCAGGCATTGGCAACAAGGATCCATAATGCCGACAGGTTTGCACCGATACCGGTAAGCCATGTAGCTGCCAGATGGGATCGTTTCCCTACTTTATTCCAGCCGAAGAACATGACAGCAATAAATGTCGACTCAAGGAAAAAAGCCATGATCCCTTCAATGGCAAGAGGAGCTCCGAAAATATCGCCCACAAACCAGGAATAATTTGACCAGTTTGTACCAAACTCAAATTCGAGAATGATCCCCGTAGCGATACCGATGGCAAAATTTATTCCGAACAGGGTCATCCAGAACTTCGTGATCTTTTTCCATTCCGGATCCCCCGTTTTAACATAGATCGTTTCCATTATGGCAACGATAAATCCAAGACCGAGGGTGAGGGGCACGAACAACCAATGATAAATGGCAGTCAATGCAAATTGCGCTCTGGACCAATCTACTACAGCAGGGTCAATATGCTCGAACATAAATTCAAGGATTTATTCATATAAAATTCAGAATATAGGAATTCTGAATTCTTCATTCTTCATTGATTACCAGCTTCCGCCAGCACCACCACCACCAAAGCTGCCACCGCCAAAACCGCCAAAACCACCGCCTCCTCCGAAGCTGCCTCCCCCTGAGCTGAAATTACCCCAGTTTCCCCTGCCGCCTCCACTTCCCATTGATCCAAGTAACCAAAGAGCAGTCCAGAAAGGCAGATGTTTCCCCACGGAATGTGTCCCTCCCCGGCTGCTCCTGATCAGGAAAATGACAACGAAGAGGATAATGATCGGAACAAGCATTCCATAAGGATTGGGATTTGTTCTTTTATTATATTGATCTGCAGTGTACTCACCCTTTGTGATGGAAATTATTGTAGATATACCTTTATCAAGTCCCTTATAGTAATTGTTATCCCGGAATGCTGGTATCATTTCATTATCAACAATTCGCTTGCAGGTGATATCCGGGAGGACACCTTCCAATCCATAACCGGTCTGTATACAAGCATCACCTTTTTCCTGGCCATATTTTGGCTTAACCAGAATGACAACTCCGTTATTTTTCCCTTTCCGGCCAACACCCCATTTTTCTCCTATACGTTGGGCAAGATCATTCTTGTCATACCCGTTAAGGGATTTGACAATTATTATAGCGATCTGTGTGGAGGTAGAATCATTGAATACAACCAATTTGTTTTCCAGCCGGTTTACTTCATCCGCACTGAGAATATTCGCAAAATCATTGACCAACCTGGGTGGCACGGGCCGTTCCGGAATAACCTGGGCCAAAAGCGGGAAAATCCGGGAAACGAAAATCAGAAGAAGAAATAATTTTTTGTACTTATTCATTTTAGCGGACTCAATATTCAAAACTAAATTCCAACTTAATCTTTTCCAAAGGAAATATCATCCGGAAGTTCATCGGTATCGTCCGGTTTCCGGGGGAAATATTTTTTCAGTTGTTCACCTGCTGCCCTGATAGCATAGCATAAACCTTCTGTGAACTCTTCCTTCCGGAAAAAGGTCAGCATTCCTTCCTTAATGTCATCCCAGAAGTTTTCAGGTACCACACGGTGGATCCCTTTGTCCCCAATGATAGCGAATTTTCTGTGTTTGATTGCCAGGTAGATCAGAACCCCGTTCCTTAAATGTGTCCGGGTCATCTTTAAATGATGAAATACAGTTGCGGCCCTGTCGAGAACTTCGCCTTTGCAAATGTTCTCAATATGAACGCGTATTTCCCCGGATGTTTCCAGTTCGGCTGCAATAATAGCCTGTTTGATATCTTCCTGTTCTTCCGGTTTGAAGAATTCCTTAGCTGTAATACTCATAGTGCCATCATTTCAAAAGAAGAAGAAAGTGAATTCTAGTCAAATTTAACTGGCGGCGCTTTTTCTGCCCCTTTCTCTGCCAGGAAATAAGCCTTTTTCTGGAATCCATATATTCCTGCAAAAATTACCGCAGGGAACTGTCTTAAATATGCGTTATATGCCTGGGCAACCTCATTGAATTTCATTCTTTCAACGGTAATGCGGTTTTCGGTTCCTTCAAGCTGAGCTTGCAATTCCGCGAAATTCTGGGTAGCCTTTAATTCGGGATACCTTTCAACAACCACCATCAGTCTCGCCAGGGAACTGCTCAACCCGTCCTGTGCTTGCTGGAAACGTTGCAGTGATGCTTCATCCAGGTTTTTAGGGTTGATACTGACGGAGGTAGCCTTTGCGCGGGCTTCAATTACCGCAGTAAGTGTGGATTTTTCAAAATTTGCAACTCCTTTAACGGTTGCTACCAGATTCGGGATAAGATCAGCGCGGCGCTGGTATACATTCTCGACATTCGCCCATTGCTGATTCACCGTTTCTTCCTTAGTTACCAATTTGTTATAGATCCCGGTTCCCCAGGAAACCAATAATAATAGAATGATAACGATAACGATCGCTACGATCCAGCCCTTAGATAGTTTCATAATAAAATTAATTAATGTTAAGAGTTTGCTAAATTAATAAAAAGTAAACTATGTTTAATTCGTAATTATAAAGTTATTCCTTAACCATATCAATGCTTCTTTTAATAAAGTCATTCAGTTCCTTGCCTTTGAGCATATTCTGAGCAAGCATTGCAAGGTCGATCAGTTGCTTCAACGATCTTTCCTGTTTCGGAGGGTCAGTTTCAAGCAGAATACGGCTGATCACAAGGCTGTTTGAATTGACAACCAGGCTAAAGTGTTCAGGGAGTTCACCCATATACGACATACCTCCACCAAGCATTGACATATCTTTCATTCGTCGCATGAATTCCGGCTGTGTGATCATGAAAGGTAAATCTTTCTCGCTCTGGGTTTCGAAGACGACAGTGAATTTGTTTTTATCCACCTGTTTTTCGATCAGTTCCTGTAATATCTTCTTTTGTTCCTCATCAAGCCGGGAGGGTAAGGGTTCTTCTTTTTTGATCAGTTTGTCGATGGTATCTGCATCCACGCGTGTAAAATGGGATTTTTCAAATTTTTGTTCCAGGACATTGATAAAATGGGCGTCAATGACACCATCCAGTTGCAGCACATCATACCCTCTTTCTTTTACCGACTCAATGAAACTGAATTGTTCATGCACATTGGTTGTATAAAGGTAAATCAGGTTTCCATCTTTATCCTGCTGGGCGGGTTTGATCAGCTTTTCATATTCCCCGAAAGTGAAATATTTGCCTTCCGTATTCTTTAAAAGACAGAATTTTTTTGCCCTGTCGTAGAAATTTGGTTCAGAGATGATCCCATACTCTATAAAGACCTTGACATCATCCCATTTCGATTCAAGATCCTTTCGGTTTTCCTTGAATATCTCCTCCAGCTTATCTGCTACTTTTTTTGTAATATGATTGGATATCTTCCTGACATTGAAATCGCTTTGCAGGAAGCTTCTCGATACATTGAGCGGAATATCGGGTGAATCGAGGACTCCATGCAACAATGTGAGGAAATCAGGGACGATCCCTTCTACCGAATCGGTTACGAAAACCTGGTTGCAGTAAAGCTGGATCTTATCTTTCTGGATTTCGAATGCTTTTTTAACTTTCGGGAAATAAAGGATCCCGGTCAGATTGAATGGATAATCCACGTTCAGATGAATATGGAAAAGAGGTTCTTCAAAAGTAAAGGGATACAATTCATGGTAAAAGTTCTTGTAATCTTCATCTGTCAACTTTGCCGGTTTACGCTTCCATAAAGGATCCGTATTATTGATGATCCTGGGTTTTTCAACCTCTATCTCCTTATCATTTCCTTTTTCGTCTTTCTCTCCTTCGACCTTTTCCCATTTTTTTTCGGTCCCGAACCGGATCGGAACAGGCAGGAATTTACAATATTTTTTCAATAACTCCAGGACACGGTGTTCTTCTAAGAATTCCTTTGATTCTTCAGAAAGATGGACGATAACTTCAGTTCCGCGGTCTTTTTTATCGCCTTCTTCCATCATGTATTCAGGGCTTCCGTCACATTCCCACCGAACAGCTTTTGTTTCTCCTCCTTTTTTATAGGTCTTGGAAAATATTTCCACTTTATCGGCTACCATAAAGGAGGAATAAAAACCCAAACCGAAATGCCCGATCAAGGCATTCATTTCAGCTTCTGATTTTGTCTTGAATTTCTTGATAAATTCCTCAGCGCTGGAGAATGCAATCTGGTTGATATATTTATCCACCTCTTCGGATGTCATCCCGATCCCTTTATCTTTAACACAAAGTATCTTCTTTTTTTTATCGATTGAGACTTCAATGGTAAGATCACTTATATCGCCGTTATATTTACCAAGTGCAGCAAGGGTCTTCAGCTTCTGTGAAGCATCTATGGCATTGGAAATAAGCTCTCTGAGAAAAATTTCATGATCTGAATAGAGAAACTTTTTGATGATGGGAAAAATGTTTTCCGTCTGTACATTGATTTTACCTTTTTGCATAGTTATGGGATCTTGAATTTAACGTTCTGCTCCGGATGATCAAATGAGATGCCATTTCCGGGTTACTGACAAAATGGCCGTACAATTGTTAAGAAATATTTCCACCGGATTTAGGTAGGCAAGTTAAATAAAATTTCTATTTTTACCATGTCTTTTGCCGGAAACGCACTCAACTTAAAAATCTTATATATGGACACTATTGATTGGAAATGCTTACCATTCGGTTATTTCAAGACAGACTATAACATCCGTTGCTATAACAAGGAAGGGAACTGGGGTGAATTGGAAGAATCAACTTCGGAATACATTGAGCTTCATATGGCAGCTACCAGTATTCATTACGGACAACAGGCTTTCGAAGGTTTGAAAGCATTCATGGGAAAGGACGGCAAGGTTCGTATTTTTCGCATGGATGAAAATGCAAAGCGTCTGAACAGTTCGGCCCGGGGCCTTATTATGCCGGAAATTCCCATAGAAACATTTTGCAAAGCTGTTATCAGGGTGGTCACCCTGAATAAGAAATTTGTACCTCCCTATGGAACAGGCGCCTCGCTTTATATTCGTCCGATCCTGATCGGTTCGGGCGCACAAGTGGGGGTGAGGCCTGCAAAAGAGTATCTTTTTATGGTGTTTGCCGGTCCTGTCGGTCCTTATTTCAGGGAAGGATTTAACCCGGTAAGGATGCAGATCGTCAGAGATTATGACCGTGCTGCACCTCTTGGTACAGGAAATATAAAAGTAGGGGGTAATTATGCAGCCAGTCTCAGGGCAGGTGAACGTGCCCGCGCAGAAGGCTTTGCATCGGTTATCTTCCTGGATGCAAGAGAGAAGAAATACATTGATGAAGCAGGCCCGGCAAACTTCTTTGGAATAAAGGGAAATTCCTATATTACGCCTGACTCTGTGTCCGTCCTTCCGTCTATTACAAACATGTCTTTGCGGGTCCTCGCAGAAGAAATGGGGATGAAAGTGGAACGCCGGCACGTACCGGTGGAAGAACTGGAAGAATTCGATGAAGCAGGAGCTTGTGGAACTGCTGCTGTCATTTCACCCATCCGGGAAATTGTAGACCGTTTATCAGGGAAAGTCTATTCCTACTGCAAGGATGGTAAAGTAGGTCCGGTTTCTCTTAAGCTGTATGAAAAATTAAAAAGGATCCAACAGGGGGAAGAACCCGATCCGCACGGTTGGAATTACATTCTGGATTAATCATGGCATTTAACCTGCCTCACTCCCCACGGGGCTGACTAAAAAGTATATCAATTGAAACTTTTTTTTCTTTGTGTGCTTTGTGCCTTCTTGGTGTTCATTGTGGTTAAGTTTTTTATGAATTAACCACAAAGACCACAATATTTGAAACAATGGTCACAAAGACGTTTTAATAATCCCTGACGGGGTGAGAATGTAACTAAATGGAACTTACTGTTGTCCTTAATTTGCTTCGACAAGCCGCCAAGCCGGAATACCTGTCAGGTATGTCACGTTATGGGATTAAAACAGATCATGCATTCGGCATTAAACTACCTGACATCCGGGCTATAGTAAAAAAAATCGGTAAAAATCATTCACTGGCACTGGAATTATGGGTGACCGGGTACCATGAAGCCCGTTTCCTGGCAGCTTTCATTGATAACCCGAAGGAGGTTACCGAAAAACAAATGGAGGATTGGGTCCGGGATTTTGATTCATGGGATATCTGTGATCAGACCTGTGGTAATTTATTCGATCAAACCCCCTTTGCCTTCCGGAAAGCTATTGAATGGAGCTCAGCAGCGGAGGAGTTTGTCAAGCGGGCTGCCTTTGCGTTAATGGCTGCCCTTGCCGTTCATGCAAAAAAAATTCCCGATAATGAATTTCTGAATTTCCTTCCGGTCATAGAACAGGAATCAGGTGATGACAGGAATTTTGTGAAAAAAGCCGTAAACTGGGCCTTACGACAGATAGGGAAAAGAAGCCGATTCCTTCACAAAGAAGCGCTGAAAACAGCTTACCGTATAAAAGAACAGCCTTCCAGGAGTGCTAAGTGGATTGCAGCGGATGCGATCCGGGAGCTGGAAAATTCCAAAATTATAGCAAGGATCAGGAGGTAGACATTTGTTATTATGGTTATTATGGTTATTATGGTAATTCATAGTTATTCATAGTTATTTGTGGTTCATTGTTCATTTTTCATTGTTCATTAATCCCAACAGGGTAATCATGAAATGGGGTGTATTATTATAATGAAACCAAGCTTCAACCCCTTATAACATTTGGGCTTAGTATTAAATTGGGATCATTTTAAAATTCAGTATTCAGGTTATGAATGTGGGAATTAAATCGGATTCCTGTTCTGAAATTTCGATTAAAAATTCGAAATGATTTTATTACCTCAGAGGC
>CAIYUC010000096.1 GCA_903929315.1 uncultured Bacteroidales bacterium
CCTATAACTTTCTGCCTTAGCTGGCGCGCGTTTATAACGCGTGCCTATAACTTTCTGCCTTAGCTGGCGCGCGTTTATAACGCGTGCCTATAACTTTCTGCCTTGGAAATAACCGGAAATTTTATCTGTAATAAACCGGATTTGTCGTGTTTTCAGGCTATTGTAAAAAGGTAACCGGATGATACAGTCAGAAAAATTCTGTGTATTTGGCAAAGGTCTTCCATCGTGTTTATCACGGAAATAAGGACTGGATTGCAAAGGAAAATAGTGGAACACAGCTTGTATTCCATTCTTTTTCAAGTGGTCAATAAGGGCATCCCTCATTGCGGTATCACTAACCAAAAGATAGAACATATTGCCATTAACAGTGGCATAATCGGGGATAACCGGGCGTTTAACATATCCCTTTTCTTCCAGCGATTTTAACTGATTATAATAGCCCCACCAGATTTTTTTTCTTCGGTTCTGGATCTGGACGAAACTTTGAAGCTGGGGATAAAGAAAAGCAGCAATGGCATCAGAAGGCAGAAAGGAAGACCCGATATCAACCCAGGTGTATTTATCCACTTCACCACGGTGAAAAGCTGCACGGTTGGTTCCTTTTTCCCATATTATTTCGGCACGCCTGACATACTGTTCGTCATTGACAGAAAGTAATCCTCCTTCACCGGAAAAAATATTTTTTGTTTCATGAAAGGAAAATGCTCCGAAATGGCCTATGGAACCAAGCGGTTTTCCTTTATAATATGAATCGATCGCGTGTGCTGAATCTTCGATGACCTTAAGATGATATTTTTGTGCGATCTGCATGATCCTGTCCATATCGCAGGCAATCCCACTGTAATGAACCACTGCCAACGCCTTTGTTCTAGGGGTTATCAATGCTTCGATGCCGGATGGATCAATGTTTGGAATATCCGCTGATGCATCGGCGAAAACAACTTTCGCATGACGAAGCAGAAAGGCATTAGCGGTAGACATAAATGTGAAGGAAGGGACAATGACCTCATCTCCGGGTTGTATATCCGTTAAAAGGGCGGCCATTTCAAGGGCATCTGTGCAGGAAGTGGTCAGCAGGGATTTTTTAAATCCAAACCTGGTTTCAAACCATGAGTGGCACATTTTTGTATATTTTCCATTGCCGGCGAGTGTTCCAGACCTTGCAGCATCGATCAAAGCCAGGTATCCCTTCCAGGAATATTCAGGTTTGTTGAATGGGATGTGCATAATTATATAGCGAAATAGCGAAATAGCGAAATAGCGAAATAGCGAAATTAATAAATCCGACTGTAATTATTGATATAGAGTGAAATTTGATATCGGATAAGTATGGACGGTTTCACTATTTTTGTACGAAATTAATCAATTTAGTTATACGGCAAAGCAGTGGCGCAAAGAAGTTATTTCCAGGATATCATGAGTGTTTTTGGCAGCAATTTAGCTGTAACTGCATGCAGTTTGCTGATTGGAATAATTCTTTCGCGGATCCTGGGAGCAGCGGGGTATGGTCTCTATTCCTCAATTATTGTTGTGCCGTTACTTGTCATCGGATTTACCCAATTAGGGATCCGACGGGCCACCATGTACCATCTCGCGGCAAAGAAATTGCCGGAAAACAGTATTGTTTCTGCCGTTTTTATTTTACTTCTGATCACCAGTTTGCTCAGCATCCTGATCACCGGACTGATCTTCCTTTTTTCTGAATCAAGGAACGCAGATCCAATTATCCTGACACTTATCATGATCGCAGTTCCCTTTGTTCTTTGCAATGTATTTGCCGGCGGAATATTTCTTGGGAAACATGAGATTCTGCGTGCAAACATCCTGAATGCGGGGCCTACCATCCTGAACCTGATATTTGTCATTTTTTTTGTCTGGGTTCTCAGGTTATCTGTCAGGGGTGCATTTATAGCACTTTTTCTCGGAAATATCTGCATGTTTTTTTTTGTGTTTGTCTTCATCAGAAAATCTTACAACATCACATGGAAGTATCATGAACGAATCATGAAAAGCATGGTACGCCTGGGAATTGTTTTTGCCTTGTCGATTTTCATTATGCAGCTGAATTACAGGGTGGATATCCTCCTTTTAAAAAAATATTCTACCCTTGAACAGATAGGACTTTACTCGCTGGCCGTCCAAATTGCCGAACAACTGTGGCATGTTCCTTACGCCATTGAGACGATCGTGCTCACGCGCAGTGCAGCTGCAACCGATGAACAGGCATCGAACCGTACGGTGGCCTCAATCATGCGGGTTTCTTTTCTTATCAGTATCTTTTTCGGTGGAATAGTTTATCTGGTGGTCCCTTACCTGATCCCTCTCATTTTCGGAAGTGAATTTGCCAAGAGTGTACCGATGATCCGGGGAATATTGCCGGGCGTCCTGTTGCTCGTGGTGTTCCGCATTCTCAACAGCCGGCTGGCAGGAATGTGCAAACCCCAGGTGGCCATTTATAGCTTTATCCCAGCCCTTATTATCAATCTCCTTCTCAACATCCTCTGGATACCACGCTTCGGAGGAATGGGCGCCGTATGGGCTACCAATGCCAGCTATGGAGCAGGTTGTGCCATCTTTCTTTTCGCCTATGCCTGGAAAGTGAAGATGTCAGTAATTGAGATCTTCCGTTTCAGGAAAAGCGATTTTTATTTTTTCAGAAATATTAAAAACAAAATCAAATGGAAAGCGCAAACTTAAAGGATATCCCCATTTTCTTTATCCTGGGGCGACCACGTTCCGGAACAACCTTGCTTACCACACTGTTCAATGCACATCCGAATGTGAAGATAGCCCCTGAGTTCCCCATTATGTTATTCTTATATCAAAGATTTAAAAACGTCAAGAAATGGGATGAAGCCACAATTCGCTCGTTTGTCGATCATGCTTTTTACTATTCCAAAAATTCCAAAATTAATGAACGCAGGGTTAATAATCTGAGGATTGACAAAGAATTCATCATCAGTGAATTATTGAAATATAAAGAGATTGGTTCTATCCAGCTCTTCTTAAAGAGCATTAATTATTATGCATACTCATTGTACGATAAAGCAGAAACCCAATGGATAGGCGATAAAAATCCGGTTTATTCTATTTTTGCCCATCGCTTCAGAAAGATTTTCCCGGAAGCTAAATTCATTTGTATTATCCGCGATTACAGGGATAATTTTATTTCGATGCGAAAGCTTGCTGAAAGAGAGGTAGCGGTGGAAGCTCCTTCAATTACCATTCAGGTTGCCAGATGGAAATATTTTACCAGACTGTTTCTTGACTGCAAACGTCGTTTCCCTGATAAGTATTACATCCTCCGTTATGAAAACCTTGTGACCAAGCAGGAAGTCACTTTCCAATCGCTCTGCGACTTCCTGGGCATTGTTTATGATCCATCCGTATTTGATTACTATAAAAAGAAGGATGAAACCTTGAAAACATATGGCACCAACCCTGTATGGGAAAAGTTTCACGAGAATCTTTTAAAACCCATCCATACCGGATCGATGAACACCTGGCAAAATAATCTCACCGGCAAACAGGTAAAACTGGCAGACCAGATTGCAGGCAAATATGCTGATAAGTTAGGTTACGAAAGGCGAAGTAAGGGATTCAACCTTTGGCTGTTTCTCAAATCAATTCCATTGTTAACCTATAATTATATCTTGTTGTCAGGGATGATTTTCGGCACTTACCTTCCCTTTAAGATTAGTCAATGGTGGTTTCTTAAATCATTAATCCTGCTGAAAACGTACCTGCGATTCTTTGGTAAAAAATCCATTTTAAAGATGTGATATAAGGCTTGGGAGAAATACCTATTGGTAATCCAGTTTATCGGCACTTATTCTGTGGTCATCAAACTCCCCGTTGATATACCTTTGCATTAGCCTAAAGCGCTGTAGTTTGCCACTTGAGGTTTTGGGGATTTCATTCGATTTTATCAGAACCAGTTCATCCACGGTAATACCAAGGTTGCTGCGCAGGAGTGCCCTGAGCAGGCGGAAAGTTTCCAATGCTTTTGCTTCCGGAAGGCCGGCAACAAAAGCGATCACTTTGTCCTGACCGGTCTCCCTGCTCGTAGTTCCGCCAAAACAAACCTTACCATATTTAACATCGTCTATGGTACAGGCCATGTCTTCCAGGTCGTTGGCGAAATAGTTCCGGCCGTTTTTAAATATGATATCTTTAAAACGCCCGCTGATGTAAAGGTGGCCTTCAAAGAAGAACCCGATATCGCCTGTCCGGAACCATTCCCCGCAAAAAGCTGAGGTTGTGGCACCGGGATTATTATAATAACCTTTTGTAACGCTTGGGCCTTTTATCTGGATATGACCGGCAAGTCCATCTTTAACCATCCGGTCATTATCATCCGTAATCCTGATTTCAATATCATTCAATGCCACTCCCACCTCCGAGATTAATCTTGCCGAAGGATCCGAAGGATGAACCGGCTGGGCTTTGTTTTCACGGTCAAGAAGTGTGGCATTAAATGCTGTAGACACCGACCGGTCCCATAGCGATGCGAATGAGATAGCGAGTGTGGACTCCGACATACCATACACCGGCATCATGGTTTCCGGCTTGAATTTATATGGTTGAAGGGCCTCCACAAAGTCCTGCATAACCTTGACCGAAATGGGTTCGGCTCCGTTTAACAACGTTTTCATGCCGGTGAAATCCCAATCAAACATTTGTTTTCCTCTTTTTAAATATTTTAACGCCAATGCGAGTCCGAAGTTTGTAGTACCTCCGATCGTAATCTTCTGCCGGCTCATCATGTTCAGCCATAATCCGGGATTCATGATGAAATCAATAGTCTCAATCTGCGACTGAAACACCATAGAATATATGGGTGTAATGTGATACCCGATCAATCCCATATCATGAAAAAGAGGCATCCAGTTGCCCCAATGATCCGGATAATGTGAATCAACGCCGATGCGGATAGAATCCATGTTCACCATCAGGTTATTATGTGAAAGCATGATCCCTTTCGGATCGCCGGTGCTGCCCGATGAGAACTGGATAAACGCAAGATCATCAGGTTTCAGAATGGGGTCGGGATATTTTCCGTTACAATCCAGTTCCGTAACATGCTTTACTTTATCTTCAGGCAAGTCGCCGGTGTCCTTTAATTCCGGACTCATAAAAACAAAAGGGCTTTCCAATTGTTTTAATACATTCATCAGTTTTACGACCGAAGGATTGTATCCTGTAAAGGTCATAGGAGACTGAAGGACGGTAGGAACTACCCCCAGCAGAAAACTGCCCCAGAGAAGTTCGATGGTTTCCTGATTGTAATGAGTGGCAATGATCATTTTATCACCTTGTTTCAGCCCCAGGTTAAAGAGACCAGCGGCAATCATCTTTGCTTTGACACGTAAATCCTCATAGGTTTGGATCGTGAGGCTGCCATTCTTATCGGAATACCCGATAAACAAATCCTGATGATTACATATTGCCCTGTTT
The DNA here is from genome assembly GCA_903929315.1 of uncultured Bacteroidales bacterium. Classification (GTDB taxonomy): domain Bacteria; phylum Bacteroidota; class Bacteroidia; order Bacteroidales; family FEN-979; genus CAIYUC01. The sequence goes on from CAIYUC010000096.1 coordinate 5,458, forward strand.
AGCACATCAGGTAAGGTTAGTTCGGGCTGGTAATATGCACTGATTTCAGGCATGGTAAATTGTTCTTGACTAAATTTTCATGACCTCTCCCCCTGGGGGCTGTCTAAAAAGTCTTTGTGACCATTGTGAAAAACGTTGTGGCCTTTGTGGTTAATTCTTAAAGCACTGAACCACAATGAACACCAAGATTGCACAAAGCACACAAAGAAGGAAAAATTATCATCTGCCATACTTA
>CAIYUC010000097.1 GCA_903929315.1 uncultured Bacteroidales bacterium
AGATACAGAATACAAAAGAGAAAATCGCGTACATGATTTTTGAGTTGGAAATATTTTAATTAATTCAATTTTGCAACCTTTATAGACGATGGATTTATCTCTTAATTACTATTTATCTTCATCGCGTATCTGAACTCTCCGGATCTTTCCACTGATCGTTTTCGGAAGTTCAGTTACGAATTCAACTACCCGTGGATATTTATAAGGTGCAGTTACTTTCTTTACATGTTCCTGAAGTTCTTTAGCCAGTTCTTCACTAGGGTGATAATTTTTTGAAGGAACAATTGTTGCTTTGACAATCTGGCCCCTGTCGGGGTCAGGTACTGCAGTAATGGCACACTCAAGTACAGCAGGATGTTCCATCAATGCACTCTCGACTTCAAACGGACCAATACGGTATCCTGAGCTTTTTATTACATCGTCGGCCCTTCCTACAAACCAGAAGTATCCGTCTTCATCACGCCAGGCCATATCACCTGTTTTATAAACGCCATCTTTCCAGACACTGGCGGTTAACTTATCATCGCGGTAATAACCATTGAACATACCGACGGGTCTGCTGCTGACAGTATGAATAACAATCTCTCCCTCGTTACCTGCTTCACATGGATTACCATCTTCATCAACAATCTCAATATCATAACCCGGAGTCGGCATTCCCATTGAACCCGGTTTTGGCTTCATCCACGGGTAAGTTGCCACAGCAACTGTGCATTCAGTCTGGCCATATCCTTCCATAAGTTTGATCCCGGTATGATCATAGAATTGTTTATAAACTTCGGGATTTAATGGCTCTCCGGCTACTACGCAATATTTAAGATGGCTAAGATCAAATTTTGTAAGATCTTCCTTGATGAGGAACCTGTAAATGGTAGGAGGAGCGCAAAAGGTTGTAACTTTATATTTTTCAATTACTTCCATAAGATTCTTGGGAACAAACTTATCGTAATCATAAGTCATAACAGCACTACCTGATAACCATTGACCGTATAATTTACCCCAGGCTGATTTTGCCCATCCGGTGTCGGCGACTGTGAAATGAAGTCCATTATCCTGAACATTTTGCCAGTATTTTGCGGTAAGTATATGACCCAGGGGGTAGACAAAATCATGGTTCACCATTTTTGGCATTCCTGTTGTTCCTGAGGTAAAGTATAGGAGCATAATATCGGTATTGACTGTTGCCTGATCCGAAACAGGCCTAATAAAGTTTTCAGATGAGTTTTCAATACCCTTGGTAAAATTCAGCCAGCCTTTTCGTTCCTCCCCGATAACTACTTTAAGTTTCAGAGTCGGGGATTTGATCTCTGATTCCTCAATATGCCGGATAACTTCATTATCGGGTACACATACAATCATCTTTATATCAGCTGCATTATTTCTGTAGATTAAATCTTTTGTGGAAAGGAGATGGGTCGCTGGTATAGTAATAGCTCCGATCTTATTTAATGCAAGGGTGCAGAACCAGAATTCATAACGTCTTTTCAGAATAAGCATTACCGGATCACCCTTACGTATCCCATGAGATTGGAAGAAATTGGCTGTCTTATCGCTGTAGTTCTTCATTTGTCCGAACGTAAAGACTGCTTCATTGCCTTTATCATCACACCAGACCATGGCTATTTTGTCAGGATCGCTGGCAGCAATTTCATCAACAACATCATAAGCAAAGTTGAAATTCTCAGGGATTTTGATTTTAAAATTATCCATAAATTCCTGATAAGAGCTAAACTCAATTTTATTAAGATATTTTTTAAGTATCATTGTATCTTTTCTAAAGGTTTTTACAAAACTATTGCCAGAAACCTGACCTGTTCATCATTCAATGCACGCATAGCATGTTTGTATCCTGAATCAAAATAGATCGAATCGCCTTCATTAAGGATGATCTCATGTCCGTCAATTATTGTCATCATTGTTCCTTTGATAACAAAATTAAATTCCTGTCCGGGGTGTGAATTAAATTCAAGTAATTTATTTTCGGAATCAGGATCAATAGTAACCATGAATGGTTCGGCTTTTTTATGAATGAAATTATAAGCCAGACTTTCATATTTATATTGTTTTCGGCGTTCAAGTTTTAATCCTTTCCCATTCCTAACGATTCCGTAAATACGTAGCTTAGGGTTATCACCTCCAAGCATCACGGAAAGCTCAATATTGAATAATTCGGATATTTTAAAGATGATTCCCACC
>CAIYUC010000098.1 GCA_903929315.1 uncultured Bacteroidales bacterium
AGACAAAATGGTACAACAGTACCGAAACATTGTGCGATTTGTGTATGTATTCGCTTGGGCTCATACATACAAAGATATTAATTACGCTGCAAGCAGCGGGGAACTAACCCCTAAAAGAGATTAGAATATCTGGAAGAAATTGGGGAGTGGGGGGATAAATGAAATATATGAAACATTATTAATAACCTAAAAACCTTAAAATTATGGCAGCAGCATCATTAATTAAGATTTTAAAAATCGAAGACAGGTCAAACGACCTCCATCAGGAATTTTCTAAAATAGCAAAACAGCTATTTACAAAGTTTGTGATTGTTAAAGATGAAAGATATAGATATCGTTTTACTGAAATTGAATTTTATTTTCAGTCATCATTTCATCAGGATGCTTACATATATGGAAAACCAATGCAATTAACCTCTGGAAAATGGTTCAAGCATGGGTCAGGAATTGATTTGACATTTGGAAATGAAAATGCCAATATCTTTGGCGGAATACTAATTCGTGGACTCTGGAATATCACTAATAAATGCTATATTAACGGACCTTTGAATGTTTTAAAGGAGTTGTCAAACGGTTATACCAATGAGGATTTACAAAGAAAAATTATAATAGTAGAGTCATCAAATAATATTGGTATCATTTTGTCATCAACACGTTTCGGACTTACAAAAAAGGACTCAGACAAGGATGATTATCTTTCGAGAAATTACCGTTTTATCACAGACATATGCCCAAAGAATAAGTTCAAGGGAAAAACTAAAGTAGCAGAAAAGGCATTAGAAACCAAAATTCTTAACAAGGATGCTATCAATAAATTATTTACATGGGAAATTTTAAAATGATTTGGGGTAATGACTGTTGTTTATTTCTCATCAATTCTGAAGGTCAAGTCTTATGATGCAACCTTATCGATTCTACAAAAGGAGTTGACTGATTGTAGCGTAGGTTATAAATTTCTCAGTAATACCTACGACATCTGGTGTCGTGATTATATGCCAGTTCAGATCGGCATAAATCAATTCGTTCAGTTCTCACTCTCGAGAGATTATTATCAGGAAAAAGATGAATACCTAAGAACTGATCCCGTCCCAATCTGCCGTGAACTGGGAATCACACCAATTATTCCTCAATATAATGGCAAACCAATCTATCTTGAAGGCGGAAATGTGATCCGGGGATATAGTAAAGCCATCATTTGCGATAAGGTTTTCGCCGATAATCATATACCGAAAACAAAGCTATTGGATATTCTTACAGAGGTTCTGAAGGTTGAGAGAATTATTATCATTCCTCAAGAACCTGATGAATACACAGGTCATGCAGATGGAATGATTCGTATTTTGAATTCAGGAACAGTCCTTGCAAACGACTACTTAAAAATTGGAGTGGACAAAAGGTTTCGAGATAAATTCTATGGATCACTGACCGGAGCTGGTTTGGATATTCTTCTTGTTCCTTATTTCCCTGTCGATTCTCATGCATATAATCAGCCAGCGATTGGGTGCTACATTAATTATTTACAGGTTGGACAGAAAATTTTCCTCCCAACATTTAATGATGAACCAAAGGATCATGAAGCAATCAATAGGTTTGGCGAGATTTTCGGAACGGAGAATGTTATTCCCGTAACTTGTTCAGAAATTGCCCAGTTGGGAGGGTGTCTGAATTGTTTAAGTTGGGAAATTAACGAACATCCTCCTTTCAAAGAGCCTTTAATAAATACAATGTAATACTATTATCAAATTATAGGAAATTAAAAACCCCTAGCTGATATTCAGCCAAGGGGTTGTAAACGGTAAATAACCTTATAATTTAAAAAAAGAATTCTATAAATTACCAGCTTGCAGATGAACGATCGAATGAAACCGTACCTTCATAGAAAGCCCTCGGAACACTTTGTTTGCAGGTGAAGATGATCTTGCTTCCTTTTTCCTTATCCACTTCTTCTTCCCAAGTGGAATCTTAGGATTAGATTCATTGATCATTACTTCACCTTCCTGATTTTTTTAAACCACAATAGGCACAATAGTCACAATAGTTTAAATCAAGATATTTATTTCTATTGTGTTCTAATATGCCTCCCGATAGTTATCGTTAGTGGTGAAAATTAAATAGATGAATATAAAAATTAGAATCTAAGCTTCAGGCTGACAAAAAATTCCCTTCCCGGAGCGGGTTGAAAACTGTTGTAATCAGAGCCATTATTCGGTTCAGTGAAACCAAAATAATGCTCATCAAACAAATTCTTGGCAAACAAGTTGACTTCACTATTCAACCCTCCGATGTGAAATTTATAGGATAAGTCAGCGCTAAAAAGCGTGAATCCATCGACATATGAGTTCCTTTTAATCCCATTTTCCGTGAATTGATTATAAATGGAATCATCGCTCTGGATATACCATCTCGATTGGTACTGCATACCTACGGTGATGTTAAAATGTTTAAGGAAATCAACTCCAACCTCAGCATCTAACACATGTTGAGGGCATTGTGGGATCCAATGATTTTTTACGCTGTCGGGGGAAGTATATTGAAAATGAGAATACGTATAAGCAATATTGAAGTGAAGTATATCCAACGGGCTCCAGGATACAAATGTTTCCAAACCGTATCTCTGGCTGCCACCCATATTGCCAAAAAATGCTGTGTTATTTCCCCTGCTGACAATGCTGTACCGGTAGAATTCATTTGTTGAATTGATTAAAAATCCACCAACGCTATAATAAAACCGCTTACCGACATCACCTCTTAATCCTAATTCAAAACCCTGTGAAAAGGAAGGTTTAATGGTTTCATTGAATCCTCCGTACTGAGCGGGGTTGTTGTATAATTCATCTTCTGTAGGGACCAGAAAACCGGTTCCATAATTGCCATAAATATTTAAATAATCAGCAACATTGTAAGCGAGTCCAAGACGGAAAGAAGGACTGTTAAAGGCTCTGTTACCGGATGGTTGAACAACGGAATCCGGCAAGGGAATGTTATTTATTAACTGGTTGTTTACATAGTCATAGCGTGCATTTAACGTGATAAATAATTTTTTACCGATATCCAGTTTATCAATCAGGAAAACGCCGGCACTTTGCTGTTTAATGATCTGGTTTATCAGGATCGTATCGGTATCAAAGGTGACCTCACTGAAATGGCTGTCGACCCTGTTGTGGTCAATATGATTTTCATCCGGTACTCCAAACATATTTTCGGTCATGGTCTTCGATTCATAATCTGCACCGAGGCTGAAATGATTTCTTAGTTTGTCACTGCCACAGGTGAGGTTGTACTGTGCAGAAAAACCCGGGTTGATAAAAGGCTTGTTATCATCCCCGTTATTTGAGGTCTCCCTGTAATTATTCATCCTCATAAATGCCTTTAACTGGATGCTCTGGTTGTCTTTTATCATAAAGGTTCCCAGAAGCGCGCCGGTGAGTCGTTGGGTTTTATGGAATTCATTATAGGGGATTGCATCTGTGTTGGCTGCCCTGGGGCCGACAGTATCATACCTGCCTAAATTGATGCCTTCGGAATTCTGGTTAAAATAATTTGTGTAAGCAAGGATTTGTGTGATTTTAATTTTATTTGACGGAGACCAGTTCACTTTTTCATTGAAAATATCTCCCATAAAGGCCTGGTGCTCACGGTATCCATTACCTTGTGTATGAGAATAAGAAACCCTGTAATTGGTATTACCCTGTGTTCCGTCAACCTGGCCCAAAACTTTCCAGAAACCATAGGAACCCGCCGTAGCATAAAATAAACCATTGACTGGTTTTTTTCCGCCATCCGTAGTGAGGATATTTACAACCCCGCCTGTAGCGCTGGCTCCATACATCGAAGCCGCTAAGCCTTTTACGACTTCTACACTTTTTACAGTTACCCAGTCAACATCATAAAGGTCAGGTGCAAATCCTCCCGGATCATTCACCGGAATCCCATCAATCAGAACCCCGATTCCCCTGAATCCGCTTTCTGTTAATACACCCTGACCGCGAATATAGAAGTGAATACGTGAACCTCCGGTTCCATTATCAATTCTTACTCCCGGAACAAGCCGGAATGCCTCATCGGCAGCAATTGTTTTATTAAAAGTTGTTAATTGCGCACCTGAAACAACGGAAATCGATGAGGGGATTTCAACAAGCGGAGTAGTTGTTCTTAAAGCGGTGACAACAATTTCGTTGAGATTAATTGGTGTGATGGTATCTATTTTGGGAAGTTTTTTTCTCTCTTGCACTTGTGATAAAACAGAAAGGCTGAAGCAGAAAATAATAATTATTGTATATATTGATTTCATGATGGACAGTTTTATATTTAAGATTGTTGTATACTAAATGAAAAATAAAGATGAATAGGAATAATCACCGTATTTTACAATGCTGAAAGATGAATTATGAATGATGAAGGAAATCGTCCTATCCGGAGTTTTATCAGGATAATTCCGGAGGTGGAGATAGGGGGATATGAATTGGGGTTAACGGATGACATTGATTATAACCAAAAACAACCTCCACAGGTTGAGGATAATCGAAGATGATAGGTTCTTTGATAAGCGCAATTTTGATCAGGTGATATAAAAGTGCCTGGGTTTGTTTTGCTTTTCCTGATGAACCAGGAACGAGATTTAGATTTTGTATTTTTTCAAAACCAGCGATCAGCCTCTCTTCCTGCTTGTCATTGATACAATAATACCATATCATGTTTCCTTTCACCGATTCGCTGACAATATCGTATAATCGACCGCAATAAGAGAATTCATGAAGATCTGTCTTTTTGAAATTTGGGTTGGAATCCGGACGATCTATTTTTATCAGAATGCACATCTCTTTATGAAATCCAGAGTTGATCATTCCCCTGATCTCAGATCGAATCATCGATTGATTCACTTTAAATACAAAGTAATAACCCATCGTGTTGAACAGGAAAATTCCAAGAAGGAGGATAGAGAAACTTTTTTTCATGGTTTTAACTCTGGCAGGGTTATACCGCAAATATATAATTAAATTTATTAAAACCCTGCCTAAATTAAAATTTAAAATGCAAAAGTCAAAAGTCAAACGTCAGTGACTGATAAATACACTTTGTATTTTGCATTTTGAATTTTGCATTTTAACATGATATAGATAGCAATCAATAAAATATTATCCTTAAAAAACCATCAGTCAGAATATCAAAATAAGATTTAACCATTTTCTCTCCAAAGGGTTATAAATTATAAAAAAATCAGGGTCTTTATTTTTGAATCACAATTTTATGATCAACATTCCCGTCATTTTTCCGGATTTCCAGAAAATAAATCCCTGATGGTAAATTCATAAAAGTAAAATATTTCCTGAAAACTCCCTTAACAGTGATATTTTTTTCTTCATAAATCGTGGTATTTAATGGATTAATGAATTTTAAAGCCAGGGATTCAGGAGTTTTAGACCGGATGGTAAGGGTAAAATTTCCATTATTCGGATTGGGATAAACTTCGGAGAAAAACGGTTTTTCCAAATCCTCAATACCGGTACAATCTTTAAAAGTTATCAAAACAGAATCTGCCCGGGTACAATTGTACCTGTTTGTCACATAAACCTTAAACTTAGTCGTGTTAATACCGCCTGTTACTGAAGTATCTACGGCAATCCCTGAAGTGGTCATCCCACCAGGGATCCACAGATAACGTCCATCGTTGATAGTATCAACACGGAGGGTAACGGTTTGACCGGCGCATGCCGTATCATTTGGAGTTACTGTGAGGTTAACAACCGGAATATTCCCGATCGTTAGGTTCATGTTTTTTCTGACATTTCCATAATTTCCGTATCCTGTTAGCTTTAACGTCACCAGGCCGGTGATAATATCATTTGTGCCGGGAGTGTAGACTGGCGAGACCAGGGTATCATTATTGAAAGAGCCGTCTCCGGTAGAAGACCATCGGATGGAATCATAATTCGTAGCAGATCCCTGCATCGTATAAGTTTTTCCGGCGCAGATCGTATCATCTGGACCGGCGCTTATGTCAGGTAGCGAGGGAGGAGGAAATGTAATGAAATCAATCCAGGCGCAATCCTGACCCTTAAATCCATAGGCATCTTTCGCATAAATCCATCTGAAATTATGTGATCCGGCAGATACCGGGAAAGCTACTCTTCCCCAGGGTGTTTCACCTGACCATGATCCCTCAAGGGTATTTTCTATATAAAAATTCAGGAAATCATATCCGGGTTCAGAAGAGGTCTTGTGATAAAAGGAGATACTGTCATTAACACCGGCGACATAATTCACAAATAATTCTGTAGTTTGCTGGTCATTGATCGTGGCAGACTTTGCACAATAAACCCCTTCGTAAGGTTGAACATTGGTGAGGGTCCATTGATGGCTGTTGCCAAGGGACCATGGAAATTTCGTAAATGTGCCGGTTTCCCAATCCTCAACGATCAGCCCGATTCCCATATGGAATGTACGCTGTGCATGATATAGTCCTGAATGGACCTGAACCGCCAGATCAGCATATGAACTTATATTTGCATCCTCGGCCACAGTTATAGTAAAATGTGCATTTTTTACCTGCCATGGCTGAAGGGTATCAAGATTCATACTTCCGGAATTTACAGTGATAAAACCGGATTGAGAAGAAAGCGTTGCAATAGTGCCCGGACATGCAAAATCTCCTGGGTTGGACACCGGGATCAGAACATCGACAGTTTCCCCGGGGTCCAGTCTTCCGTTATGGTTACCGGTTATATCAACAACTGTTATATTGTTGATCTTTAAAGCCGGTGCATGAGCTACAAGGAAAAAATGACTGTACCATGTGCTATCCCCATCGGTGATCCTGAGGATAAACATTACTTTCAAACCGTCAGGAATGGTGTCAGATACTTTAAGAGAGTACCCGTTGGGGATTACTTTGATTTCACCGGTAGCCATGCTTCCATAATTTTCAACACTGTCGGTAACGATAATATAAGGAGAAATAGCGGAGAGATATGTTTGTAAATTATTTCCCGGTTTATCCCCGATATTTTCAAGTCCTATGGAAAGATACAGTGAATCGCCATAGTTCATGTTCTGTCCTGAATGATCGGTGATGGATGTGAGATCGACAGAATTATAGACGATATAAGCCTGGTTCGGCGCCGGTCCGAGGTTAAAAGGAGAAGTATAGGACAAGCCTCTTCCCGACCGGTTGTCTGTCCAGACGGGGTAAACTTTCATATTCTTCGAGGTGATCCCGATGTAATCACCGAAGTAGCTTCCTGCAAGTCCCGGAATCGGAGAAGGGGTATAAGCGACATCGCTTACTTTCACGTCCTGCCATGTATCTCCTGCATCATAAGAATAAGAAACCCAGGTTTCACACTGGGTGGCTGACACGTTCCGGTCATCATAATAGATCACGGCGAGTGTGCCGTTCTCGGGATCGCATGTGATCCAGGGGAAATAATGCTCTTTTCCAACTCCGGACGGATCCTGGTTCACTCTCACAGGTGCCGACCAGGTACTTCCACCATCTGAGGAACGGATTAAATATACGTCGATATCTGCACCTGTGTTGATTCCGGGGACACCATGATTAGCCCATACAACATATACATTACCGTGGTATGTTCCGTTACTGTTATCCACTGACATGGAAGGGAAGGAATTCACCCTCATATTTTTAGAGGTACTACTGAGACGTATACCTTTAATATTGTTTTTGATCCGGGTTGCCGGTATAAATGTGGCTCCGCCATCAACAGATTTGGAAAAGCCGATTGCGTTTTCATCTGCAGGCCAGTTATCATAAATAGACCAAACAGCATAAACTTCTCCGTTCGGACCAGTATTGATATTAACACCCTGGTTATGACCTCCTGCCATTACTGCTGAACTGATATTCAAAGGAGAAGACCATGTCAATCCATGATCGGTGGAACGGGAGATCTCGATATTGTAATTGTTTACAGAACTGCTTACTCCATTCATCCAACCATCATAAAGATATCCCTCGAAAGGGCTTGCAGACCTTGTATCGATCCAAAGATGGTTTTTATCAAGGATATAAGGACCTCCTCCCTGAGGGACTGATCCTACCTGGACATAGGTCCATGTAGTACCCTGGTCTGTCGAATAGGCAACCCCCTGTCCCCAGTCATAACTGATATCACCCACATACCACCAGCCATTTAAACTGATCGCTGTAGCAGGATCGCCTAAATTAAGCTGTCCGGCCCCTGAAATAGCCCCTCCCCAGGTAACACCGGCATCATTTGAAAAAAATCCATCAGATCCGAAAGCATTTACAACAGAACCGCCATCCCAATCTGTTGAATTATTTGAATTCAGAATAATAGATTCATCGAAAGGGTCAACAAAAACGGAGTTCTCACTTTGTGTGGTATTGGCCTGATCAATTATGGGAATATCGGGAGAATCCTGGGTATTGATCCCTTTCCCGAAAATTTTACTGGAGGAATAAACGGCTTTTTCAACCGGGATATAGGGGTCAGCTTTAACATAACCCAATTGAACCATCCTTTTCCAGTAAGCGATACAATCGATTCTCGTATCGACAATTCCTTTACCGGCCGGAGTTACTTCAGGTAAACGAGGACCGTGTTGGGCAAATAAAGGAATGAATAGTATAATGTCGGAAAGAAGTAAAAGAAAAACCTTTTTCATCATCCGCAGAATTTTAATAATTCAGTTGAACAGTCAGATGCTAATTGGTTTTGTTTGATTATCTACCTGACAATCATCACTTTTTTAGCCCATAAAGAGAAGCATGTTTCAATCCTGCAATAATAGATTCCTGTCTGTAAATTTGACAGATTGAGTTCTGTGTTATGAATCCCGGCCGCCTGGGAAGGAAATTCCACAGAAATGGATACTTGTTGTCCGGCAGTGTTGAAAACAGAAATATTTACGTCTGATTCCCCTGGCAAAGTGTATTGAATCGTTATTTTATCTTTTGCGGGATTTGGGAAAACAGTAAATGCGATCCCAGGTTGATTTTCTGAAATTCCGACCCCATGAGGTTCATCTGTCCATATTTCGAGTGCAACGTCACCGAATGCGTTACAGTCATAATGGCACCAGCGTTGTGCTCCTGGTTCAAACTCTCCCGGCGCCGTCACCCATGGTGCGGTTTTGATCTTTGAAATCATGAGTGCGGTACCAAAATGCTTATCCGGTAACGTGTCAGTATATAAAGCACTCACGAATTCTCTCTGGAGGTGTTCTGACGGACCTTCTGTAGTTCCCTGGTCAAACCATCCATATCGTGAATTAAAAACCCCGCACGCAAGGAAATTATTGATCGTAACCATTTTTGAACCGATACAATCGGGTTGATCGAATCCCCCGCAATCGCAACCCTGTGTGTATAATAACTGGTAATTGTGAGTGATCCCGTCAACCTGTGAAAAATTCGCGTTCGTAATATCCCCGGTAGTGAGCCGCATTACATAATTCGTACTGGCATGACCCAGATGATGAATGAATGATTTGCCCTGGTTAATTTCGTTTAATAGTGCAGATACATCCCAAGACCAGACATTACTCGGTAATGAGATTAAAGTATCATAAAGCGTAGTGATAGTGTTTGACACAGAAGGAATGCCATGTGTAAAATATCCGTTATCATTGTGATCATCGATCAGAAGGTTCATATAATCTTTACCAAATGTAAGGGGATTATCATAAAGATATTCTCCCACAAGGAGTGGATTTGGCAGTTCGCCCTCAACAGGATTTGTCTGGTAAGAAACCGATTTATGGATCATATGATGAAGTTCGGCAGTATCAATAGCTGGCATACGGGCTACTGCGACATCGGGCAGAAGGTCGCTGGAATCGGCCACTTCACCATAAATCTGATTATCGTTCAGATCATAATTGCCATCCATCCCGGAGTAATAAAGATCTGCAGGAATATCCCAGTCATCATAACCGCTTCCTGAAATTACATGACAATAAAAACCACGATGAGGGACAAACTGATCGTCTCCGCCAAGAAGAACATACTCAATGCTGTTGTTCAGATACTGGTCCTTAATATAATTCCGGATCTTTTCCTGGAGATCAATGCCATTTGTAGAATTGTCAATATCTTCAACAGTCTTCACCTGGGTAATAATATTCTTATTATTATACATATTGATCAAAGCCTGGAATTCATTCTGAAATATGGCGGGTGTAATGATCAGTAGTTGGTACGCGGATTTTGGTGAGTCCATCTGAGGATATTCATCTATCATTTCAGGATTTTGAGCAAAATTCCTGACCCTGTTCAGCACGTTGTTGGATGGAGCATAACTGTTCCGGATCTTAGATGCTTTTAAATCACTTTTCGTAATAATACGTATCGTTACTTTTTCATAGAAGGTGATTTTCCCCTGGGCAGGGTTATATTTTACCGGCGTGAATGTGCACAAAGCGAAGGTAAATCCATTGAGCGTCTGCGTTGTAAGATGGCCGGTCTGTGTTAACGGGTAGTTGCCATCTCTCTGATATACGGCTTCATTTTTAATGAATCTCCCGGAGGGTCCTTTGGATATTGGCAGGACTTCCTGTTTTGGATACAGGATGAATGACCCCGGAACTACCGTAGCATTTTCACCAATCACCTCGAGGGATTCAGCCACTTCACCCGGAGGAAGCAGAAGCACAACTTCATGATAAGGAAGCACCGGCTCACCCGGTAAACCTGCTAATTGGGTGTTGTTGAAAGAAAATGTATTATATAAGCCGGTATTGGTGATTTTATAACTGTCGAAAAAGTAGGTTTTTTCAATATTACCGGCATTTAGTGACAGATGAATGAATAATACCAACAAAAAGGTAAGCGATTTTTTCATGGAGTTAAGGTTTTATATATTGCAAAGATCGCAAATATTCAGGCCGTATTGTAAAACAGGCAGAAAAAAAAGAGGCCATCCATCCGGGACGACCTCTTTTTATTTACATGATAAGACTGTTATTTAACGAAAAATTTCTGAATAACCCTTTTGTCAGAATTCTGGATTATCAGGAAATACATGCCATTACTCAAAGAATTCAGGGTAAAATTCTTTAGCAGGGTTTTGTTAACGTTTATGCCATTTTCTTCATAAAATGTGGTATTTAAGGCATTTATTATTTTCATGCTTACGATTTCATTCTTTGTGGTACTAAGCTCAATAGTAAAGTTCCCGGTATTGGGGTTCGGATAAATAAATGCATTCAGATCATGGGCTTTATCAGAAATCCCTTGTGGTAATAATAAGAACCAGATGGTCTTTGATTTGGATTGTACACATCCGTCAGGAGTTGATACTACGACATAAAAAGTATGAGCCCCTAATCCAATGCCGGTTGTATCAACAGTGATAGTTGGGGTGGTTTGTCCACCGGGGAGCCATTGATAGGTGGCGCCGGTTGTAGTGGCATCAAGGGTAATGGATTGATTTTCAAAAACTGAATCACCCGGGGTAGCAATGATATTCACGACGGGGCCAACCTGTATATAAAGAGGTTTATAAATAGTGTCAATTTCTCCACCCCGGTTCACAATAAGCGTCACATCATGTGTGCCGCATTCTGTGTATGATACAGTAGCATTTGGTTGTGTAGAAGTATCCGGAGTAGCGCCGGGGAAATTCCATTCATAGGTTTGGAGTGCATTCATATAACCTCCTGAGACATCACTGGTAAAGGTTACCGTCCCATTCCTGGGTACCTGTGTTGAACTTGCTGTAAAATCAGCAGAGAGATCAATTATTGCCCGTTTAATGGTCTGTTGAATTTCCTTGGTGCTGTAATCCTGCACAAAAGCGATAAATTCGCAGTCTGCTATCGGCCAACTAGCGTCCATATTAAAGTTCAAGGTTACAGTTTGAGGATTATTATCCGGGAATGTGACGATTGTTCCATTTTGATCAGGGACCATCAGCCGGTTCACATATTCCAGGTGAGTCTGACCTTCCCAGTTATAATTTATATGTGATTGGGTCACAGCGAAACATAAATGCATCGGATCGGCAGGTAGTGTTCCTACTTTTGTCATGGTGATAATAACCGTATAGGCAAGACCTGAATTGCTTACTTGCATGCTCATTGAAATATTTGACGGAATGTTAATACGCTGGTTGTACAGAGGCAGATAAGAAGAGTACATGCTATTGGTGTGGTTTCCACCCACAAGCCTTAAAATTCCGTCAAATATGGCTGTTGGATTACCCGTATAATTATAAAAACTGCAGCGGGCTTCTGAATAACTGTTTGCAAAAGGATCAGAACCCTGGCCAAGGTTATGATCTTCCATAACGGCAACCATGTATCCGTGAGCCAGAAGGTCATCCGCTCCCATGGCAGCACCCGGACAAAATGTACATAAGACACTGGTCGTGATTTCCATTGCCACCATAGTACGTGGGACACTCTGCGCCATCAAGGCTGTTATGATGAACGACATGATGAAAGAAAGGAAAAATTTTTTCATGATTTCTTGTTGTTGGTTAATAAATAAATTGTTTTAGCAAAAATAGTAAATAATAAGTTATCTCCATAATTAAATGTAAAAATGTTTATAACATTGAACCCCCTAATTTACTCAGCGCAAAGGCATAAGCCCCAATGGAAACAGCATTGGAGGTTCCAAGCCGCGTAATCCCGATACCGATTTTTTTTGAAGGGTCATAAACGACTTTCCGGTTGCTGAATGGAATTTTTATTTCAATGGTGGAGGAGGTATAAAACTGCAGGGACTGGATATGGTCTTCCAGGTTATAAGCATTGATTTCAAGACGGGGAACGGAATAACCTGTCAGGGTATCAAAAGTGCTATTTATTTCTTCGATAAGACCAGGCATAAAAAGCGGGTACGAGTGTGAAAGTCCTCCACCGATCACGATCAAGCCATCCACCAGTGTAATTGCATTGGCAAGGGCATCCCCAGCAGCCCTGCCAAAAGCTTCATATGCTTTGATTGCAGATTCCTGATCACCGGGTGCACGGTTCTCCGCTATTTCTCCAATTTCTTTTGGTCCGGGCGAACTTGCAATATTTACGCTGATACGATTGGCATATTCCATTTTTATTCCACGGATACTCAGGCTTTCTTCTGCATCAAAATTCTTATAAAACCGGTTCCTGATCCGGTTAACCTCACCTTGAGCGGAATTATCTCCTAAAAACAATTCTCCCCGGCTGACTATACCGCCTCCGAAGCCTGTCCCAAATGTCACACCTAAAAGATTCCGGTATCTTTTAGGATTTCCACACTTTTCAAGTTTCAGGTTGATTTCCGGCAGCAATCCTGAAATCGCTTCTCCGAATGCGAAAAGATCCCCGTCATTGTTTATAAATACCGGGATCCCGAATATCTCCTCCAGCATAGGTCCCAGGGCAATACCACCCCGGAATGATGGTAAATTCTGCAAATCCCCGATAATACCATTTTCATAATCGGCCGGTCCGGGAAAAGCAAAACTTATGGCTACAGGTTTCCCATTTATTTTACTTTTTACCAGACGAAACCCTTCAATGATATTTTTCAGGATTGTTTCCAGGTCACTACCTTTGGCAGATAGCGTTACAGGTTCTATGATCTCCTGTTCTGCCTGCACTGCAGAGAATACGAAGTTAGTTCCCCCTGCATCTAGAGTCATAACGATTCTTTGGTCCTTGTTGTACCTCATATTTAATTACGAATTACGAATTACGGATTACGAATTGTCCGTAATTCATAATTATTAATTGTTTTTAGTGTGCTTCCAGCCAATTCATCCCTGTATTCATATCGATCTCAACCGGCACATTTAATTTTATTGCAGTCTTCATATTATCATCCACGATTGTTTTTACTTGTTCCACTTCGTCTTTGGATACGTCAAACACCAATTCATCATGAACCTGCAGGATCATCATTGATTTCAACTTCTTTTTCACAAATTCCCTGAAGATATTGATCATTGCTATTTTAATCATATCCGCAGCCGTGCCCTGGATGGGGGCATTGATGGCATTTCGCTCTGCAAACCCCCGGACCGTAGCGTTGCTGCTGTTGATATCGCGAAGGTAGCGGCGACGGTTCATCATTGTTTCCACATACCCGTTTTTCCGGGCAAAAGCAATGGTGCTGTCCATATAAACTTTGATCTGCGGGTATTTGGAAAAATACTGGCGTATGATCTCAGCGGCTCCATTTCTTGGAATATTCAACCGTTCAGAAAGTCCGAATGACGACATTCCGTAAATGATCCCAAAATTAACAGCTTTGGCATTACGCCTCATTTCTTTGGTGACCTGCCCGACTGCAACACCATAAATCTTTGCCGCAGTCGCAGCGTGGACATCCAATCCTGCGCGAAAATCTTCCGACATTCCCTGATCACCGCTCAAATGCGCAATGATCCTGAGTTCTATCTGTGAATAATCCGCTGAAAGTAAAACGTGATCATTATTTTTCGGGACAAAGGCTTTTCTGATCTCCCTTCCCTTTTCAGTGCGGATAGGAATATTCTGCAAATTCGGATTGTTAGAGCTCAGTCTTCCGGTAGCAGCCACGGCCTGGTTGTAAGATGTATGGACCCGTCCGTCTCTTGGATTGACCAATGTAGGAAGAACATCCACATAGGTTGATTTGAGCTTGGTCAAAGACCTGTATTCAAGGATCTTCTCAACGATCGGATGTTTATTTATCAATTTTGCCAGTACATCCTCACCGGTTGAAAATTGCTTTGTCCTTGTTTGCCTGGGGTTGTCAATGATCGCAAGCCGTGTAAAGAGAATTTCTCCAAGTTGTTTTGGTGAAGAGATATTGAATGTTGTTCCGGCATCCGTGTATATGACTTTTTCCAAGGACTGGATATCTCTCTCAAGTTCTTTGGAAAAATCGTTTAATGCTTTGGAATCCAGCTTAACACCCTCGGCTTCCATCGAAGCAAGCACCGGCACCAGGGGAATCTCAATGTTATCGAACAAATCGCGTGTATTTGTTTTCTTCAGGAGAGGCTCAAAAACATTCTTTAACTGAAGGGTCACATCAGCATCCTCGGCGGCATATTCTTTAATGGTTTCGAAGTCTACGTCACGCATGCTCAACTGTCCCGGCCCCTTTTTACCGATCAGGTTTTCAATGGGTACAGGTTGGTAATGCAGGTAGGTTTCAGAAAGGAGATCCATGTTATGGCGCATATCTGGTTGAAGCAGATAGTGCGCCAGCATCGTATCGAAGAATTTTCCCTGCACATTCACTTCGTACCATTTCAGGATGGAAATATCAAATTTCATGTTCTGCCCTGATTTTTCAATTGACTCATCTTCAAATACCGGTTTGAACTCATGAACGATTTTCAGGGCTTCATTGTAATTTTCCGGAACCGGAATATACCAGGCCTCGAATGGGATAAACGCAAACGACATCCCCACCAGTTCCGAAGTGTTCGGATCCAGCCCGGTTGTTTCCGTGTCGAAGCAAAAGGATTTCAGAGCTTTCAATTTTTTGATAAGCTCCGCCCGTTTTTCAGGGGTATCGGTCAGGTGATAAATATGCTGAGTTGTTTGGATATTGGCAAATGTATGTTGGTTATCGGCAGATGAAAAAGGCAAGCCGGATACCGGATGATCCGTATCGAACATGGATAGTTGTTCTTGTCCAGAGCTACGCTGATCTGAAACATTCTCCAACTGGTGATTGGTGACTGGTGATTGGTGACTGGTGACTGAGGACTGAGGATTTAATGAGAACCAAGTGAACACCCTCTGTGCAAATGTTCTGAATTCGAGCTCATCAAAGAGTTGTTTAAGTTTCTCTTTGTCCGGCGGAGCCATGATAAGCTTGTCTTCTTCAAATTCTATGGGAACATCCAGGATAATAGTAGCAAGTTGCTTTGACAAGAGAGCTTGTTCTTTGTTGGCTTCTACCTTTTCGCGAAGTTTATCGTTTTTGATCTCTTTTGAACCTGCAATAAGATTTTCCACGCTGCCGAACTCGGCTATCAGCTTTTTAGCGCCGACTTCACCGATCCCCGGAATTCCGGGAATGTTATCCGAAGCGTCTCCCCAAATACCAAGGATATCTTTTACTTGCTCCGGCCGTTCAATTCCGAATTTCTCACATACTTCCCTCGGTCCCAGGATCTCCGGTGGATTCCCGAATTTGGCAGGCTTGTAGATCAGGGTTCTTTCACTTACCAGTTGTCCGAAATCCTTGTCTGACGTCATCATATATGTGATAAAGCCTTTTTCTTCTGCTTTTTTCGCAAGGGTTCCGATAATATCGTCCGCCTCGAATCCGTCCAGCAGAAGAGTTGGAATGTTAAAGGCTTCAATGAGGGAATGAATATAGGGTAAAGAGGCTATAAGATCTTCCGGCGCTTTTTCGCGGTGTGCTTTATAGGCTATAAAATCAATATGCCGTTGGGTTGGGGCTACAGTATCAAATGCAACGCCAATATGAGTTGGTTTTTCATTTTTTATGACATCAAACAGCGTATTGGCAAAGCCAAGAATAGCTGATGTATTCAATCCTTTTGAATTCACCCTGGGGTTTTTGTTCAGGGCATAGAAAGCCCGGTAAATCAGGGCCATTGCATCGAGGAGAAAAAGTTTTTTTTCCGGCATATTATGAACTCACCCCCCGGCCCCCTCTCTTAAAAAAAGAGAGGGGGTTAGAAGGACTATTTTTCTTTATGAACTCACCCCCCGGCCCCCTCTCTTAAAAAAAGAGAGGGGGAGAGGGAATTTATTTTTATGAACTCACCCCCTGTCCCCCTCTCTTAAAAAAAGAGAAGGGGAGATGATGAAGAATTATAAATGTTTAACAATTTTGTCAATAACTGATTGGATATCCTTAAGTTCTTCATTTTTAATTCTTAATAACGAAATACCCAATTCATTTAATACCAGTGTTCGCTGAGTGTCATATTCTTGCTGATCATCGTGAAATTTTCCATCAATTTCGACAACAAGTTTTGATTCGTAACAATAAAAATCCGCGATAAAATAATAAGGTCGATGATTAAAAAAGTGAATAATTGGATGTTGTTTATAGAATTTCTTTCCTGAAAGTTTACGGTTACGTAAGATCTCCCACAATGTATCTTCAGAAGGTGTCTGATTTCGCCTGAGTTCTCTTGCATGGGACCGGATTTTCTCCCTCCATGATTGTTTTGATACAACTCCGATATTTATAATTTCTCCAATCATCTGACAAAAACTTGAATATCATTCCCCCTCTCTTCTTTCAAGAGAGGGGGCCAGGGGGTGAGTTTATGATAGACAAAGATAAAGCGAATAATATTCATGCCGGAAACAATTTGCGTATTCCGGAATAATATATTATATTTACCCCCTTAAAATTTAAACCTTATGAAAAGCTATTTAATTAAACAAGGGAATCATTATTGCAATGTCAGCATTTTCGAACGGTTATTTTCCATCGGGACCAATGTAAAAAGGATTTTCTTCAGCTTTAAGCTTCACCCTGAATGCTGGTGGTCGCCGGCCCGGAATTCCGATGACAATGACCTGAATAAATTATACGGTTTATCTTTTGGATTGAACTCCGATCATTCCAATTCCGTAAGACTGGCCTGGAAACCCGATTTCAAGGTAAACAACAAGATCGATATTTACGGTTATATTTATGATGAGAAGCAGACAGATCCCAAACAAACCTCACTTTACATCACTTCGGTGCAAGCCGGTGCGGACTGTATGGCGATGATAACAAATAATGGCGATAAATATGAGTTCATGGTCAACAGTGTAAATGCAGAAATGCCAAATACGCATCCCGATCCAGGTCTTTGTTTCCGGCTGTTCCCTTATTTCGGAGGGAACAATACTGCACCCCATAATATGACCATTGAGATTGGACTTCAGTCGTAAATACTTTTTCTTTAACATCTCCCTTAATGGTAATTCATCATGAAAAAGATTATACTTCCATGATGTTTACAGGTATGTTATGCCTTGCAAAAGGAAAAAACCGAAATTGATATAAGCGGTTTTTCAAAAGGGCTTTATTTATTGAAGGTAACCTATGGTGATAAGGAAGAGGCTACAAGGATTCTGAAAGAGTAAATGGAATTGTTTCTTTAACACCCCCCTGTTTATATCTTATAATTATCAACTATACCAAAGGGATAATCGTTTACTATATTTGACCAGACGATAATTTACCTTTCATGCCCGTAAAAAAACCCAGGGAAAAGAAAATCTTTGTTCTTGATACTTCCGTAATCCTTTATAATCATAATGCGCTCCGTAGCTTTGAGGATAATGATGTAGCCATCCCGATAACGGTCCTCGAAGAGCTCGATGATTTCAAAAAAGGAAATGATACGATCAATTTTGAGGCACGGGAATTTATCCGCATAATGGATAAGCTTTCCGACAGATCTTCGCTGACATCATGGATTTCGCTTGGCATGCCAAAAGGAGGGAAATTCAAGGTGGTGATGAATGAACAAAGCGAGGTAGATGCTGTTAAGGTCTTCGGAGAAAACAAACCGGACCATCGCATCCTGAATACAGCTCTTATCATGATAGCAGAAAACCCGGATAAGAAAGTGATCCTGGTTACAAAAGATATCAACCTCCGGTTAAAAGCCAAATCCCTCAATATCCCTGCCGAGGATTTTGAAACGGGCAAGATCAAGGATGTTGATTCACTTTATGCGGGGAAATCTTTATTGGAAGGGGTTGAGAAGTCAGTGATCGACATGATCTATTCGGATGGTTCCTGTTCTCCGGAGTATTTAGGGATTACAAATCCCATCCCGAACCATTATTTTATCCTGAAAAACGGGAAAAACTCAGCCCTGACATTTTACAACCCGGTCAGCGAAAGAATTGAAAAGATCGAAAAACATTCCTGTTACCGCATCATCCCACGCAATGCGGAACAGGTATTTGCGTTCCACGCCATTTTAAACCCGAATGTCAAACTCGTCACATTACAGGGTATTGCAGGAACAGGGAAAACTCTTCTGGCCCTGGCCGGGGCCCTGGAACAAAAAAAGAATTTCAAGCAGATTTACCTTGCAAGACCTATCGTACCCTTAAGCAATAAAGATATCGGGTACCTGCCGGGAGATATCAAATCGAAGCTGAACCCCTATATGGAGCCGCTCTGGGACAATCTGAAATTCATACAAAACCAGTACGGAGAGAAAGACAGGGAATACAAGGTGATCGCCGATGCCATTGAAAATGAAAAACTTGTTATAACACCCCTTGCATATATCCGTGGACGAAGCATATCCAATGTTTGTTTTATCGTCGACGAGGCGCAGAATCTTACCCCACACGAAATTAAGACCATAATTACCCGCGCGGGTGAAAATACAAAGATCATTCTGACAGGTGATATCTACCAGATCGACACCCCATACCTTGATGCACAAAGTAACGGATTATCCCACCTGATCGACAAGATCAAGAAGCATCCGATCTATGCACACGTGCGGTTGGAGAAAGGAGAACGGTCGGAATTGGCAAACCTGGCCAATGAATTGTTGTAGCACTTTTCACCATTCGTTTTTCACTCTTCTTTTTTACCTTTTCACTTTTCGTTTGCACTTTTCATTTGCACTGGTGGCTTCTACCACCCCATGCTTCACATTCCATTCTTTTTAGCCGTTTTAATGGATGTTACCAAAATGCTGATGATCTCTTTTATTAATAATGTTAATGGTTTATAAACATCTTCCTCCAAATCTCCTCCTGCAATCATAATGTTCAACCAGTAATTTGTCTCATTCGCTTCTTTCAATGCTACAGAAAGCTTATTAATAAAATCTGCACGAGATTGGGCAAATTCAGCTTCGGAAATCAAGGCGCCAACTGCAGTTCCAGCTCTTGAAAACTGATTATAAAGCTGACCTTGTTTCTTCAGTTCACGAAGAAATTTGCAAATCCCACTGACCCCGATGCCAAGTAAAAAACTTTTTTCCTTTAGAATTGATTTTTCCCTCATAACGATGTATTTTGACATTAATCGGTCGGGAGGGTAAAAGGTAATACGTTTTTTGAAAAAAAGTGAAAATGAAAAGTGAAAATGAAAAGTGAAAAACGAACAGTGAAAAATGAAAAACTAAAAACGAAAAGTGAAGAAGAAATGAGTTATTACATCATTTTTCGTTATATATCACCGTCAGTAAAGTTTGCCCCACGGCATTGAGCGTGTTCTTATCAATGGAAGCCAGGTTGTCTTTTGTGGTATGCCAGTATGGGTAAAAGCCCGTTTCACTACTCCTGTCGAGATGAATAATATCAATTGTGGGAATACCCCTGATCTTATTTACAGGGACATGATCGTCCGTGATTTGGCCACCTTCATCGTAAAGAAAATATCTCGAGAAACCGATCCGGTTTGCTGTTTCCCAAACAAGTTTAACAATATCCGGTGCATAATGCATGGAAAGCCCTTCCATAAGGAAGGTTGCATTCGGAGCTCCCACCATATCCAACAGGATCCCATACTTTGCAAAATAATTGGCTTTATGCGGCTGGTTAGCCCAATATTGTGAACCCAATCCCCAGAAATCTTCCGTATTTACATTAGATTTCCAATCTTGTGGCGGGCCATAATCTTCTGCATCGAAAAGAATGATATCGACACCGATGAGAGGTTTTGAAATACTTATTTGCCGAGCAATATCCAGCAATATCCCGACACCGCTTGCCCCGTCGTTGGCGCCATCGATGGGTTTATTATGGTTTTTGGGATCCGGATCATGGTCGGCATATGGCCTCGAATCCCAATGAGAGCATAGAAAAATACGGTTATTTGTCCCGGGGTTAAAGGAAGCAATGATATTACTGAAATTTAATATTGTTCCATTGTAAGCTTTGACAGTACCTTTCTGAACGGTCACATTCTGACACCAGGATTTCAGCTTATTTATAAGAAATACTGCACATTTCTCATGGGCAGGGGAATTCATTACACGGGGTCCGAATGCAAGCTGTTGCACCACATAGAAATAGGCAGAATCAGGATTAAATTCAGGCACTTTTATTGCGATTGTCTTCTTTTCTGTTGTTTCTCCCTCCGACCCGGTTTTCTTGGGTGTTAAATTACAGGAAATCAGCATTGATGCGAAAATCAGAGTCAGGAAATAATTTATTGTTTTGTTCATTTTAGAAAAGTTTAAGGATCAATCGGTTAACTCATCTGATTATTCAACTGTTTTCTATTTTTAAACCAAAGAAAAAGTGTGAGCAGAAAAAGACCTGCCCCACAGAATACGGCGATTCGTGCAAGATAATCTCCGTGCTTCACATAAAAAGTCAGTTTTGAATTGGCGTTGATAGTCCCCTTTATTACAGCCGGTTCCCAGTATTTTGTTTTTTGGGAGGCATCACCACGTTGATCAATGAAGGCTGAAATACCTGTATTGGCTGAACGGGCGATACACCTGCGTGTTTCAATGGCACGCAATGCTGCAAAAGAAAAATGCTGGCGGTATCCTGCGGTATTTCCCCACCAGCCATCGTTTGTAATAATAAACATTACCTCAGCGCCATTTTTCACAAATTCTGCAAAAAATTCTCCAAAGATCGATTCATAGCAAATTATAGGCGACACTTTAACGGTTTTTACCGTGGAGTAAACTTTCTGGATTTTATCGGTTCCAAGGGTTCCAACAATACCCCCAAGATCGATGGCAAACCGTTCAAGGAACTTAAATCTTCCGAATGTAGGTAAGGACTCAACTCCAGGGGTCAGCTTCGATTTGTGGTAAAGTTGCAGACTGTCGCTGGCATTGATGAGAATAGCCGAATTATAAGCGTTATAATACGCATTTGTATCGGTGAATTTCCTTGCTGAACCAGGAAGTATTTCGTTTTTCTCAAACCTCCGGAAGGTTGAACCACCGATCAGGATATTAAGGTTCTGGTAACGTCTGATAACATCTCTAAGGAGATGAATACTGCTGAATGTCCTGATATTATTCTCCCACATTTCTTCCTGGATAGCCGATTCTGGTGCCGCAAGGAAATTCGTATTGTTGTCCAGCTCCGGACCTGCCATCTTTATGATCCGGCCGATAACGACCGTTGGCGAAACAGTATATTGCTCATTGTAAGGATCAAGGTTGGGTTGAACCACTATGACATTTACCGGATGTTTTTCTTCTTTGTAATTTTTGTAAATAATGTGGGAGATCATAATCGGGATCAGGATCAATAGCAGCCAAAAGCCTGCTGCCAGATGCCAGATGCCGGATACCAGATGCCAGATGCCGGATACCGGATGCCGGATGACGGATACCAGATGCCGGATGCCAGATGTCGGATGTTGTAGCCCCGAAGAATTCGGGGTAAACTCCTCGGAAATCCCGCTTTTGCGGGACCGGATGCCAGATGCCTGATGCCTGATAATTTGAAATCCAAGAATATTAACAACAAGTATCCAAAGCGTTCCTCCGAATGTTCCCGTATACTCATACCATTCAACCCATTTATACCAGGAGGAAAACCCGTTTCCCAGATTCAGCCATGGCCAGTTCAGGTTCCAGTTCAGATGAAGATATTCAAATGCCATCCAATAAAACACAAGGCACGCATAGCCAGCGGTGTTATTCTTCAATTGCTTTTTGGAAAAATGAAACAGGTTGAATACAACAGCCATGAATAAAGAATTCAGAAAAATTGCCAGGATGGCCCCCATCCCGGTAGAATTATAGATCCACCAGGTTGTAAGACCATTCCAGATTAAAAACGCTGGTAATGAATAAAACAGCAGGCTGAATTTAATAAACCGGTGTTTATTCTGTGAAATATAGTCTTCAACAAACAGAAGAGGAACGATTCCGATGAACAAGAGCCCGGGAAAGCCCCTTACCGGCCAGCCCAAAGCGAGTAACAGGCCGGATAATACGGAGATTGAAAACAAATGGTATTTTTTCATCCCGGGAATGGAATTTACAAATGGAGCGGAGGCAAAGTTATCAAATATCTGTCATACTAACTTTTTGTCCATTCAAGGGACGGGTACCGTTTAATCCTGATGCTTTTCACTTCATTATAGATCATCTCCTTCAATCTTTCAATATTCAAATTTTCCGTAGCTGAAATAAATAAAGAAGGTACATTCGATTTTGCCACCCATGTTTTTTCCATTTCTTCAAGTGTGATATTTTTCTTATGAACCGGGGTGAGGTCATCCGGGTCCTTCTCTATGTGCGAATAAAGATCGGTCTTATTAAACAGTATTATCGTCGGTTTATCGGATGCCCCAATATCTGTCAATGTTTGTTTTACTACATTGATCTGTTCCTCGAAATCGGGGTGTGAAATATCTGCAATATGAACCAGCAGATCAGCTTCCCTCACTTCATCCAGTGTGGATTTAAAAGATTCGATTAATGAGTGAGGTAATTTCCTGATGAACCCAACGGTATCTGTCAATAAAAAAGGCAGGTCATGGATCACCACTTTCCGGACAGTAGTATCAAGTGTTGCAAACAATTTATTTTCTGCAAAGAGATCGGATTTACTGAGCAGGTTCATGATCGTGGATTTGCCCACATTGGTATATCCGACCAGGGCAATACGAACCATTTGTCTCCGGTTTTTTCGTTGTGTGGCTTTTTGCTTGTCAATCTCTGTAAGTTTCTTTTTTAACAAAGAGATACGGTACCTGAGTATCCGCCGGTCCGTTTCGATCTCCTGTTCACCCGGACCTCTGAGACCAATGCCCCCGCGTTGCTTTTCCAGGTGTGTCCACATACGGGTCAACCTTGGCAGCAGGTATTCGCACTGGGCCAGCTCGACCTGTGTTTTTGCATAAGAAGTTTTTGCACGTCGCGCAAAAATATCGAGGATCAGGTTATTCCTGTCGAGGATCCTGCATTGAAGGACTTTTTCAATATTTCTGATCTGGCTGGGTGAAAGCTCATCATCGAATATCGCCATATCCACTTTGTTAGCATTGATAAAATCCCGGATTTCATCAAGCTTACCTTTACCGACATATGACCTGGCATCCGGATAATCCAGTTTCTGGGTGAATCTTTTTACGGGGAGTCCACCGGCCGTGTCCACAAGAAAAGCAAGTTCATCGAGGTATTCATTCACTTTTCCGGTATCCTGGTCTCCGGTTACAAGTCCGATAAGAATGGCGGTTTCTTTTTTCTGGGAGGTATCGATCATGCTTCAAGCTACAAGCTACAGGCTGCAAACTTCAGGTTGCAGGCTTCAGGAATCTTACATTTTAATTTCATCACCGTTCCTGTTAAAGAAATGATATTCAAGAAAATGGTAAGGGGTTTGTGGGACCAGACGAATCCATTTCTTATATTTTCGAAACCATTTCCACCGGATGCTAAAAATTCCTTTGGTGAGAAAAGCAAATATGTACGGATGTACGAATAATGTCAGATGAGGCTCATTTTGTTCACGAATCAGGTAGCTGATATTATTTTCGATATCATCGACGAGGAGGACACTGGGGCGGATTTCGCCGGTACCGTCACAGGTTGGACATTTTTCAAGGATATGGACATTCATTTCCGGCCGGACCCTTTGCCGGGTGATCTGAACCAGCCCAAATTTACTGGGAGGAAGAATCGAATGCTTGGCCCGGTCTTTTTTCATTTCTTCCTTTAGTTTTTCAAAAAGCTTCCTGCGGTTAACACCAAGGTTCATATCGATAAAATCAACCACGATGATCCCGCCCATATCACGGAGCCGCAGTTGACGCGCAACTTCACCTGCTGCTTCAAGATTCACCTCCATTGCATTCGTCTCCTGGCTTTGTTCGGAGTTTACACGGTGTCCGCTGTTGATATCGATCACATGCAATGCTTCGGTATGTTCTATGATCAGGTAAGTGCCGCTTTTGATGGTCACGATTTTGCCAAAGGAATTTTTAATTTGCTTGTCAATCCCGATATTCTCAAAAATGGGGATTTTACCGGAATATAATTTAAGAATATTCACTTTCTCCGGTGCAATTTTCTGCAGGTAGGCCTTTATTTCCTCGTATAACACCGTATCATTCACAACAATATTATTAAAATCAGGATTGAGCATATCCCTGATGATTGCTGAGGAACGGTCCATTTCACTGATAATTCTTTGTGGGGCTTTGGCAGAAACAAGCTTTTGGGAAATGATCTCCCATTTTTTATAGAGGGTGCGGAGATCCATATCAAGATCCGCCACCAGCTTATTTTCTGCAACGGTCCGGATGATAATCCCGCAGTTCTTTGGCTTGATGCTGACGATAAGCCTCTTGAGACGGTTGCGTTCTTCCGGACTTTTAATTTTTTGTGAGACAGATATTTTATCCGAAAACGGGATCATCACAAGGTATCTTCCTGCAAATGACAATTCGGAAGAAACCCGTGGGCCTTTGGTTGAAATCGGTTCTTTGGCGATTTGTACCAGGATCTGCTGGTTAGGCTTCAGAACCTGGGTGATCTTCCCCGTTTTCTGGATGTCTTCCTCCATCCTGAAATCGGCAATAGAAAATTGTCCGCTGGTTACGGATTGGGCAAATTTGATGAATTTAAGGAGCGAATTTACCTGGGGTCCAAGGTCGAGATAATGTAAAAAAGCATCTTTTCCATAGCCTACATCGACAAATGCCGCATTGAGACCTGGCATGATCTTTTTGACTTTACCGAGGTAAATATCACCAACTGCAAATTCAGTGTTGGATTTTTCCTTGTTAAGTTCTACGAGAAGTTTATCCTCGATAAGCGCAATTTCAGCCTCGGAAGAGGTTGAATTGATAATTAATTCCTTATTCACTCTACAGTATTTTTAATCCCGTATCATTGATAGTTCATCAATGATCTCATTGACCTAAGGAATTGCAGCAGGCGATAATCAAGGGAGAAAATAAAAGCGCATTACACTTTCCGGTTAATGACCGGAATTGTGTTATGCATTGTCAATAGTTATTTCTTCTTATGTCTGTTCTTCCGCAAACGTTTTTTGCGTTTGTGGGTTGCCATCTTATGTCTTTTTCTCTTTTTACCGCTGGGCATGTCTTTTCAGCTAGGAAATTTATTTCACTTTTGTATTTGACTTAACCCTATTGACAAAGGTTTTAGCTGGTTTAAAGGCAGGAATGTTATGGGCAGGAATAATGATCGTAGTATTTTTGGAAATGTTCCTTCCTGTTTTTTCAGCTCTTTTCTTGATGATAAAACTTCCAAAGCCTCGTAAATAAACGTTTTGACCGTTAACCATTGAATTTTTTAAGCTTTCCATGAAAGCTTCGACTGTTGCCTGAACAGCAACTTTTTCAATTCCGGTTTTATTAGCAATTTCTGCTACAATTTCTGCTTTTGTCATGTTGATTGAAAATTTTTAGTTATATGATTAATAATGAATGATTTTTAAGCCGAAGCGGGGGTGCAAGTATATAATATTTTTAATGAACAAGAAAATATTTGATTATTTTAGCTAAATATTTGATTATATTTGATAAATATTATTTTGACATGTTGTCAAGCCTGGATTACAAAAAACTAATATTTATGAAAACACATCCTTTACCAATTGCTGTGTTGCTTGGTTTGGGGTTCCTGTTTTTCTTTGCCAGCAACATTCAGGGACAAAAAGTTGTGGCCATCACTGACACCATTGATCTCACACCTCTAATTCCTAAAACCGTTAACCTCCTGGCGAATGACACTATTCCGCAGGGTGATTCAATTGTTGTACATAGCAGCGGTACGGCCGGATATATACAGAGCACAAAAGTTACAGGGGGAACTTATACATTCCTGGCTAATTTTACAGGAACCTTTTGGAACATTCAGCCGGTTTATTATGGGGGTTATGATATTTACGATTACAGACCCGATACTATTATTCGGGTTGGGGCCAGAATTGTTTTCAGAATCCATGCTAAAAGTTGCGATTCCCTGTACCTGAACAATATAAATGCACGCTTTACAGTAAATGGCATTCATTTTTTTGGTCCTGATGGTGGAAAGTTTGAAGTTCCCAAGTTCAGCGGAAAATCAACAATTTACAACAATACTTTATGGATGGGAGGAATGGTAGATACTACACTATACCTGGCTGGCCAAAGATATGGCCAGGGACCAACAACTGGTAACGCTTATACCCATGTTGATTTCTTCCCGGGACCAGTGATGGATTCGTCTGGATATTCTCTTACCCAGGATACCACATGGGATTATATCTGGAACCTGAAAAGATCTGACATCGATTACCATAAATTACATTGGAATGATAACGGCTACATACCTATCCACGATATCCTGACATGGCCGGGGAATGGGAATGTATCCCTTGGCCAGGCAGCCAGGTTGGCGCCCTTTTTCGACCGGAATAACGATGGGATCTACAATCCTTATGATGGTGATTACCCCCTGATAAAAGGTGACCAGTCATTGTTTTTCATTTTTAACGATGACAGGAACATTCATTCTGAGACGGACGGCAGGAAAATGAAAGTGGAAATTCACGGCATGGCCTATGCGTGGGATATGCCTGAAGACTCTGCTTTTAATAATACCATTTTCCTGAATTATACATTTTTCAACCGCTCGAACAGAACTTATACCAATACATACCTTGGTACTTTTACAGACTTTGATATAGGTTGGTACCTGGATGATTATGTTGGTTGTGATGTCGACAGAAGCAGTTATTACGGATATAACGGGACTCCTGTGGATGGAAACGGTCAACCTGGGGCATATGGGGAAAATCCCCCTGCACAATCAGTGACCTTTTTAGGTGGTCCTTATCTTGACCCGGATGGCTATGATAACCCTTCCTTTAATGGAGATGGAATTAAAGGGCCTTCGTTCCACGGTAATTGCAGTATCGTTGGATTGAACGATTCTATAATTACAATGAATTATGGCCCCGGTAATACATTGTCCGGCCGGTTTAAAGTAAGCTCAGATGCTGTAAACGGAGTGAACTTCGGAGACAGCATTATTGATAATGAGCGGTACGGAATGAGGAGATTCCTTTATTGCAATAACAATCAGTCAGGTGTGCCTCCTTATATGACCGATCCTCTTTATGCTCCTGATTATTATAAATTCCTGCAGGGGATATGGAAGGACAATACAAAAATGTGGTATGGAGGGAATGCGGATATTAACGATCCCCTTGCGTATGGTCCTGCCTGCGACTACATGTTCCCGGGTGTTTCCGATCTTTGTAATTGGGGTACGGGAGGCCAGCCGCCAAACGGACAAAAACTATGGAATGAAAAAACTGCGGGAAATCCGTGGGGGGACAGAAGGGGTGTTGGATCATCAGGACCTTTTACCTTCCATCCGGGGGATGTTGAGGAACTGGATCTTTCATTTGGTTTTGCACGTGATTATAATAATGCAAGTCCGGATAGCGCTGTTTCAAAGCTTCAGAAGCTCATCGATATCGTGAGAAATGCTTTTATTACCAACACACTCCCGAATGGATCCAACTTCAACGGGATCGCTGAAAAGGCTCCTGATTCCAAAATATGTGTTCATATTTACCCGAACCCGGCAAATACAATGGTTAACATCAGGGTTGAGGGATCATTGAGCCAACCGATGACCATGCGGCTGATAAACTTCAATGGGGTTGTGGTTAAATCCATGGAAGTGAACGCTGGTATCAATCTTGTGAGATTTGATATCTCCGGACTTCCTGATGGAATATATCTTTTCTGTCTGCAATCAAAAGATCAGGTCATCACCAAAAAACTTTCGATCATAAAATAAAAATTTTCATTCACGATGTCCTTCCCGGAAATAATTCTGGAATGGTACCGGCTCAATAAAAGAGATTTACCATGGCGGAGGACAAAAGATCCATACAGGATATGGGTCTCTGAGATAATACTCCAGCAAACACGTATTGAACTAGGGATTGATTATTATCTCCGCTTTATCCGAAAATTTAAAAATCTTGCTGAGCTTGCAAAAGCAGATGAAGAAGATGTCCTGAAGTTGTGGCAAGGCCTTGGTTATTACTCGCGTGCGCGAAACATGCATGCCACTGCCCGTGAAATAGTTTCCAGATATCACGGACAATTTCCCGAAACATTTGATGAGATCCGGAAATTAAAAGGAATTGGTGAATACACTGCCTGCGCCATTACATCTCTGGCTTTTAATCTTCCCTATCCGGTAGTGGAAGGCAATGTCCTCCGGTTCTTTGCAAGATATTTCGGTTTCACAGATCCGGTCGATACCGGCAAAGTGAAAAAAGAGATCTACCGGAAAGCCCTTCAATACCTGGATGCAAATCTGCCCGGCACCTACAACCAGGCCATCATGGAGTTTGGTGCATTGCAGTGCCGGCCGGGGAACCCGGATTGCAGGATTTGTCCATTGAATAAAGGATGTTATGCGTTTCAAACAGGGAATGTCGATAAGCTGCCCGCCAAATCAAAGGTTCAGAAACAACGGAAAAGATATTTTCATTACCTCGTTTTCATCGTTCACAACAATAAGAGAAAGCATATTTATCTAAGAAAAAGAGAATCCGATGACATCTGGAAAAATCTCTATGATTTTCCACTGATAGAGACGAATGGGCCAATGGCTCAAGACCGGTTGATGCTGACTAACGAATGGAAACAGATGGTGGAAGGAAGTAAGTTTCACTTCCGGAAGAGATCAGACTTGTATAAGCATATTTTATCTCATCAGATCATCCTGGCAAGGTTTTATTTTATTGACATTTCAGGAAAATTAAAATCACCTTTTTCATTGATCCCGCTCAAGGATATTGGAAAATATCCTGTTCCCAGACTGATCGAGGATTTTCTTACAAATAATATTTCACAAAATGAATAATTGGATTTATTCTGAAAAGTTAATTTTTTGGACGAAAGACCTGTAACTACCGGCGCCTCTGTTACGATGTTGTCTAAAAAGTCTTTGTGATCTTTGTGAAAGACATTGTGATCATTGTGGTTAATTTTTAAAATACTGAACCACAATGAACACTAAGAATGCACAAAGTGCACAATGAAAGAAAAATTATTATTCTCCGTACTTATTAGCCAGCCTTAAATTAAATGCTAGTTTAATTGATTTATCTCCAAAATCTTATTGTTTGGAACTGTGATCTACTATGAACTTTTTCACAATTACATGATCATCCGTGATAATAATGAGATCATACATTCCCGGATTTAAATCCCTGAGATTTAGTTCTTCGGGAGAAGCACCCTGATCTTTGACTATTTCCTGCTCGTAGATTACCGATCCTACAGAATTAACAACAAACATTTTCCCTGAACGGTGAGAGATCATTCCCCATCTGACATATAGTTTATCATTAACCGGATCAGGATAAAGAAGTATATCATGCTTATTGATTTCATCAATTCCATTTAACTTCACTGTTATGGATGCGCAATATTTTTCATTATTACAACTATTCGAGGCAGTCAGGCAAACATTGTAAGTTCCATCAGCATCGAATGAGTGTACAGGATTCTGAAATGTTGATGTTGTTCCGTCACCGAAATCCCAGTACCAGGAATCTGCATTGTCGGATTGATCTGTAAATGAAACGGAAAGGTTATTCAGGTGGAAAGAAAAATCGCAATGAGGAGGTTCACAGATTGACCATAGATCAGCCAGCAATTCAGTATTTGTATAGCCTGTTGCAATATATCCAATATTACTTATTGAAAAACTGACTGCTCCTGTACGCGCCTGAAAATATGAAGGCGGCGGGTCAACAGCATTCCAGGTATTAAGCGCTGGTTTATACGACCAAAAATCCTTAAAATTTCCAACCAAGTTTGTCCCTAACCCGACATAACCTTTTCCATTCATGACAAAACTGCTGCATGAAACCAATCCCGGCCCCGGCAGATCTGCAATCTGCTTCCATCCATAAATCGGATCATAACACCAAAAATCCTTTGTGGGTGTATAAGAATCTCGACTTCCTGATCCAATGTATCCTTTGGTCTCAACAGCAAAAGCGACTGCCTGGTTTCTCGGCCCTCCAGGGAAATCGGGCTTGGACGTCCAAAGATCGGCCACAGGATTATAACACCAGATATCATATAAATAATCATTACCAGCGTTATATGATCCCGTTCCAACATATGCCCTGTCGCCGATCACAAATGCACAGGCTCCATATCTGCCCATCCCCGGGAAATCGGCTTTCCGGATCCAGCTATTGGAATCCGGATTATACTCCCATAAGTCATTCCGGCAAACAAGACTATTATCGAACCCCAGACAGACATATCCTTTTCCATTTATGGAAAAAGCCGTTGGCAAATATCTTCCATCATCCGGGAAATCGGCTTTCTTCGTCCATAGATCCTGCTGGGGATCATATTCATAAAAATCATTTGCATAATTTCCACTGCTTAACCTTCCCAGACCAACATATGCTTTATCATTTATTGTGAAGGAAACAGCAGCATACCTGGTATCAGGCATACTGGCATGTTGAATCCAGCCAGAATCTGATTGTGCGGTCGATGCTAAAAACGGAACGCTTCCGAAATCCTTTTCCGGCAATTGGATACAAAGAATCAGCATTAAGAAAATAACGAATAATTTTTTCATATTATTATGAATATCAGTTAAATATAATTTATAAAATCTTGAATAAAGAACAAACATACGATTTTTAGATAAAAGACCACCTCCGTTAAATAAATAATAAACTCACTATTCAACAGATTTGATCAGAAAGCCAATATTTTTTTATAAACCGCAGAAACGCTGAGACGCAGAGAAAATAATATCAATAAATTATTTCTTTGCGCCTTTGCGTCTTCGCGGTGAAGGAAGGCTTGCTCCGGGGTAAATACCATTTATTAAAAATAAACCGGAAATTTACGAAAAATCTATAAAAAGTCAATGAAAAAATCCGGAACTATTTTATTTCCTGAAACAGGTAATTTTTTTAGTTTTCCTGAACATATAATGATTATATTTTTTTATTTTTGCCGCCAGAATCAATGTTGAATTTATTATGGACGACGGACCGGCGAAACAAATGAGAATGCAAAACCCGCTATCCCCAAGGATGTCCAGCCTGCCTTAACACGCTGCTGCATCCTTCCCGGATAGAATATGCTAAAGAAGGAGGCAAGCATGACTTCACAAACAACATTTTATCTGAGCCAGGTTTTGGGAAACAACCTGTTTACAGCTGATGGCTCTGTTCTTGGAAAGATCAGGGATCTCCTGATCGACCTGAACCCGATAGAGGTCGGCGAGGCCAGACCTGTCAGGCCTGAAGTCATTGCCGTGAAAGTTAAAAAAGATCAGGGGGACAAGATCTACGATTTTTCATCCATTGAGATCCGGAAAGCAAAAGGCGGATATAAGGTCATTTCTCATGACATTGAACAGCTTTCCCCGGATTACCTTTCCAATGTTCTGTGGTTGACTGAAAACATACTTGATAAGCAGATCGTTGATATCAATGGCAGTAAAGTAGTGAGGGTGAATGATGTCAGGCTCGTGGCGATCCCGGCAGGCACTTATGCTCTTGCAGTAGATGTCGGTATTGCCGGTTTGCTGAGAAGGTTGGGTATCGAAAATCCTATACAGCAGTTTTTAAATATCTTCGGCATCGATATTCCTGTCAAGATGATCCTCTGGGATGATATCGAAGCTGTCGATTTCTCGAATTCCAGCATTAAGCTTTCCAAGGCTTCCGGCAAGCTCCAGACTTTA
This sequence comes from uncultured Bacteroidales bacterium, assembly GCA_903929315.1. Classification (GTDB taxonomy): domain Bacteria; phylum Bacteroidota; class Bacteroidia; order Bacteroidales; family FEN-979; genus CAIYUC01. The sequence goes on from CAIYUC010000098.1 coordinate 32,622, forward strand.
CATCCTTCAGATCTTGCCGATATCATTGAAGAACTTGATACAGCTTCCAGAACATACGTATTTGCCTCTTTGGATGAAGAACATGCAGCCGATGTGCTGGAGGAACTCGAACCCCGTGCCCAGGTGCAGATCGTGGAAAGTCTGCCTGTTGAGAAGGTAGCGGATGTCCTTGAAAAAATGCCTGCCGATGAGGTAGCGGACCTCATGGATGAACTGGCAGATGAAAAAGTCGAGAAACTATTGAAGGAAATGGAAAAAGAATCTTCCCAGGAAGTCAGGGAGCTATTGGAATATCCCGATAATACAGTAGGAAGCATCATGTCTACCGATTTTTTAACCTTCAAAGGTGATATGACCGTGGAGGAAGCCATTACGGAGATCCGTCGTCAAAAGCCTGAACCGGTTAGGATTTACTCCATTTTCGTAGTGGATAAGCATGACCGGCTGACTTCTTCCATTTCTTTGGGTGAGCTGATCATTGCTGATCCAAAGATGATGCTGAAGCAGGTCATGAAGAAAAAGCCTGTGACCGTTTTTGATGATGACAAAATCGATTCTCTTGCCGAACTGGTTTCCAAATATAATCTCCTGGCTGTTCCTGTCATCAATAAAGGAAAAAAAATGGAAGGAATGGTTGTGGTGGAAGATATCGTGGATGACTTGTTAAGAGGCCGTAAAACGAAATGACAATGAAACACAGAAGAACGGCGTGGTTCAGAAATTTCGCTATTTTCCTTGCCATTCTTGGCCCCGGGATCATTACGGGAAGCGTAGATAATGATGCAGGCGGTATTACAACCTACTCGGTTGCAGCAGCACTATACGGTTACAAATTGATCTGGACGCTGATCCCTTCCTTCATCGTGCTTATTGTGATCCAGGAAATGAATGCCCGAATGGGAATCGTCACGGGCAAAGGATTAGCAGATCTTATCCGGGAAAATGCCGGTGTCAAAGTCACCTTTTTCATTTTCGTCGGGTTACTGCTTGCTGATATCGGGAATACTACTACCGAATTTGCCGGTGTTGCCGGGAGCATGGAAGTATTCCATGTGAGCAAATACATTTCAGTGCCGATCGTGGGTATTATGGTATGGGTGCTGGTAGTGAAAGGGAACTACAAAATTGCCGAACGGATTTTTTTAATCTTCAGTGTTTCCCTTCTGATGTATGTTGTTTCAGCATTAATGGGGAAACCGGATTGGGCATCGATCGGTAAATCCATCATCCAGCCTAAAATGGATATAAATGAACGATCCCTCATGGTTATTATCGGGATCATCGGTACAACCATTGCTCCATGGATGCAGTTCTACATGCAATCGTCGGTCATTGAAAAAGGGCTGAAGATGAAAGAATACAAATATACCCTCATTGATATAATTGTAGGTTGTACGGCAACAGTAGTGGTAGCGTTCTTTATCATGGTAGCCTGTGCATCGACGTTACATGTGAAAGGTGTCGTGATCAATGAGGCAAAAGATGCCGCCATGGCGCTTAAGCCTTTGGCAGGAGCAATTTCATCCCAGGTATTTGCTTTCGGACTTTTCATTGCATCCATATTTTCTGCTACAATCCTTCCTTTGGCAACGGCTTTTTATGTCTGCGAAGCTTTTGGTTTTGAAGCAGGCATTGATAAAAAATGGAAAGAAGCCCCTGAATTCTTCATACTTTACACAGGGATCATTGTTTTGGGTGTCATCATTATATTGATCCCAAATGCTCCTCTGATCGCCATTACTCTCTGGACACAGATCATCAACGGGCTACTGCTACCTGTTGTCCTCGTATGCATGATACTGCTAGTCAACAATAAAAAAATTATGGGAGAATACGTTAACAAACCGCTGAATAACTATATCGGATGGATATCTGTGATTCTCCTGATAGGGTTATCAGTTGCCCTGCTGGTATTGCCGTTGCTGTAATAAAAGATGCAACAGGTTCACTGTTTGACAAGGTTTTGCAATTCAGGAGAAATTTCCATCCCTTTTGATTTCATCCCTTCCAGGATTTTTTTTGCTTTTTCTTTCTGATTCAACTGGAAATAAAGCAGGACAAGGTTGTGATTGGCCTGTGGATGCAAAGGGTCAATCTCAATCAGCTTTTCCAAATAAATTGCCGCTTTATCCAGATTGTTTTTTATGAAGGAAATCTGGGCCAAACCCCAGTATATATCACTACTTTGTGTATGGACCAACTCCCTTTCCAGGTATTGTTCTGCCTGGTCGTATTCTTTTTTCCTGAAGGCAATTTTCCCGAGATAAAGATTGAGGGTTTTCTCTGTGGAATCGAGGGCATATGCTTCCCGGAAAATTCTTTCCTGTTCAGTAGTGTCTTTAACCCAGGTTGCCATCATCATTTTTGCATATGCCGAATGAGGCGACTCTTTGGCTGCCCTATCCCAGAAACTCAACTGATCTTTAAAATAATCTGCCCGGATGAAGGTAATGACAGCAAAAACGCATATCACTGCTCCTGTCATCACGACCCTGTAAATTTCTTTACTTTTTTTCTGAAAGAAGATAGTCTGGCTGATAAGGATAAGGATCCCGGCGGTTGGAACATAAACCCGGTGTTCATATAGTTGATCGTTAAATAATTTTGGAACAACCAGCACCGGAAATAGAAACAGCAGAAACCAGATCAATCCAAAAATCGTCAGAGGTTTGCCGTAGGTTCCTGAAATGATGATAAGACCTGTCAACAGGACCAGAGCGATAAGACCCAGGATAACAGGTGTATCTTTTGATGGCGGGTAAACCCCCAGGTTAACGGGGAAGATGATCTTCCCGAGGTAAAAAAGAATGGCAGGTAACCGTCCAAATCCCGATTCCATCATTTCATTTACCGGGAGTTTATTGCCTGAAGTATTAATGCCGGATTTCAATAAATACCAAATGATAATGCCTGCAGCCCAGGTTATGATCAATGGGAAGAGGGGCTTCCATTTTATTTTACTGACTAAACGGAGAAGTATCAAAGTCAGGACAGGGATGATCATTCCTGTTTCTTTCGTAAATAATGCAAGCAGGAAGAAAATGAATTGCATCAGAAAATCAAACCATTTCCGGGAGTTGGTAAACCTTATTGTAAAGATTAGTCCCGAAATTAAAAAGATCATCAGTAAAAGATCATTCCTGCCCGGTATCCATGCAACCGCCTGGCTTAAGACCGGGTGAACGGCAAATATCAATGCAAGTAAAAGAGCATTTGTATCAGATAGCTTCAGTTGTTTCAGAAAAATGTATAAAAGAAGAACTGATAAAATATGAAATATAAGATTCATTACATGATATCCGCCTGCTTGTGAACCGAACAACTGGTATTCCAGGATCAGGTCAACAAGAAATACAGGCCGGTAATAATCATAATAACTTTTATCTTCCGGCTGGAATAATCCCCGGTGAAAGGAAGCAGAGATATTGGAGAGATGCTGATTATAATCCTTCGCCCCTCCGATAAACTGTGAATCATCAATACCGGTGTACCCAAAGTAAACGACTTTGAGGTAAACGGCCAATGGGATAATGATCAGCAGGAGAATCCGGAAAACCTGTGGAAATGACTTTCTGACCGCAACAGGAACATTCTTTTGTTTCAGGTGTTTTTCCTGGTTTTCAGCGGTTTTCATCAGGGTATTATTTAACTTTATTTTGCAAATCATCCGGAACATCCATTCCTTTCAAACGCATATCTTCAACCACCTGCCTGGCTTTATTTTTTTTATGCATCTGAATATATAGTAAAACAAGATTGTTATGTGCCTGCGGGTGCAAAGGATCAAGATGAATCACTTTTTCAAGGTAAAAGGCGGCTGTATCGAACTGGTTTTTCATGAAAGAAAGCTGTGCCAGCAAAAAATATAATTCTGCTGTTTCAGAAAATCTAAGTTCTCTTTTCAGATATTTCTCGGCTGAATCGTTTTGATTTTTCCCGAACAGCACTTTACCAAGATAAAAGTTCAGATTTTTTTCTCTCGGGTTCAAAGTATATGCCTCTCTGAAAAGCCTTTCCCGGTCGGAAGAATTTGTAACCTTTGTTCCAAGCATCATTCTTGCATAAGCAGAATGGGGCGAACTATCTGAAGCTTTTGTCCAGAAAGTCAGCGAATCGGAAAAATAATCCTGCCTGATGAAATTAAGGATAGAGAATGATAATGCGATTACTCCTGCGATGATCAACATATTCTTTTTCTTCCATTTTTCGGAAAACAAGATGGTCTGGCTCAGGATCAGCAGGATCCCGATGACCGGTAGATAAAGCCTGTGTTCGAAAACCTGGTCATTGATCGATATGGGAACAATCAGAACAGGCAGAAGGAAAAGGAAGAACCAGAAAACACCGATCCACGTGAGCGGTTTGGAGTAGCTCTTTGAAAAGACCACAAGTATCGTTAAAAGAATGAAGGCAATTATACCCCAGATCAGTGTTGTATCACGTATTACCGGGAAAACGGATAAATTAACAGGGAATATGATTTTTCCGATATACTGGATTATGGCGGGTAACCTTTGAATGGCCGATTGTAACATAGTATGGAAGGAAGTGCTTTGTAGAGTTATATTGGCTGTTGAGCGTATAAGGAACCAGATGATAATTGCAACAACCCAACTCAGGACTAGTGGAATCATCCTTTTCCAGGAGATATTTTGCACAAAAATACATATCACGACGATCAGCAGGGGAATTATTACCGCCGTTTCCTTGGTAAAAAGCGCCAGAAATGAAAATAATAACGAGAGTATAAACATGAGTATTGATGGTTTCTCCATGTAATTCATAGAAAAAAGCAACCCTGAAAGAAAGAATATCATCAGAAGCATATCGTTTCTTCCGGGAATCCAGGCGACCGCTTGCGTTAAAACGGGATGTACCGCAAACAGCAATGTCATGATAAAAGCGGTTATTTCCGGGAACCTGATTTTTCTGAAAAATACAAATAATAATATAACGGATATGATGTGAAACAACAGGTTTGTAAGATGATACCCAAATGGTTTAATTCCGAAGAACCGGGATTCAATAATAAAATCGACCAGAAATATGGGCCTGTAATAAACATCACTGGTTGGATTAAACAATCCACGGTGAAAGGATGCGGTAATATTACCGTCGGTTTCATTAAAGTGCTGGTTTTCGATGATAAAAATAGTATCGTCCAGCTTTGTATATTCCAATGTCAGGGTTTTCAGATAAACCAAAGCAGTTATCAGAATAAGCCATAATAGCGGATGCCGGAGAATCAGATTATTCTTTTGTTTAATCCCCGGTTTATTGAAAAATTGGTTTTTTCTTTTTTTCTGTGATCCGGCTTGTTCCTTAGGCATAATTGTTTTTACGTTTACAGGGAACGATCCTAAAACTGTTTTTTTGGTTTAAGGTTTTTCTGAATGTTATAAATTCATGTGCTAAAAGTAGAAAAAAATCAATTTGGCAAAATGCAGATTTCATAGTTTGAAAAAAAAAGTTTCAAAAAACGTATTACCTTTTTGAAATTCTCCGATTAATGTAAAATGAAAAGCTCTGACGAAGAGCAGAAATTTAGTAATTTTGTATAACCTAGTATTCACAAAAAAAATGAAAAAACATGGCAAACGGAGTTAACAAAGTGATCTTGATCGGGAATCTGGGAAAGGATCCGGAAGTTCAGAAATTTGACAATGGAGTGAAGAAAGCCACTTTTTCACTCGCTACAACGGAAGTCTTTAAAAACAAAGACGGAGAAAAAACATCTCATACCGAATGGCATAACATCGTGTTATGGAGAGGTCTGGCAGAAGTCGCCGAAAATTACCTGAAGAAGGGAAATACTATTTTTCTCGAGGGTAAAATCCACAGACGTGATTGGGAAGACAAGGATGGTCAGAAACGTTATTCATTTGAAATCGTTGGCGATTCGATGACTATGCTTGGCGGTCCAAGGAAAGAAACAGCCGCCGGCGAACCGGTAGTGGAATCAGTGAAAGAGGAAAACAGCGGAGAAGCGCCGCTTCCTGAAGACGATCTTCCATTCTGAACTGTTCAAAAATCCTCCTGAAACGGGGATGATTAAAACGAAATCTTTAATCACCCCCGCAGGAGGCTGAAATACGCTATCTTCGCACAGTTGTTTCACCTCCTTTGAATGAAAATTTCAAAATTCTTCTTATTTGTACTCCTTCTTCTGCTGTTTGGGGCCTGCCACAACAATTATATGCCCAAACCAAGAGGCTATTTCCGTATCGACTTTCCCCCAAAGGAGTTCCGTTCATTTGATACGACTTTCCCCTTTACTTTTGAATACCCCAGGTATGCAACTATTTTTCCTGATAATTCCAGGCTGGCTGAACGATATTGGATAAACATTGCATATACTCCATTTCATGCCCAATTACATATCAGCTATAAGGTCATCGATCATAATCTCGCCAATTACCTTGAAGATGTTCATACATTGGTAGATAAGCATATTCCAAAGGCCAATGCAATAAGTCAGAGAGAATTCATCAATAAACAGGAAAAAGTTTACGGGCTGGTTTACGATATAAGAGGTTCGGATGCAGCCTCTGCCTGCCAGTTTTATCTTACCGACAGCACTGAAAAATTTGTCAGGGGCGCTTTATATTTTAACCTTGTACCTAACAATGACTCCCTGGCCCCGGTGATCGGTTTCCTGAAAAGCGATATCGAACATATGATAAATACCTTCAGGTGGAAAAAAATTGACGATGTTCATAATATAGACACCAAACCCCATCGATAATATGATTGAAACAATAAAATTCGGAACCCTCAAATGGTCGCATATTGTCCGGCCGACCGACGAAGATCTCCAGATTCTTAGCGACACCTATCATTTTCATCCCCTGGATATTGAAGACTGCCGGAGCGTTACCAACCTCAGGCCCAAAATCGACACGTACGACAATTATTATTTTCTTGTTTTGCATTTTCCAAGCCTGGATGCAGCCAACACTTTTGTGGATACGAAAGAGATCAAAGTATTTTGGGGAGAGGATTTCCTCATCACCATCGGAAAATCACACTGGCTTGTCAGGGAGATTTTTACCAAAGAAAAAAATAAAGCCCTTGCAGGAAGCAAAATGGAAGTCGGAAGCAGCGATGCATTATTTTACAGGATCCTTGACGTACTGATGAAGGAAACCCAGTTACTGGTGGAAAAAACAGATAAAAACGTAGATAATTGCGGGAAAATGCTTTTCAGTAAGGATACAGAGAAGACCATCGAAATGATCTCCGTTACCCGGAAGAATGTGATCCTGCTGAATACTATGTTCAAACCACAATTACAGGTGTTCAATAAATTACAAAGCGGTACGATAAAAGGTTTTGCTGAACACATGGAAGATTATTGGGGGAATATTCTCGATTATTATCAAAAGGTAATGGACATGGTGGAAGACGATGCTGAAATGATCCGTGGCTATTCCATGACATTTGATTCTTTGCAGGTGAACAAAACCAATGAAGTGATAAAAATACTCACACTGGTTTCCTGCATTCTTTTACCCCTGACATTTATTGCGAGTCTTTATGGAATGAAGATCAAGGTTCCGATCGAGGAACGACCTCATTCGTTCCTTATAATTTCTGTTGCAATGGTCCTGATCACTATTGGAATATTGATCTATTTCAGGATCAGACGATGGAGGTAACTCAGGATTTACGGTTCATAACTTCCGTCTGCCGTTGAATGGATTCCTCATGAATGGCTTCAAGCAATTTCAGGATAAAATCCCTGCTCAATCCCAGGTTCTCTCCTCCCAGGACCCTGTCGCGAATAATGTGGCTCCAGCGTTTTAACTGAAGGATGGTAATATTATTTTCTTTTTTGTATTTCCCGATTTCCTCTACGACCGTCATTCTTCGTGCCAGGATATCGATCAATTCTTCATCGAGCTTATCGATCTCCGAACGAAGCTCTTCCAGTGCATTTTCAAATTCGATAGTTCCGTATTCCTTACGGATGACCAGGTTGGAGATTAATTCTTTCAGCTGATCCGGGGTGAGCTGCTGTTCTTTGTCTGTCAGCGCTTCTTCAGGTTGTATATGGGTTTCGATCATTAACCCGTTCATTTCAAGGTCGAGCGCTTTTTGTGATGTTGCAGGGATAAGATCCTTATCGCCACAGATGTGACTGGGGTCAACAATGACCGGGATGGTGGGAAACAATCTTTTAAGCTCAATGGGAATCTCCCACATAGGTGAATTCCTATATGGAGTCCGGTTGAAAAAGGAAAAACCACGGTGAATCGCTATGATCTTTTTTATTCCGACATAATTCAGACGTTCCAGTGCTCCGATCCATGTTTTAATATCCGGGTTCAGGGGATTTTTGATCATGACGGGAATGTCGACACCTTTAAGCACCTCGCTTATCTCCTGGATGGAAAAAGGGTTGACGACAGTACGTGCTCCGATCCAAAGGATATCCACATTGTGATCCAGCGCTTCAGCCACATGCTGGGGATTTGCAACTTCGACGGTCGTCAATAAACCGGTCTCCTTCTTTACACGCTGAAGCCATTTCAATCCGATCGTACCAACACCTTCGAATGAACTTGGACGCGTGCGGGGTTTCCAGATACCTGCACGGAACACTTTCACCTGTGGTATTTTTACCAGCGCATGGGCCGTTGAAAGAACCTGGTCTTCCGTTTCTGCGCTGCATGGTCCGGCGATGATCAATGGTAAGAATGAAACCGGAAGCCAGTCTGGTAAAGGGATTGTATCGAGTTGGACGGTCATTTAATGACAATTAATCAACATAATTATTTCCAGTCTATTATTTCTTAATTTTACTTCAAAAATACAAAAACCATGGATGTGAAATGTTCCTGAATGATATTCTTTGAATTCATGTTTAACTGATGTAACTTTGTAAAGAAAAAAGTAATTGTTATCATCCAGATATTAAAGATGTTATTATGGGATACATACATGCTGATATTGAATTATCAAATCCACGGCTACCTGGTTTAGCGAAGATGAAAGTAAAATCAATGGTAGATACCGGCGCATTGACGCTTTGTATTCCTGATCATATAAGAGTTCAGCTTCAATTGGAGGAAGTGGAAAAACGCGAGGTGACGATTGCATATGGTCAGCAGCAACTTGTACCATATGTGGGACCTGTGCAAGTGCGATTTGAAAACAGGAGTTGTTTTGTAGGCGCTTTCGTCTTGGGGAATGATGTATTATTGGGAGCGATTCCCATTGAAGATATGGATCTGGTAATAATACCATCAACCCGAACCATAACGGTAAATCCTCAAAGTCCTAATTTCCCGCATGCCATTGTGAAATCGGAAATATAGTAAGATCTGCAAATGTACTATCTACTTTTCTATGACGTTGTTGAAGGTTACGCAGAACGGAGAATTCCTTTCCGTGCCGGAAGCTGATACACCACTACCTGATAAAGCCTCGTGAAAAGTGGTTGTCTGATGAATAATAGATTGCATTTTTACAGTCTATTAAGTAGTTGGGCTACCGGATAGTAATTGCGACAATCCATTCATGGAAACAGCAGTGAGCAAAAGCAGGAGACAAAAAAAGCCGTAGCCATGAGCGAAGACACACTATGCGATTATATCTGATCAATCCTTCAAACCCGCTGGTCACCATCACAAAAGTGAAGGAAAGCCGCTGGAACCGTTACCGCGTGTGGAAACCGCTCAGCCTTATGGTTATTGCGGGCCTAACCCCCCCGGAGTGGGAAATTACGATCATAGACGAGAACTTCAGAGCTCCGGACTATGAGGCCATGCCCCGGCCGGACCTGGTGGGCATTACCGTTTTCACCGCACAGGCAAATCGCGCCTATGAAATAGCCGCTCACTTCCGGAATTTGGGTGTACCCGTCGTAATGGGTGGCATTCATGCGACCATGTGCCTGGACGAAGCTATGAAGCACGCGGATTCAGTTGTTACGGGTGAAGCCGAACACATCTGGTCGCAGGTACTGAAAGACGCCCAGCATGGCAGCCTGAAGCGATGGTATGACGGAGGGCTTGCTGAAATAAATGCTGTTCCGCTTGCCCGCCATGATTTGCTGGCTGCAGGATATGCCTTCGGAGCCATTCAGACCACCCGTGGCTGTCCCTTGAATTGCAGCTTCTGCAGCGTGACGGCATTTAACGGAGCCCGCTACCGGCAGCGCCCTATTCCGGACGTCGTGCTAGAATTCCAATCGATTCACGAAAAACGTGTTCTTGTTGTGGACGACAACCTCATCGGCACGCGCCCTGAACACATCGCACGTGCCAAGGACCTGTTCTGCGCTATGGCACAGGCGAACCTGCGAAAGGAATGGGTTGCCCAGTCCACCATTAACTTCGCTGACGACGAAGAACTTCTAACGTTGGCTGCGAAGGCCGGGTGCAGAGGTGTCTTCATCGGCTTTGAGTCTCCCACGCCGGAAGGTCTTCTGGATCTCGGCAAGAAATTCAGCCTTTTGAAAAACAGAGACTTTCGCGCCTCCGTAAGGCGCATACAACGGCACAACATACTGGTCGTGGGTTCCTTTATCATCGGATTTGACATTGACAAACCGGGCGTCGGTAAACGTATCGCCGAGGTGGCCAGTCAATACGGTGTGGACAATCTCAACGTGCTGTTTTTGACTCCCTTGCCCGGTACACGTCTGTGGGAACAAATGACATCAGCCGGTCACATAGTCCTTGACACCTTCCCGGAAGACTGGAAATATTACACATTAACCTTCCCGGTAGCACGGTATAAGCATTTATCTCTGGGGGGCATCATCGAAGAGATGATCTCCTGCGACCGGAACTTTTATGCAATGCCACGTATTCTGCACAGGGTGTGGAATAGCTTATGGCAATCCCGCAAACCGCTGATCACTTTGGTGGGCAATCTCTCATACAGGCGCAATATCCGGCTGAACTATAAGGCATACGCGGACTTCAAGTATTACTGGGAAAATAGGCACAATTGAGTAAAGGAATTATGAAAATAGTAATCGGCTTTTTAAAATTAATCGATTCGAGGAAAATAGCCTAACTATGGTATCAACACCAACCTGGGATTGACGGGCGATAAAGCCGCACTGCAATACCCGGTGGGTTATACCTGCGTTAGACGGACGCAACAAGGAAACAGATATGCACTATTTACTTTTCTATGACGTAGTCGAAGGGTATGCAGAAATGCGGATTCCTTTCCGTGCAGCCCATCTTGAATATGCACAGCAAGCGGTTGCACGGGGTGAACTCTTGCTTGGTGGCGCCCTGGCTAACCCGGTTGACCGGGCCGTACTTCTTTTCAGGGGATCTTCACCGGCCGTGGCAGAGGATTTTGCAAAAGATGATCCTTACGTGAAGAATGGACTGGTGAAAAAATGGTTTGTCCGGGAATGGACGACGGTCATCGGTCCGCAGGCCGAAAAATCCTTGCCGGACTTGCCTTTTTAACCACAATGAACACAAAGCAAACACAATGGTCACAATGAAAATATTCATTGTGTACTTAGTGTAAACCATTGTGACCATTGTGGTTATATATTTTATAAGAATCCATTTATTACTCTTTTAATTCTATTCTTTGGATGAACTGGCAATTCGTGTATTTTTGCAGGTTCAAGGTAAGAAAGGCTGAAATGGAAAATATGAAACCAATGAAAGTCCGCGAACTCCTGAAGTCAAAAGAGATCGGGAAAGAGGTTCTTGTGAAGGGGTGGGTGAGGACAAAACGGGGAAATAAACAGGTCAATTTTATTGCTGTTAATGACGGTTCCATTATACATAATATCCAGGTTGTTGCTGAAGTTGCTGCATTTAATGATGATCTCCTGAAACAGATCACCACCGGTTCATGCATTGCCGTTAAAGGAATTTTGGTTGAGTCACCTGCACAGGGTCAGCCTGTCGAGATCCAGGCAAAAGAAATTGAGATCTATGGCACAGCTGATCCCGAGACCTATCCGCTTCAGAAGAAAGGCCATTCGCTTGAGTTCTTGAGGGAAATTGCCCATCTCCGTCCCAGGACGAATACGTTCGGGGCTATTTTCAGGATACGTCATGCTGTGGCATTTGCCATTCATAAATACTTCAACGACCATGGCTTTTATTATATTCATTCGCCTATAATTACCGGTTCAGATGCTGAAGGTGCAGGGGCGTTATTCCGGGTAAGCATATTGGATCCGAAGGATCCACCGCTCAAACCGGATGGTTCGGTTAATTTTGCCGAAGACTTTTTCGGGAAGGAGACCAAATTAACGGTTTCCGGACAGCTTGAAGCCGAATTGGCAGCATTGGCTTTATCACAAGTATATACATTCGCACCGACTTTCAGGGCTGAGAATTCAAATACCCCGCGTCACCTGGCTGAATTCTGGATGATCGAACCGGAAATAGCCTTTTATGACAATAACGACAACATGGACCTGGCCGAGGACTTATTGAAATACCTCATACAATATGTCCTCGATCAATGCAAGGATGATCTTGAATTTCTTCAAAAGATGTACGATCCTGAACTTATTGAACGCCTGAAATTCGTCATCAACACAGGGTTTGAGCGAAGAACTTACTCGGAAGCCATTGATATCCTTAAAGCATCGGGTCAGCCATTCGAATACCATGTGGAATGGGGTATAGACTTGCAGGCGGAGCATGAAAAATATCTGGTGGAAAAGTATTACAAGAAGCCCGTGATACTGACCGATTATCCAAGGGAGATCAAGGCGTTTTACATGAAACAGAATGACGACGGCAAAACCGTCCGTGCCATGGACGTGCTTTTTCCGAAGATCGGCGAGGTAATAGGTGGTTCCCAGCGGGAAGAGAATTACGAGAAGCTGCTGTCGAGGATCAGGGAAATGCACATCCCTGAAAAGGATGTCTGGTGGTACCTGGAAACCCGTAAATTCGGGACAGCACCGCACAGCGGTTTTGGTCTTGGTTTTGAACGGTTTATCATTTTTATTACCGGAATGTCCAACATCCGGGATGTAATCCCCTTTCCAAGGACGCCACAGAATGCGGAATTTTAAAAACTCACCCCCCGGCACCCTCGCTTGAAAAAAGAGAGGGTTTAAACATAAGCCTCACCCCCAGGCAGGTGTCTGATAAGTACCAATTTGCCTTTTTTCACGCAAAAACCGCAAAGATTTACGCAAACCTGCCTGATATAGAACACGGATGATACGGATTTGACGGGTTTAAACGGATACTGAAGGCATTTGATCTGTAAGATGGGTATTTAGAAACACCAGGTTCCGTATCATTCATCCCATGTATCCAGGCTTTGTTTATTCCATGTACAGTTCTTCCAGATTGAGAAAGCACAGAAAGCGTTTGACTTTCTGAGCGGCTTGCTCTCATCTGGCAAACGTATATCAGACTATGTAAACGAACAAAACCTCTAAGCCATGTACAACATTCCCGGAAGTAACAATCTTCAATTTCCATTGACAATTAACCCTATTCC
>CAIYUC010000099.1 GCA_903929315.1 uncultured Bacteroidales bacterium
AAGCAGGATTGACTTTTTCATTTATGAATTAAATATCTCCAAATTACGGATAAAGAACACCCAAAATTAGTACAGATTTTTATTTCCACGGAATAAATTGTATTTACAGCATTGGCGCGCGCTCCAAGCGCGCGCCAATTATGATAATCCAATTAGCGCGCGCCTGTGGCGCGTGCTGGGCGTTGACCCATGCTAATCAAAAAATATTTTTATAAAATCAATTAATTTATGTATTACCTTTTTCTTTTTACCCGATTAATATTGGTTAAAAATTTAATTTATAATGTCTGACAAGTATAAAATGTATGAAAGGGATAAAGCCTACTTTCTTACAATGACCGTTGTTGACTGGGTGGATGTTTTTATAAGAAAAAGCTATAAATTGAAGATTATTCAATCCCTCAAATATTGCCAGGAAAACAAAGGACTTGAGCTCTTTGGTTATTGTCTGATGACTAACCATCTTCATTTGATTGCAAAAGCAATAGGAAAACAGAGTTTGTCGGAAATTCTGAGAGATTTTAAAAGCCATACAGCTAAATCAATGGTTCGGTTGATCAAGGAGGAACCCGAAAGCAGGAGAAACTGGATGTTGGATAGGTTTAAACTAGCTGGGAAGAATCTCAAAAGAATTGATAACTTTAAATTCTGGCAGGATGGTAATCATGCAGAAATTATCAATAATCCTGAGTTATTTTATAAGATGCTGAATTACATTCATCAAAACCCAGTGAAAACAATGATCGTTGAAAAACCAGAGGATTACCTTTTTAGTTCTACCAGGAATTATGCTGATCTGGAAAGCCTGTTGGTTTTAATACTTGAAACACCAAAATTAATAGCCTATTGATGCCTTGGCACGCGCTGTAAACGCGCGCCAGGTATGGTTTTTGTTTACACAGCATTGACATGCGCTGCAAGTGCGCGCCAGATATAATAATCCAATTAGCGCCCGCCTGTGGCCCATGCTGAGGATACCCTTGGCACGCGCTCCAAGCGCGCGCCAATTATGAGTAAAAGTAATTCAGAAAGAGATATGCTGTTTATATTAACTTTGTTTCTTTAACTGTCTTAAATATATTTTATCGTCTATGGAAAAAGTATACAAGAATTGCCAAAGTTGCGGTATGCCATTGAAACGTGATGAAAATGGCGGTGGAACCAATGCAGATGGATCAAAAAGCAATAAATTCTGCTCGCATTGTTACCAGAAGGGTCAATTCACCTTACCTGACATCACAGCAGCGCAAATGAAAGATCATGTAAAGACCAAACTTAAGGAATCGGGGATCCCCTCATTCCTGACAGGATTCTTTGTGAGTAATATCCCAAAACTGGAACGGTGGAAATACTGAGATACGATTTCCGGCTATTTTCAACCAATAAAAAAGGGGAACGCCATTGTTCCCCTTGAAATTATCAAATCATTCGATTATGTTGCTTTTTATTCCAACACATGAATGTCTTTACGATTACACATATCCTTAAGTATCTTTGGCCATACGGTCACACTGCATTCTCCGAGATGGGCTTTCTTGAGCAGGTACATATAGGTACGTGATTGACCGATACCACCGCCGATACTTAGTGGGATCTGGTTGTTGATAATTGCTTTGTGGTATGGGAAATTGAGAAAATCAAGCTGGTTGGTAAGTTCCAGTTGTTGCTTAAGGGTTTCTGCATTTACACGCACACCCATGGATGTCAGCTCGTGACGACGTTTTGTCACGGAATTCCATACCAGGATATCTCCGTTAAGCCCATGCATAGGCTTGCCATCTGCAGATACGGTAGGGGTGACCCAATCGTCATAATCTGCCGCTCTCATTTCATGAGGATAGCCGTCATTGAGGGTCCAGCCGATCCCATAAATAAATATGGCAGGAAATTTCTGAAGGACTGCAGTTTCGCGTTGTTTCCTTGGCAGATCGGGGAACATTTCAAGAATCTCTTCAGCATGCAGGAACTTGATCTTATCGGGAAGGTTTGGATATTTTGTTGTCTTCAGCTTCGGGAATAGTTTCTGGGCATTTTCTTCTGCTCCTTTAAGGACCTTCCATATTTTCTCTACCACACCCGTCAGAGTTTTCAGGTTACGTTGCTCTTCAGTGATTGTTAATTCCCAGTCCCATTGATCCACGTATGCGCTATGGTCATGATCGAGGAAGTAATCCTTACGAACGGCACGCATGTCGGTATAAAGGCCTTCACCCACTTTCATCCCAAACTGTTTTAAGGCCATACGTTTCCATTTGGTTGCAGCCTGTACTACCTGAGCTTCAATCGGATTTTTATTATAATCGTTGTTGATGTGGAACTGGATAGGGGTACGTGAGCCGTCACGGTCAAGATAGTCATTTACACCGCTTTCAACATCGACGATCAAAGGACATTCAACCCGCATCAGGTTAAGTTCTTTGCAAAGATTCTCTTCGATGTAATTTTTCGCAGCAGTGATGGCTTGTTGCGTTTCTTTTGGGTTTAGTAAAGAGTGGTAATCCTGAGGCAGGATTTTCTCTACATCTTCGTACTTGCCAATACCTGGTCCAGCTAAGTCTGCTTTTTTGTTTTCCATAATGTTTACATTTTTGTTATTAGAAATTTGATTTATAAATAGAGGATGATTCAATCAAAAGTTTGAAAGCGTCAAAAGTAACGAAGTTTTACAAATTAACGGCTAAATGGAAGATAAAACTTTATAAAAAGAGCCACAATTTCATTCCGGAACAGATAAAGGAATGGTCGTTATGTATCGGCAAGAAAGCGGTTGCTGAGTAAAGAACGGCGTTGATATATAGGTGATCTGATGGGTTCCTGCTAAACAATCATTTCCAATCAGGAATCATTTTGAAAACAGAGCACTTCCCATTACTTATGCGAAACGGAACTTTATCCATATTCCATATGTAGGTAACAAGATTATCTGATCCGGGTGGAAGGTTGCTGAGAAACATAACGTTCAGAAAATTGTTTTTTGGTCCTTTCCATTCCGTCCTTAGCCAATCCAGGGGAATACGCTCATACATCAGGTTTTTTCCAATACTGTCATTAACGACCGCGACGATCCATGCCACAAAAGGTTTCACGTTGCAATCAATGGCCATATCATAAGCCAGGAAAAGTGTCTTCCCGACCAATGAATCTACTTTTGCTTCGTAAAACTTGAAAAATTCAGGCCTGATCTCTCCTCCCGAAGAAATAATACCGGAACCTGAAATGAATACTTTTTGTGTTGGGAACTTCCTCTTCAATAACTGTCGTCCTGAATATTTATCATAATCAACAGAATCATAATAATTACGCCAACCGGGATTTGCATTTACATCTACGATCTGAAAATCTGCTTCATAACCCGGATAGCTGGAAGAGTAAACGTCACTTAATTTTCCGCCGTTCCTGAAATCCAGATACGACCAGCAGAAATGCCTGCCTTTATTGCCTCCTATTGTTGGGGGTAATGTCCCGGGCAGCCAATCCGCATAAACCTTATCGTAAAAACGATAAGGGATATTATCGTCGATATAAAATGACAAATATGTCAGGTTGAACCTCAGGAAAAATTGTACCGGCAGGAATAATAAGGGTATAACCAGAAGGAGTTGTAAATGGAATTTTTTTAATGCCTTTGCCTGGTCAATCAGGAACAGGAAACAGCCAAGAAATAAAGGGAAAAAATAAAGTGCGATCCTGTCTTCAGGGTAATTGACCTTAAAAGCGTTTCCAAGGATTGTGATAGCAACCAGATTTCCGGTAAGTAAATAAAAAAAGACTGTACTGCTATCCTGAAAGAATTTCTGTTTCCTTTCTTTGATTATTAAAACAAGAAACAGCAAGCATGCAACAATAAAATAGAAGAAAACAAAATATCTGAAGACAGGAGCATCAGATGTTGTGATCAATTTGATCAAAGTCCTGACAGTAGCATCCCAAAGGCCGTTTGCTGAACCGGCCCACAAATTCCCGTTTAATTTTAACCGGATCAGGATCAAACCCAGGAATACGATCGGAACAAGGCCAAGAAAAAATAATAATGCAAGAAGTTTGCGATCCTTTCCTGCAAATAACTTTTCGTTCAGGATCGCATAAGCAAGGATAAGAAAAACTGTAATAAAAAAAGTATTGATCAGAGCAAGATTAGAATAAGTGGCCAGCATCATGAAAATAAGACATAAACTAATATTCCGGAGCCTGTTTGTCTTGATAAAATTGATCAGATACCAGATTGCTCCAAACAACAATGCCATGGAGATCCCATACCCTCTTGAGATTGCGAAAAATTCAAGAAAACTGTGCGCAAAACACAGGGAAAGAATGAATGTCCACCGAAGGAAAGGATGACGGATCTCTGTTGAGATCTTATAGCAATAGAAAAAAAAGAGAGGTGCAAAAAGCAGGTTGGGAATCCGCAAAGAGAGCGCAGATGAACCGAAAATACGATAGGAGACCCAGGTTAAAGCGGAGTTTAAATAGTGATTGTTGGTGTCCCAGTGAGAAAAGAACGGGAAAAATTTTCCTGTATGTACATAGTAGAAAAATGTGGCCACTTCATCATGCGCTATGGGGATGAATATTGCTCTTAACCAGAGATAGATCCAGAGAAATAACGAGAGATAAAGATAAATTCGTTTTTCAGATAAGATCGATTTATTCATTTTGTCTGGGGATCATAGGATAATTTGTAATGACAGACACGGCTTCCGTGAATTACCATTTAAAATTGATTCAGATTAGTTGTTCTTCTCAAGAAAAGCCACCAGGTAATGATTGAATAATGCAGAATGTGTTTCCATGGCCATATGTTTTGCATCAGGGATAACTTTCAGATCGATGCTGGGGACAGCCCTTTTCAATTTTTTCCCCTGGCTTAATAGTATTATCCTGTCCTTTTTGCCCCAGATCAGCATCACGGGGAGTTTTGCCAGGCCGGAGACATCCAGTTTGCAGATCTCGTCGGCATTGGAAAAAACGCTGACGATCGATTCGGCCGTTCCTTCGATCCGTAAAGGTTTTATATATGATTCAATAGTAGCAGAATCAGGGATATAACCATATGCCTTCTTCAATAGACGGTGAAGACTGTGATCATTGAGAATATTTTTTTTCGCGTAGGAAACAATGAGTTTATTGGTTTTTTCCCATTTCGACATGGTGATGAATGCTCCCTGCAAATTATGGTTCTTTTTAAATACCAAACCGTCGATAATGGTTACTGTTTTTGTCCTTTTGGGCTGCATCAGGGCCATGGCTTCCACCGTACCTCCCCCCATGGAATGCCCGATAATATTCCAACCGGTTGTATCATCCTGGTCAATTTGTTTAAGCAGATCCCAAAGAAGTCTCGCCCGGTTGCTCTGTGATTGATTGATATTGACATTCCTCTCACTGTATCCAAAACCGGGTAAATCAACAGTGACAACTTTAAAATTCAAAGCTGCAAGGGTATCACAGTTCTTTCTCCAGGCAAAAGTAGAACCACAGAAACCATGAACCATCAGGACTTTGCCTGTGGGTTTCGTTAAATGACTGTTCCAAACCCTGAAATGGAACCTTACCGAATCAACGGTCAGAAATGAACTATTTTCAAAAGGCTTTGACTCATCCTGGCCAAATATAACGGATCCCGGAAGCCCAATGCAACCAGTGAAGAAAATTACGAACCGAAAGAGAACAGAGAAACAATGTTTCTTCATAATTCCTTAATTTTGTCATAACAAAATTGAGATTTTTTCCTGGTAATACCAATATTTATTTTTTTTATTACACCGAGTCACACAGAGCAGACACGCCTGCCTGCCGGCAGGCAGGGAGAACCACAGAGCCTTATGTTTATACCTTTGTGGTTCTTTTTAACGTAACGCCTCTACCATTTCACTTTGTGACTTTGTGACTCTATGACTTTGTGACTTTGTGACTTTGTGTAAGAATTTTTTAAACAATACTAATTGATAGATTCTATCGTTTTGAACCAAATACCAATTTGAATGAACAATAAAAAACTATCTGTTTATCTTCCGGTCATTTTTGCAGTGATTTTGGTGATTGGAATTGTTCTTGGCATGCAGCTTGGACAAATGGGACATGGTTTTTCCCTGGTTAGAATAAAAAATGACAATAAGCTGAACGATGTCATAAGTTACGTTAATAAAAATTATGTGGATCCTGAAAGTAAGGATGACCTGAAGGAAAAGGCCATAACAGGCATGCTTCAAAGCCTTGACCCACATTCGGTTTACATACCTGCCAGCGAATTCCATGAAGCTACAGATCCTTTGCTGGGAAGCTTTGAAGGAATAGGAGTGCAGTTCAGGATCGAGAATGATTCCATCACGGTGATCATCCCTGTATCAGGTGGTCCGTCAGAAAAAGTAGGAATTAAAGCTGGCGACAGAATTGTTACCATCGACGGGAAGAAAGCAGCCGGGATCAAAATCACCAATTCGGATGTATTGCATAAGCTGAAAGGAAAAAAAGGAACAACGGTTAAAATTGGTATATACCGGCGTGGTCTACCCGGGCTGACCGATTACACGATCATCCGGGATGTCATTCCTACCTATAGCCTGGATATCGCTTATATGGTTACCGCCGGAATCGGGTATATCCGGCTGAGTAACTTTTCTGCCAAGACCCATGAAGAGATACACAACGCCCTTAAGAAACTGAATTCAATGGGAATGAAAAAACTCGTCCTTGACTTGCGTGGTAATGGAGGCGGATATCTTCAGGCAGCTATTGATGTTGCAGATGAATTCCTGCCAACCGGCAAACTTATTGTCTATACCCAAGGGAAAAACCACCCGCGGGAATATGCATATTCCACTGCAAACGGATTATTCGAAACCGGGGATCTGACACTTCTCCTTGATGAATGGTCCGCCTCAGCCAGCGAGATCGTTGCGGGCGCCATACAGGATAACGACCGGGGAGAAATTATCGGCAGAAGATCTTTTGGCAAGGGTCTGGTCCAGGAACAGCTTGATTTTAAAGATGGTTCAGCTATCCGTCTTACCGTTGCAAGATATTATACACCCACCGGACGCTGCATCCAGAAACCCTATAAAAACGGAACAGAAGATTATTATAATCAATACTATCACCGGATTCTTGATACCGAAACTGGCAAACCTGACAGTGTTCGTTTTCCGGATTCTTTGAAATTTACAACACCAAAAGGGAAAATCGTTTACGGAGGCGGTGGGATACAACCTGATATCTTTGTTCCTGTGGAAAAGGACAGTCTTTTAAAATATTATACTACACTGATAAACAAAGGTACTATTTATCAGTATGCTTTTGAATATACCGATAGATACAGGAAAGACCTGAATCAGAATAAAACCTTTGAGCAATATGATAAAAACTTCAGGATCACTGACCCGATCTATGAGGAATTTCTTAAATATGCTGGTAGCAAGGGAATAAAAAGGGAAGGAAAGGATCTGGCCGCTTCGGATGCAAGAATAAAAGTCATGCTGAAAGCATATATTGGAAGAAATATCCTTGACAATCCGGGCTTTTATCCATATCTGAACAATATTGACCTGACCTTCCACCGGGCAGTCGATTATCTTGAAAAGGGAAAATAACGGCTAAAAGAAAATAACCACAATGAACACAAAGTAAACACTATGGTCACAATGAAAATATTCTTTGTGGACATTGTGTAAATCCTGCCTGCTGGCAGGCAGGCGTTGTGATCATTGTGGTTAAAAAAATGATTTTGAATAGTACTTTTGCTTTTTGAATTTTGCATTTTGAATTAAATAGGAGTATAAACCTTTAAAAATAACGATTATGGTCCACGAATTACCCAAATTACCCTTTGCCATGAATGCACTGGAGCCTTATATTTCTCAGCGCACTTTGGAATTTCATTATGGCAAGCATCATCAGGCATATGTAACCAACCTGAATAAACTGGTTACAGGAAGTGATTTTGAAAACGCTTCGCTGGAAGACATAATAAAAAAAGCTTCCGGTGGGATTTTCAATAATGGCGCACAGGTCTGGAACCATACATTTTACTGGAACTGTCTGAAAGCGACTGGGGGGGAAGAGCCGGGAGGACGTCTTGCCGATGCTATTAATAAGAATTTCGGTTCCTTTGCCGGATTCAAAGAAAAATTTTCCACTGCTGCAGCCACCCTTTTCGGATCCGGTTGGGCCTGGCTGGTAAAGAGACCCGATGGGTCACTCGAGATCACCCAGGAAAGCAATGCAGGTAATCCTTTGCGTTCAGGCCTCACGCCGCTGCTTACATGCGATGTCTGGGAACATGCTTATTACCTTGACAAGCAAAACCTCCGCCCGGGTTATATCGCAGATTTCTTCAAAATTATTGATTGGGAAGCGGTGGCAGGACGGTTGTAATGAATTATTTTACGGTAACAGATTTTTAGACGTGACACGTAACGCGTAACGCGTGATTTGTGCCCGCTTTTAGTGCGCGGATACACAATCTCCCGATAACTCATAATTCATCTTTCAACCTCATAATTCATCAGTCATCCGCATTTTATTTCTGCCTCAGAACCGAGATTAGCAGAAATTGAAAAATTTATGGCATCATATTGTCTGATTTCAATATCTATTTCTTATCTTTGTTGGAAGGATAAAAAATAGCATGAAATAAACGCTCTTTAATTTCCGGATGTGTGTTTTTACAACTTCACAAAATATCCCCCCCTCC
>CAIYUC010000100.1 GCA_903929315.1 uncultured Bacteroidales bacterium
AAATCTGCGGGTTGGTCTTGGTATCAGTTATCGTTATTCTCCTGACCATCATCATATGGACACTTCTCCCGATCTGCTCAACCAGTTAACTGGTAAACTCAGCTTTCGTTTCGGAAAGTTCTGATTTCTCCTTCTCACTACCACGCCTCTGAAACCCGGTGTGGATAACGAATAATAAGCTGATGTGCATTTGCACATAAGATACCATGAATTTTGATACTCTGGTTTCTCAGGAAACTATTCATTATTTTTCATGGGAAAAATTTAAAGAATTCTTGAGAAAAGGATATACTTGTGGCAAGCCATAATGGTTCCAAGCTACAATCCACAAAACTGCCTATCAGTGTCTCAGAACCTCCCGAAACGGAAGCTGAGTTTGGCTGTGAATGTGAATTGGTTGATAAGATTGGAAGAGGATAAAATAAATTTCAGGTTACTCTGTTAATATAAATTCCCGAACCGTATTCCTTCCTTATGAGTAAAGGATTATTCATGGTGGTGGTTTATTTCATTGTAACGGCTGTCAATACCGGTGCTGCAGCTCAAATTGTGAATGACACAATTTCCATAGATCGAAATGACAGTTGTTGCTCTCAAAATGATCTGGTCGATTTAATTTTCAAAGGAAATAATCCATTCAGGACCATCAAATCGCATCGGATCAGGGCTTTCGGTGTACCGCTGATTGCTTTTAATCCGGCGACGAGCTTACAGTTTGGTCTCGGAGGATCATTTTCTGTTCAATTGGATGATCCCTCAAACACGAAAATTTCCGCGGGGACGACTTCCATACTTTACACGTTGAAACAACAGTTTTTTATGCAGTTCAAGAGCAATATATTCTTCCCTCAAAATACCTGGCTTCTGCAAAGCGATTGGCGTTATTATCTCTTCAAACTTCCGTCTTATTCACTGGGTGCTCAAAACCAAACCGAGATCCCGTCTCTTCCCGGGTATTCCACAGTGATCATTGACCCATCGCTGGGAGGAAGATATTTGCTGTCCTATAACTGGCTGAAATTTCATAACATTCTTTCCCATAAAGTCACCGACAACATTTACTGCGGGATGGGCTATCATTTTGATTATCATTTCGATATCGATGATTTCGAACTGAAGATCACCAAAGATACCTTGTTCAACACGCCGAATTATTCCTACAGCATCCTGCACGGATTCAACCCGAATCATTATATATCCTCCGGATTAAGTGCCAATTTTGTATTCGATACCCGGGATGACATGGTAAACGCCTATAAAGGGGTTTATGTCAATGTCAATTACCGGTACAATTTAATCTGGCTGGGAAGCAACCGCGATGGTTCTGAATTATGGACAGAATTCCGGACTTATGTCAGTCTCTCGAAGCGGTGTCCGCGTCATTTGCTGGCCTTCTGGTACTATGGTTGCTTTGTGATGACCGGCGCCATTCCGTATCTTGATCTGATGAGCATCAGCTATGACCAGATGAACTCTTCAGGGCGCGGTTATGCTCAGGGAAGATATCGTGGAGAAGATATTGCATATGGTGAAATGGAGTATCGTTTTCCGATTTCACCCCACACACACATCCTGGGCGGTGTTGTTTTTACAAATGTCTGTACGGTTTCAAACCGCGCCATGAACATTCCGTTGTTTGGATATTTTCAGCCTGCTGCCGGTGTTGGACTCCGTATCATGGTGGGGAAGCATGACCGTACAAATATCGCCATCGATTTCGGCGTCGGCAATAAGTCGACTGGTTTGTATGCACAAACCCAGGAAATTTTTTAATGAAATCAATTCGTTAGCATGTGCCACAGGGGTGCGCTAGTCTGTGAGTTATTTCCAAACTCATAATTCGCATTATCAATTAACCACCATTTTTCATTCCTGTTTTTCACAGGATTAAAAATTTTTTGATTTTTTTGTTTATATGAAGAAAAAGCACCTACCTTTGCATTTATTTAATCTAAATAAACTTAATTATGAAAAAAGCAACAATTATTACAGTAGTATTATTTATTACTGCCTTTCAAACCTGGGCACAAAAAAATACAAATGGCTCGATTCCCATGATTGGGGAAAGCGCACCCTCGTTTACCGCCGAATCCACGACCGGGACCATTCATTTCCCGGGCGATTATTCCAATAAATGGAAAATCCTGTTCAGTCACCCTGCTGATTTCACTCCTGTCTGTACATCCGAACTACTTGATCTTGCTGCTATGCAGGATGATTTCAATAATCTCGGCACGCAGATCGTCGTTATATCAGTGAATGATGTTGCCTCACATACTCAATGGGAAAAATCAATGGAATCAATTAATTATAAAAACCGTCAAGCATCAAAGATCAAATTTCCCCTTGTAGGTGATAATACCCTTGAAATTTCAAGGAAATATGGCATGATACAACCTTCTTCCAATTCTACCAAAGACGTGAGAGGGGTATTTATTATCGACCCGAAAAACACGATCCGCGCTATCTTTTTCTACCCCATGAATATCGGAAGAAATATTGACGAGATAAAAAGGACCGTTATTGCCTTGCAAACAGCCGACAATAAAAATGTACTGCTTCCCTCTGGCTGGCAACCCGGAGGTGATGTCCTGTTACCCTATACAAAATATACTTCCGACCAGGAAGCTCTTGCCAAGCAAAATGATCCTGACATGTACAAAGTCACGTGGTATATGTGGGGTACAAAACTGAAATAATAAGGAAAGGAAAGAAGATTCCAATATTGAATCCTGATCCGGATACTGAAAAAACCCTCGCAAAAACTGCGAGGTTTTTTAATGAACAATGAAGAATGAAAAATGAAGGATTCACTCCTCAAACTCATCTCCCCTTTGCTTTAATTATTTTAAGATAGTGGTTTGATTATCCTTACAGAACTTCAAAAGGATTGATTTAAAAAGTTGGCGGGGAACCCCGCCAACTTTTTTTTGCCTTTTTTTATATGTTCGTAATTTTTGTCTTATCTTTGCTTATTCTTTAATAAGAATTATTCTCTATTAATAATATTTCACCAATGAAAACGGGAGATATCCGAAATGAATTGACAAGCAAGGGATTGAGGGTCACCCCTCAAAGGGTTGCAATTATGGAAACAATAATCGAATTGAAAAACCATCCCACCGCTGATAACATCATTGACTTTATCAAAAAGCATCATCCCAATATTGCGATAGGAACAGTTTATAAGGTTCTTGATGCTTTGGTTGAAAACGGACTGATTAACAAGGTCAAGACAGATAGGGATATCATGAGATATGATGCTATTGTAGAGCCCCACCACCATTTATACAGTGCTGAATCTGGCAGGATCGAGGATTATTTTAATGAGGAACTGAATACTCTGCTTTCTGATTATTTCAAAAAGAAGAAAATTCCTGAATTCGAGATTAAAGATATCAAACTTCAAATAATTGGCAATTTCAAAAATTAAAACTTATAAAATAAATTATGGAAAAGAAGAACAAAAAATTAACGACAGCCTCTGGTCGTCCCTATTACGAGAACGAGGACAGCCTGACTGCTGGCAGAAGAGGTCAGATTCTGTTGCAGGATTCCTATCTGCATGAGAAACTCGCACATTTCAACCGTGAACGAATCCCGGAACGGGTGGTTCATGCCAAGGGAACCGGTGCATTCGGAAAATTCACCGTGACCCATGATATCACAGCTTTTACCAAGGCTTCTATTTTCAGGAAAATCGGCAATGAATGCCGTGTTTTTGTAAGATTCTCAACCGTTGGTGGCGAAAAAGGCAGCGCTGATACTGAAAGAGACCCAAGGGGATTTGCCTTGAAGTTCTATACCGAGGACGGAAATTGGGATTTGGTTGGGAACAATACTCCGGTATTCTTTATTAAAGATCCCAAAAAGTTCCCTGATTTTATTCATACGCAAAAGCGAGATCCCAGGACCAACCTGAAAAGTCCGACAATGATGTGGGATTTCTGGAGTCTGAATCCTGAAAGTTTACATCAGGTAATGATCCTTTTCAGTGACAGGGGAACACCCGATGGCTACAGAAAAATGGATGGTTTCGGTAGCCATACGTTCTCTTTGATTAACAGTAATAATGAACAGATTTTTGTAAAATTCCATTTCAAAACCCAACAAGGAAATAAAACCCTGACAGGAGCTGAAGCAGAAAAATTGAAAGGGAAAGACCCTGACTATGCCCAACGGGATTTGGTTGAAGCCATTGCAAAAGGTGATTTCCCGAAATGGGCATTAAAAATTCAGGTGATGACCGATGATCAGACAAGAAAATTCAAATGGAACCCATTTGATGTTACCAAAGTATGGCCACATTCCGAATATCCATTAATTGACGCAGGTATCATGGAATTAAATGAAATACCAACCAACTATTTTGCCGATGTGGAACAAGCTGCATTTGCACCATCACATGTTGTTGACGGAATTGGCCTTTCGCCCGACAAAATGTTACAAGGCAGAATACTGGCTTATCCCGATGCACATCGTTATCGTTTGGGAGCAAATTATGAGCAAATTCCTGTTAACCGTCCGATCAACGAGGTTCATTATCATCAAAGGGATGGTATGATGAATGTGATTGGAAATGGAGAGGCTAGTCCTAATTATTATCCCAACAGTTTTGACGACATTATAGCCGATAAAAAGTACAAAGAACCGTCATTTAAACTGTATAGTGACATTGCTGACAGCTATGACCGCAATGAAAATGATGACGATCACTATTCTCAGCCAGGAGTTTTGTTTAGAAAAGTGATGACAGATCAGGAACGTCAGAATACCATCAATAATATTGTAGGCGCTATGAGTGGGATATCAGGAGAAAAGCATGATGAGATCATTCAACGGCAACTGAATCATTTTCACAAAGCCGATAAAGAATTGGCTATCCAGGTTGCAAAAGGACTCAACTTCAATTTTATTCCAAATAATTAAGATTGAGCATATGGCTTTAATTAAGCTCAACATTACAGAGCCTACCTGTTTGCCTGGGTAGGCTTTTTCATTTTAATAATTTTATTAAATTTGATGTTTCGCTTTATCCGTTTTAACTTTATATAACTATGTTTAATCCAAAAAGTACTTTAATTATCATTCTGGCTGGACTTCTGATTTTTTCACAGAAACAAGTTCAATCTCAACAAAATGATACAACAGGCATTTCTCCTAAGCCAAAAATTGTTGTCTTAAACCTTGCGTCGGAAAACTATCAATGTATTTTCGATGGTCCGCCTGAAACAGTTCTATTTCACTCTGGCTTAATAACTCTTCAACCTGATGAATCTGTTGGAATTCATAATACCAAGGCTTATGAGGAAATGATCATTGTATTAGAAGGGGAATGTCAGTTGATAAGTACAAAAGGCGAGGATTTTCAACTTAAATATGGCGTTGTAGCCTATTGTCCGCCACATACGGAACATAATATCAAGAATACCGGCTCTAAACCATTGAAATACATTTATATCGCAACAAAAGCAAATTGAACTTAATAAGAGCCTTATGTCCTATAAACAAAATACATCATTATAAAAAAACCAGGGAGACAATGGAAAATATCAAGATCAGAGCAATTATTACAGGAGCCACAGGAATGGTAGGTGAAGGTGTACTACACGAATGCCTGCAGCATTCTTTGATATCATCTTCCAATTACGTACTTTTGAATGACAATTTAAATCTCTTTTTGTCATGAACTTTTCCATCAAAACAAAAGAAATCCTGTTGTTCATTTTCCTCTTCCTGAGCTTGTATGGATTGACTATTTTACTGTTTGCCTATTTTTATTATATCACGAACAGTATTGGAATGACAGCATATTCTAACCCCGTCGCAGATAAAATTGACTTCAAAAAAGCGATTTATTTCAGTATTGTTTCTTTCCATACCATTGGATTTGGCGATATTCGCCCGGTTACTGACCAGGGCCGGTTTATCGTAATGATCCAGTCTACGATCTCCCTATTTTATACTGCCATTTTTTCAGGATTTCTCGTTTATTTTGTGATCAAACGGCCGCATGATATTTTCCTGACCCACCACCTTTACATCCGTTACCGGAATGGTGGATACTTATTATCGGTCCGGGTGGGAAACAAAGGAAGAACCATCATTGACCTGAATAGCAAGTTTGAGGCGTGGACCATTGAAAACAATACAAGAATAAGGACTTTTCAGCATGAACAGGAATTACCCGACCTTGAAAGGATCCTCTATTATGACATCGATTTGAATGCCCCCGGTAACGGAAAGTTGAAAAAGGCCTTAGGTAAAGCGATCGAACAAAAATCCCGGTTGCATATGAAGTTCTCATTTATCGGTACTGATATCAGAACGGGTGAACAGGTTGCTTTTGCCAAGTATTATGATTCAAACGATCTGCGATATGGAACGACATTTCTTAATGTATATTCCTGGGATACTAACGGCAGGAGAAAGGATTTCCGTTGGAAGAACTTTGAAAGGATCGGAGAGATGGATGCCCAAAGGATAGAGCAATTCAATACCCCTGTGTAAAAGCCAATTGAATGTTATTTCCCCGGATCACCAAACAAATATCTATTGGTTTATCATACATCTATAGTCCAAGCTGATCTGCAATGGGAAGCATCGCCTGAATACATACAGCGGCAAATTCGTCAATAGGTATTCCGATTTTTTCACATTCCATTATGGTCTCGCGATTAACTGTAGCAGCAAAGGCTTTCTCCTTCATTCGTTTGACCACAGATTTGGGTTTTATACTGGTGAGTTTTTTATCAGGATAGACATATGTAGTGGCAAAGATTAACCCTGTGATGGTCTCCCCGGCAGCAAGGGCGTGTTGAAATTCTGTTGTCCGTTCTTTCTTGCTTGCGATTTCATTATGCATCCGGATAGCATCCAGGATATCCGGATCTATATCCTGATCTTTCAGAAGAATTTCCGTCTGTAAACCATGGACGTTGGGGTCCGCATTCGTAATCTCCACGTCCAGATCGTGTAACAAGCCGGCAAGTGCCCATTTTTCCTCATCCCGGCCCAATTTACGGGCTAGTCCACGCATAACCGCCTCAGATGCCAGACAATGAGAGATCATCTTTTCGTTTTTTATATATGCATGTAACAATTCTAATGCTTTATCTCGATCTAGCATTCTATAATCGGTTCTATAGTCCGTAAATATCAATGAGGTAAACCAATGCCGCGATGGAAGCTGAACCAAGCTGTAGTTCCCGCGGATGAACTTTATCGAAGGTATCGCTTGCCGCATGGTGGTAATCGAAATACCGTTGGGAATCCGTCACTAATCCTATCACCGGAACTCCAAATTTTTTAAGACTACTGACATCAACTCCGCTGCCGCCCTTCTCGAGTAAGTAAAGACCATAGGGCAAAAGGAGACTTTTCCAGCTTTGGATCTTTTTCAGTTGCGCATCCGATGCATCGATAGAGAAACCCAGCGGAGTAAAGCCTCCCCTGTCAGCTTCTATAGCAGCGATATGATTACCGATATACTCTGCCGGTTGCCTGAATTTTGAACCTTTCAGTAAACTATCTCCTTTAAATTGATCCAATATGGAATTCCTTGAATTTATCATCTGTTGGGCCGATTCCGTATACCGTTTTGCACCTCGTTGTTCCATTTCTTCATCCATAAATGCAACTGCCCGTAATGTATTCTTTGGCCTGATATGAAGGGCTTTGAACAACCGGAGGACTTCAATGGATTGTATCACTCCTGTTCCGTCATCGTGTGCACCCTGGCCAAGTTCCCAGGAATCAAGATGTCCCCCGAAGGCAATGATCTGGTCAGGATGCTCTGTTCCGCGGATTT
Source organism: uncultured Bacteroidales bacterium (assembly GCA_903929315.1). Taxonomy (GTDB): domain Bacteria; phylum Bacteroidota; class Bacteroidia; order Bacteroidales; family FEN-979; genus CAIYUC01. The sequence continues at coordinate 7,811 of CAIYUC010000100.1, forward strand.
CTCCGATGACATTGTAAGAGACTACTTCCGGCAATTCCTTGCATGTTAACCGGATGTAAAGGTTGAGGTTCGGATCGTTTTTAAGGCCATTACTTAATTTATCCGCATCATTGGTACTGATCGCAATAGCAGGGATCTTTTCCACAGTATCTGCATAATGCATGATACCTGTGTGGGGGAATTCATCATGAGCAAGTGTGGCAGAGCGAACCACTGCAGCGATCGCTCCATATCTTGCAGCCTGCACCGCACCTCTTGCCCGAAACGCCACCGCTCCGCCATAGGCACTGAAAGTTGTATAAAAGGAAGGATCTGCAGGATGGTTAAAAAAGACGATCTTACCTGAAATATTCTGCCTTCCGAGTTTTGCAAGGTCGTCAAATTCCTTCACTTCTATCACATTCGCCGACAACCCTTTTTCTCCTGTCCCGATCGAACCGCCAAGGGCACAGGCCTGAAGCTTGTAAGAAGATGCCTTTTCAGGATTTACAATAGCTACCTCCTTCTCTCCTCTTACCCAATGCCTTACACTCGTTTCCTGCAAGTAAACAGTATCCAGGTCCATACCGTCCAATACATGTTTTACCCATTCAACTGCTTTTGCTGCCTGGGGAGATCCACAGATACGTCCGCCGATCTTTGTGCAGAGGAATTCCAGGTTTTTGTATGCAGTGTTATCGGTAAGCGCTTCGCTGAAAATTTTACGGATGACCAATGAATCCGTGTTCTGGGAATTACAAGATGTGAAGATGGACAATAGATAAAAGACGGAGAAAATAGCAAGTTTTAGCATAACTGAATTTTTTGAGCCAAAATTAATAATTATAGTGAACCAATGGATTGAGGTCAATTAGAACGCTAACTACTTTTTTAACCACAATGTGCACAATGCCTGCCGGCCAGGCAGGTAAGCACAATGATCACGATGAAAATATTCCTTGTGGTCATTGTGTAAAGCATTGTGGTCATTGTGGTTATTTTTTTTTCCGGTAATTACTTTTATATATGAGAAAAAAGTTATTAACACTTGTATCACCTTTTGGGTTTTTGTTGATTAATGTTTAATCAAATAAAATTAGACTGTATGAAAAAGATACTTCTATTTTATCTTCTCATTCCCGGAATGCTTTACCAGGGGTGGGGACAAACGATAATCTATTCGGAAAGTTTCGGGACCGGAACTATTTTGCCAACCGGATGGACGGCAACAAGCGGAACGAACACCTGGACAGCGTCAACCGGTTCGCCTTCTTCCGGTTATCCGGGGGCATCGGGCGGAACAAACGTCGTTGCAACGAATGGCTCTACCTTAAATACCTATTATTTAACCTATTCCAATAATTTATCCACGATCGGGTACACTAATATCACAATTATATGGGGCGCGAGAAGAACAAGCACCTTTTCAAATGGAGTTACGTTTGAATGGAGCAATGATGGTAGTACCTGGAATCCGGTTACCTATACCCAGGTAACTTCTAACAGCACATGGGCACTGGTAAACGCAGGTATTGCCATACCTTTAGCTGCTACGTCGGAAGGTGTTGCAAATTTGAGATTACGATGGAGCTACACACAAATAACCGGTTCCGGAACATACAGGATTGATGATCTGGCTGTCCAGGGAATCCTTTTTAGTCCGGTTGTCACTTATACCTGGCAGGGGGTTGATGGCGGGGATTGGTCCGTCCCGGCGAATTGGAATCCGTTACGTACAGCTCCTGCTCCCAATGACATTCTGCAGTTTAATGATGGAACAACAAAAATTATAAGTAATGTAATATCGCAAACAATCGGTCAGTTATCTGTGGTTAATTTAACCTCCATAACCTTGCAAGCTTCAAGTCCATCTGTCCTGACTATTGCCGGCGGAACAGGTGATGATATCATGGTCAGCGAAAATTCATATCTCAACATCAATGGGCCTGATGCTTTGACAGTATCGTTAAATACAGGCGCATCAGGTGTTATTAACGGAGGTATGACATTTTCAGGAGGTGGTCATAAACTATTAGCCGCCGATGCAAACAGCCTGGCTTTCCTACCTCCCGGCATTTTTACTGCTGGTGCAGGTTTTACCGGAAATCCATTTGGAACATCAAACTTAAACTCTGTTATTTTCCAACCCGGATCCACGTATGTTTCCCAGGCAGGCAGTAATCCTTTCGGTGCAACCACGCCAAATTCAGTTGTGGCGTTTCAACCCGGAAGCTTTTACATTCATCAGCAATCCGGGAGCCTTTCTTTATCCGGCAGAACCTATGGTAATTTCGAATTAAATTATCCGGCCACATTCACACAATCAGGCTCGAGTGCTGTTTCCATGGGAAATCTTACCATTACTTCAGGAACTTTGAATTTTAATTTAACCGGCCCGGCTTCCGGGACACATTCAATTAAAGGGAATATCAGCATTGCAAGTGGACAAGCATTGAATTTTAATCCTTCTTCTACAGGGAATGTTACACTCAACGGAACTTATAGTCAATTGCTTTCAGGAGACGGAACGATCAGTAATTCGGGAAATTCAACTTTAATTCTCAATAATAGCCTGGGTTTTACAGATGCTTTGAATACCCCCATTACTTTGAACGGCAACCTCATCCTTTCAAACGGCCAGTTCATTATTAATCCTGCTAAATCACTGGTAATTAATGGGATATTGACCAACAATCTTCCTGACGGTTTGCTGATCAAATCGGACGCAACAGGTACCGGTTCGTTTATCGGTAATACTATTTCCGGAACGGGTACAATGAAGATAGAACGATATATTCCTGCATGGACATCCAGTACCGATGGGTGGCATTTTCTTTCTTCTCCTGTTATAAACCAGTCCATTGGCCCAAATTTCACCGATCCTATCCCTGCAAATTATGACTTTTACAAATGGGATGAATCCACTATTACATGGCTGAACCAAAAAGTGAGTGCAAATAATATGACATTTTTCACCAGTGGTGAAGGTTACCTTGTCTCTTATGCAAGCACATCGGTGAAGAATTTCTCCGGAACACTGAATAATTCAGATCTGGCACTCAGCAATCTTTCTTTTACCCCTGTAAATCCTAATTTCTATGGGTGGCATCTCCTCGGTAATCCTTTTTCGTGTGCACTTCATTGGAATGATGGCAACTGGGGCTTAAATCATGTAGCTGGAATAGCTAAAGTCCTTAATAGTGGCGGTACTTATACAGACATTGGACCGGGCGAAACGATCCCTTTGATGAATGGATTCCTGGTCCAGGTAACAGATGTTTCAAATGCACTGACCATCCCAAAAAATTCCAGGGTCAACGATAATGGAACCGGCTGGTATAAAGCAAATAAAGCGGATTCGAATAAATTAATTCTTATAGCATCATCCAATGAAGATAACGCTTATGCAGAATGCGTTATTAAATTTGATCTTAATTCAACTTCCTCGTATGACCCGGATTATGACAGTCATTTCCTCGAAGGACTGGAAGGAACACCTAAAATGTACTCTATTCTGAAGAATGATACATTTCTGTCGACGAATGCCTTTCCCCCGGTTCCTGAAAACAAGACGATAAAGATCGGTTTCAAAAAAGGATCGTCAGGAAATTATACATTAAACGCATCAGGGATCGAAACTTTCGGCCAGGGAAACACCATAATGTTGGAAGATCTGAAAACCGGTCAAACACAGGAGCTGACGCAACATCCTTTCTATATCTTTTCATCCGGAGAAGATGATAATTCCCAACGTTTCATTTTGCATTTCGGAACAACATTCGGTATCGGAGATCAAAAGAAAAATGAACAGGTGATGATCTATTCATCAGGGAATTCAATATATATAAAGAACCCTGATAGGCTTATATTAAACGGGAAACTAATTATTTACAATTTACTGGGTCAGGAACTTTTGATGAAACCATTGGATGATCAATTCATGGATATTGTTCGATGGGATGGAACTCCCGGGTATTGCATCGTTCGGGTTGTTGATGACAATATGGTTGTGACTGAGAAACTTTTCCTTAAATGAATTTCAAGAACATAAAGGTATGAAAAAGATTTCCCGGTTTCTTTTTATTGCAGCATTTGCGATGATGACATTTTCCGCTATAAATCTCCTTCGTGCCGATCCGCCGGCGCCTCCTTCACTTCCCGGGGGACACGGATACGGGGACAATGTACCCGCAGGAGCTCCAATTGACGGGGGTCTGGGCATTTTGCTGGGATTGGGGCTGGGTTACGGAGCAAAGGTTTTATTGAAAGCAGGGAAGAAGGGGTTGTCTAAAAAGTAGATTTTTTTTCTTCACCACGGAGGCACTAAGACACCAAGAATTTAAAATCACTGATTTATTGCTCCGTGTCTTAGTGCCTCCGTGGTGAAAAAAGGCTTGCAGATTAATTGTTGGGCTTTGTTGTCAGGTTTCTTACTTCAATTTGAAGCTGGCTAATTTGTTTTTCAAGTTTCGCCTGGTATACCGCCAGTTGCAATCCGACATGTACCATGTAGATATCGAAAGGTTTGATCAGGAAGGGGACCGGTTTTTCTTCAACTATTTGTTCAATCAGTTCAAGTTGGCCAAGACCTGTCAATAACATAACACCACAGCCATATTTTTCACCGATCACCTTCATGGCTTCAATACCATCCATGTTTCCTTTCAGGTTGATATCCATAATAACTGCATCGGGGAATTGATCTGTATTCTGGAATTTCTCCATGTATGCCAATCCTTGCTCTGCCTTAATAAACATCCCAAGAACTACATAACCAAGAGCTGTTAATTGTTTTTTCAGATCGGTTGCAGGAAGAAATTCATCTTCACAGATAAGGATTTTTAAACCTTTCATAGGGATTGTTTTTTTCTGATCTCTTCGATTTGGATAGCTGTCATTCCTTCCGGTTCATAACCGGCATTCCGGCAACAGAACCAGGTCTGCGCGGACTTTACCAGGAGATCAATGGTATCAAAGGCTTCAATTATATTTGTCCCGGTAGACAGGACGCCATGTTTTTCCCAGATGACTGCCTGATATCTCTCGAATTCCTTCATGGTAGCCTGTGCGATTTTTTCAGTCCCTGGTATGGTAAAAGGCAGAAATCCTACCCCTTCAGGCACAAACAGGATGTTTTCAGGGTGCATACCCCATAAAATACTATTGATTGCTTCTTTGGACTTGAACAGAGGAATTTGTGTCAATGCGATTAATTCAGTGGCATGGGTATGAAGGAGGACTTTTGAATCCCGGTTCTTTTCTGCAAACATATCTTGAACTGCCAGGTGGGTCGGAATTTCAGAAGTAGGCCGCAGGCCTGGCTTTGCCGGGCTGTTACAATACTGTTGGTATCCAATCCCTGTTTCACTGATCCTGATAAAACAAATGTTCTCTTCCGGTCTGCGGGCAAGATCGCGCATCCGCGTTCCTGTTCCCGTCAGAATAAAGGTATTTCCCTTCAGGTTATAGTAAGGGATCTGTAAAAGTGTGTACGTCGAATCATTAAAAAGACCCAACGATTTTTCGTTTACCAGACCTGTGATGTTGATGGAAATATTTCCGGCATTCTTTTCCGCCCAGCCTCTTTCCCATAGGTATTTGGCTACTTCGGCCATTTCTGTTAAAACATTCCGGATCTTCTCTGAATTTAAAAATGGGTTTTCCAATTCGCTAATGAATAAGGTTTATTATCCTGGTCTAATTTCTTTTTCTTTTAAAAAAGTCTGTCAACAACTGACCGCATTCTTTTGCCATTATATCTGAAAGAACTTCTGTGTTCGGATGGAGTAAATTCTGAGGTATTAACCGGTATCCTCTTTTTTCATCATCTGCTCCGTAAACAAGCTTTCCCAGTTGGGTCCAGTAGGCAGCACCCGCGCACATTACACAAGGTTCCAGCGTCACATAGAGAATGCATTCATCCAGGTACTTTCCCCCCAGATAATCGGCAGCGGCGGTGAATGCCTGCATTTCGGCATGTGCCGTTACGTCATTCAATGTTTCTGTGAGGTTATGGGCCCGCGCTATGATCCTGTTCTCACAAACTACAATGGCGCCTACCGGAACTTCGTTTTTTTCCAGCGCAATTTGCGCCTCTTTAAGGGCTTCAGACATGAAGAATTCTATTGAGTTCGGGGGATAAGAGAGTCGTTTTGGCATAGCCTGCATTTTGCACTCTGATTAATCCAGGATGATCTTTTCCGTTCTTACCTTCTTCCCGTCCTGCAAAATGCTGAGATAATATATTCCTTTCGCCTGGCCGGAAAGGTTCATTTGCCTTTTGTACGACCCGGGACCCGGGTTCAGATAATACTCCACAACAATTTTCCCGTTCTGATCATAAACCCGGATCAGGCTGTTAACCATCTTATTTGTTTCAAAAGTAAGGGTGAACAGGCCGGTCGTTGGATTCGGGGAAACCCTGAATTTTGAATTTTGGATATTTTCAATCCCGGTCGAAATATCGAATGTAGCCGTGAATAAGCCACGTCCGTGTGTTGCTGCAATAACCGTGTTATCGGATTTACGGAGGGAAAGCATATCCACTCTGACGTTTGCCATCCCGTCTACTGCCGGTTGCCAGTAAACATTCGCTTGATCGAGGTTATTACTTATCCATACCCCTGTTTCGGTCGCAAGCAAAGCGATTTTTGAGTCCTGTTGCTGATAAAGGGCCCACCGTATTGGCATATCGGGTAAATTACCCTCCTTATCCTGCCATGTCTGGCCTCCATCATAGCTCTGCCAGACAGAAGGCACACCATAATTGGAAAAGGTCACCAGTAAGGTGTCTTCTGAACCCCCGATAGCAATGCAGGAGATATTGGCAGCAGGAAAGTTTGAACCGGTAATCTCTGTTTTAACAGGAGTCGCTTCAGCATGATTCATTCTGAAAAGCCTTCCGGACTGGGTTCCAAAGAAAACAGTGCTTTGTCCGGTTGGAGAATAGGGCGAATACTTTACACTGGAAAAATAGACCTGTGAACCTGTATGCAATGGAACAAAAGTTCCATTTGGATTACTGCCTGTGACATTGGTTATCCTGAGCATCTCGTCCTGGTAGGTCCCGATATAATCTGTCGCATTTGCATAAAGATTATTTAAATTATAATCGAGATCAGCGGGGTTTACAAAAATTCCGCTTGCCCAGTTGGGAAGATTGTTGTAATATATTCCATTTTGGAAAATGTAATATGTGTTATAATATATGGAAGTGATTGACATGGTAGCATCATTCTGGTCATAAAAACAATAAGCGCCGTCCCCTCCGCTCACCATATCATTGATCGTCAATGGATGACCTGTGTAATAAAGACATCCGTTATCCTGGAGACCGCCAAGGAATTCCTGTTGTCCACTCAAAGGGTTAATTGCACAAGAGTAAAACTGTAAGGAAGTATAGTTCTTATTATGTTGCTCGAAGACAGGTTGCGGAACCGCTCCGCTTGAAGTATAAAACACGCCCCCGTCCGATCCAAAAAGTATTTCTGAGGAAGAACCCGGTTTATACACGATAATATGCTGGTCAGCATGTATGTATTGGATCCCTCCTCCGCTGTACATCAAAGACCAGTCGCTTACCCTGTTCCACGAATTTCCTCCATTTGTGGTTTTTTGGATATCCAATCCTCCTATATACACAGCATCCGGGTCATTCGGATCAACGGCAATATCCAATGCATGCCAGGCGATGGTAGCGAAATTAGCACCTGATGAAAGATCTGTCGGTTGATTTTGTTTAACCCAGGTAACACCTTTGTTACCCGATCGTTCGATATAATTACAATAGAAATATTGGAAATTGTTTGCGGAACTGATAAAGCCGGAAGCAATCAGTGCATAAACCACATTGGGATCTGATGGCGCTGCAGCCATCACCACACGGCCCGGAATGTTATAGGAAGGGTCGCTTTCTATCAGGATCCTGAAGGATTCATTCACTGTCCACGAACCAGCAAGACCGCTGTCAGAATATAACAGTGTGGCAGCGCCATTCCCGTCAAGATTCGGGCGTGTCCCGACATAGATCCTGCTGCTATCGCCAGCAATGGTTATATCTGACACAGCGAAAGGGACAGTATGTCCTGTTATGTTTGGCAGAACCTGCTGCCAAGTGATCCCTCCGTCGGCAGAACGGTAAAGCCCGTCGGACGGAAGACTGTGATGCTGCTGACCTTCATAAAGACCGGAAGCTACACCCGCATAGATAATACTGTTTCCTCCTTCAACCCTGATATGAATGCTTGTTACATAAGCAAAGGTGGTGGTGCCGGGTATCAGATCCCAGGTTTGCCCGCCATCCAGGGATTTCCATATTCCATCACCAAGACCCGATGACTCGCGGTAGGTTTGAACAGCTGTCTCAGCTTCACCCGTACCGACATAAAAGGTTAATGGATTCTTAGGATCATAAGTAATACAACGGATCGCCAGATCACTCCAGAAATCACCCAATGGTACCCATGCTGAATTTGCGTTGGTAATATTGGTGTTATACCATAATCCTCCTGTCACGCCGCCAGCCCATACTTTCTTATGGGTAGCATCGTTCGGATCAAACATGATCGTACGTGTCCGTCCGCCCATATCGGCTTCATATCCCTGCCACTGCATATTGAGGGGACTGCTTTTTGTGTTTTCCAGAAACCGGGTTTGCTGATATGCCTTCAATAGTCTTTCGCGCGGGATCGTCCTGGTTTTCGGATCCATCGTCATAAAATATTCCCGCAAGGCTTCCATCTCGGGTTGATCAGCAGAAAGTTCCCTGTTCTCTTCTTTGGTATAACGGGGAACTTTTTTATACTCTTTTTTAAGGAAGACCTCAAAACTAGCTCTTTCCGATTTTTTGGATTTTGTATGGAATATGCCCCCTGAGATAATTGCAGATCCCAGAATGAACACAATAATGATTAACTTTTTCATGGAAATTATAAGTATATAAATCCTGTTTCTATAATCTGTCCCACAAATTTACGAATTTATAAACAGGTGAGGATTGTTATTGTTGAAGTAACAAAGTCACAGAGTCATAGAGTCACAAAGTGATGTAGACTTTGGGGATGGGAATAAAACCTGATCCCGTAGGGATTTCAATCTTGTAGGAAGCATGACAAACAATAAAATTTCCCCTCCCCATGTGTGGGGAGGTATCAGGGGGGGGCCTCGGCCCTATGTTTTGACAACTTTTATTGATTTGTAGATTTTCCCATTTACCTTCAATGAGACAATATAAACCCCTGACCTACATGGCGCAAAACCATCCGCAAACCCACGCCATATTATGGAATGAGATCCTCCTTTCATTTGTTGATTGATTATACATGTAATAAACTTTCCCTGAAGATCTAACCTGCATTATTCATAAACCCAAAATTCGACAAAAAAATGATGCCGGGGGTCTTGGGAGGACAGAAAATTGTTTTTCCATGGGGGATATTATGGTGATTTATACTGCTTGATCTTGAAAAAAATCTTTTCATAGCTCGTATTTCTTGGGAAAACAGCCAATACTAACAGTTTTTTTGGTTATTAACAATGTTTTTCGTGTCCGCTTTGCGGTTTATGGGGGTTATTCTGTAAATCGGATGGTTTGGCTGGTGTTTCCAGGGGTTTTCAACAATGAGCTAACATCGTAACGGCTTGAAGATACCCAGGCAATTTGCGACTACATCCATATCCGGAAATTGTTTTGGGAACTCAATTTTGATTCGGGTCTTCATTTCTTTTACATAGGCGGCGATCTTGATCAGGCGCAACCGGATTGTCATAATTGTCGTACGTCATAAATATGTTACGTTAAAATATACTTTTAATTAAAATGAGCAAAGAAGAAAGGTATTTATTTGAAAAGAATGAACTTGCAACGATTGAACAGGAATAAACCACAGATCCACAGAAAGGCAATTGAAACTATTCCATTATAAAGTTAGTATCGCACGCGCTGCAAGTGCGCGCGAGCATGAGTTGTTGCCTTTTCTCGTAATTCGTAATCCGTAATTCGTAATCTTTTTCTGTCCGCTTGTCCGCTGTATTTCGCTATTTCACTATTTCACTACTTCGCTATTTATTTCACGGTTCTTTCATAAACTCCTCTTCGGTCAGGACTTTTATCTCCTCTTTTTTTGCTTCTACCAGCGCCTGGTTGATCTTTGTCAGGTCTTGTTCCCTGAAAACTTTTATATCGGATTTCAATTGGTCAACTTCCCTGATAAAATCGTTTACACCGGTGAGCTGGGAATCTGTCGGTTTTCCCTGGTAACTGATCATCGCCCCATAGATAAAAGCGAGTTTTTCTCTCAGTCGTTCTTCCCCGGTGACTTTTCCTTCTTTCGTGGCAACGAGTTTCGAATGCATCGTGTCCATCCGGATAGCGATCTTATTCAGCCTTATTGTTAGAGGTTTTGATGTGCTTTTTGCTCTTTCTTTAGCCATATCCCTGATGTCCGTCGCCTGACGATCAATATATGCCAGCGATTCAAGGAGATGATATGCTTGCATTAGAGCAGTTTGACGGATTTCACGATCTTTGACAGAATACCTGGATTTCGGATCGAACAATAAATGAATCTTCGTTTCGAATACCTCCTTATCGATGAAAAGTTTCACCGTATATTCCCCTGGTGCAAAGTTCGGACCTGACATAGCTGCGCCTTCCAATTGGGGGGAAGCAGGTACTTTAGGTGGTTTCATGCTGATATTCCAATAAACGAGGTTGATCCCTTTCCGTTTTCCGGCCGGCAATTTTTGGATCATTTTACCATCCTTATCATAGATTTCCATGTTCATATCACCAAAAACATGTCGTTTTTTCAGATAGTACCCGATTGTAGCTGCTTCAGGAGGAACGCTACCGGTATATTCATCATCCCCGTTCCAACCCTGCCGGTTAAAATTTTCCGTGATCACATAATCTTTTGTCGTGAGAAACCTTAAATCAGCGTCCAGAACTTCCCTGGATAATTGACGCAAAGGTGTCAGGTCATCGATGATCATGATCCCACGGCCGTGCGTCGCCAGCACAAGCGATTGATCCCGGGGATGTATCACCATATCCATAATGGGAACTTTGGGCACTTTTCCCCTGAAAGACGACCAGCTCCGGCCTCCGTCAATTGTCAGATAGAGCCCGGATTCCGTACCCAGAAAAAGTAATCCCGGATTTACCAGGTCTTCTTTGATGATATGGCAATATGCTTTGATCGAGGTATCTGCCAATGCCGTCCAACTCTTGCCTAAATCAGCAGACGTAAAAATATACGGGGATTTATCTCCGGAACGATGACCGTCGAAAGTAACATATACTTTATTTTTATCAAAATGACCGGGCTCGACATATGAACACCAGGTGTTGAAAGGAAGTCCGGAAATGTTTTTCACCACATTGGTCCAGGTTTTTCCTCCATCTGAGGTCACCTGCAGGTTACCATCGTCAGTGCCCACCCAGATCAGCAAACTGTCCAATGGGGATTCGTTGATCGTATAAATCGTACAGTGATTCTCGGCAGATGAGTTATCTACGGTAAGACCACCGGAGTTTTCCTGCTTCTCTTTTTTGGGGTTGTCGGTGGTTAAATCGGGGGAAATCCTTGTCCAGGCATCGCCTCTGTTGGTGGATTTAAAGAGGTATTGTGCCCCCAGGTAAAATGAATTGCTTTGGGGGCTGAAAATCATAGGGGCATTCCAGTTAAAGCGAAGTTCTTTGCTGCCTTGGTCCTTGAAAGGACGTAAGGATTTGTATTCTCCCGTTTTTTGATAATACCGGGCAATATATCCACCCTGAAATTGCCAGTATAATATTGTGGAATCCAGTTTATCGCAATATACATAAAAGCCATCACCGAAGCCAACGCTTTTCCAATCAGCATTTGTAATGCCATAAGAAGTTTTCGACGGTCCATACCAGGAACCATTATCCTGTAATCCGCCATATACATTAAAAGGGTCGGCCATGTCAGTGCTGACATGATAAAATTGAGAAACAGGCAGATTTCTTAAAAACCGCCAGGTGTTACCTTTATCCATTGAAACATAAACCCCTCCATCCGTCCCCATATAGATAAGGTTATGATCCTTCTTGCTGATGTACAAAGGATGGCAATCACCATGATAATTGCCGCCTTCCACCGCCGCGGAACTGAAGGTTTTACCGCCGTCTGTACTTTCATTAAGGTTGAATCCGGGTTTATAAAGTAGATTTGTGTCAACCGGGTCTGTAGCCAGGAAAGAAAAATAAAACGGGCGATCACTGATGGCTTCTGCCTGGGTCATCATTTTCCATGAGATGCCCTTGTCACCTGAACGGTATAAAGCTGTTTTTTCAGCTTCGATGAGTGCATAAACAATATCCGGTTTTACCGGGGAAATGGAGATGGAAATTCGTCCAAGCAGGCCGCTGGGAAAATCTTTTGTCTCCTTGGACCACGTTTTTCCGCCATCGGAAGACCTATATAAGCCGCTGCTTTTCCCTCCCGAACTAAAGGACCAGGGAGTTCTCCTGAATTCCCACATCCCGGCATAAAGAATATCAGGATTTTGCCAATCGATAGCTACGTCGCAACACCCGGTATTTTCATCAACAAACAGTATTTTTTCCCAGGTTTTCCCTCCATTGGTCGTTTTAAACAACCCTCTGTCTGTATTTGAATTCCAGAGATCTCCAAGTGCGGCAACAAAAACAATATCCGGATTCTTTGGATGGATAACAATTTTCGCAATACGTTCGGTTTTCTGCAGGCCCATTTTTTCCCAGGTTTCTCCTCCATTCTTTGTTCTATAGATACCGTCACCGACGGAAACGGAGTTACGTACCCAGACTTCGCCGGTACCTACCCATATGGTATCAGGGTGGTTTTGGTCGATCGTTATTGCACCGATGGACTGGATGTACTTATCGAAAACAGGTTTGAAAGTAGTCCCGTAGTTTTTTGTTTTCCAAAGTCCTCCGCTGGCTGCACCCACATAAACAACAGCCGGGTTTTTATCCACGGCATCAATGGCAGAGATACGTCCGCTCATGGTAGCAGGGCCTATCTGGCGGGCAATGATATCTCCAAAAGTATTTTCATCTGTTTTTACTTTGTCCTGAGCTTCTGCTGCACCTGTATAAATGGTAAAAATGAATAGTTGAATGATTGTGATTATCCTTTTCATTTCTTTTCCTATTTGAACTTTTTTCCCACTATTTTTTTACCGGTTTTATGAAAATACTATCGTTTATTTCCGTGTTTATTTCATATTTGTCAACAATGAAATGAGAAACTGTTTGTCCTTTGGATTTATTTTCGATGGTAAAAGGTAATAAGACTCCATTGACTTCCTTGTAATTGCCACTTAAACTTTCACCTTCACTTTCATTTCCCTGAATTTTTATATTGGAAGTTACTTTTAAGATTACAAAATTCTCCGCATCAATGAAATAATTTTCAATATCCCCATTCGCTTTGGTAACTTTAATATTATATGCCGGTGACCCATCAACATCTTCTTTGCCTATTAATTCAGCTTTATGACCTTTCTCCTGCCAGTTGTATAAACTACCTTCGAAATCGGCCTGATCTTTAATTATCTTGGTTTCATCGTTTGTCATGTCCTGCGGATCAGTCGATCCCGACCAGGGCATGATCATCCATCCATGCTGGCCATCAAATGCCTGTATCATTTTCATGCTTTGAATTTCTACTTCAATCCTGATTTTCCCGGGTCGTTTCATGATGATCCGGCAGGGGTATTCAGTGCCCTGGGAGTTTGCTTTTCCGATAGTAATAATCGTCTGCCATTCTTTCATCTTTTCTATGCCGATCGTATTGAAATATTTCGTCAGAATGTCGTCAAGTTTTAGTTCCTGTGATTTCCCTTGGGTTGAAAATACAATAAAGAGGATCAGGAAGAAATAAATTGATTTTTTCATAATAGTATTATTTTTTACTTTAGTACTGTAATGTGTAATGCCTGTTTTAGGGAGAGCAAAATTAGTAAAGTCTTGCGTTAAATAAATGGAATTAACGGAAATTAACTGATTATATCTACCTCACCCCCCGGTGGGTGTCCAATAAGTTTTTTTTTCTCGCAGAGTTTCGCTGATGAAATCGCAGAGTTTCGCAGAAAGCTGATAACGTGCAGTATAACTCTGCGGAACTCCGCGAAAAACTTTGCGGAACTCCGCGAGAAATAATCTTTTTCATACATTTTAGACAACCCCAGAAGGGTGTGAGGCTTTAAATAATTCAATATTTAGAGTCATTTTTTTGGCCGGAATCTATTTTGTTCCTTATTTTGTCTTGCATTTCGTTATCCGGGTTATTCCTGTGATTGAAAATAACCATCTTAATACTGCGTTATTAAGTAAATGAAAAGATAGTGGATATCTACTTAAGAAAAAAGCGTTGGAAATGGATTCTTTTCGGGGCTGCCGTGTTGATCGTCTCAGTATCACTCTACTTTACCAATATTCTGGTCGAGGAGATCCGGAAAGATGAACGTAAAAACGTTCAGATCTGGGCTGATGCCATTCACAGGAAGGCGGATCTTGTTAATTTCACAAACAAGCTTTTTGAGCAGATCAAGGAAGAAGAACGTCAGAGAGTTACTGTCGTAGCTGAAGCCGGGGAACGCATTCTTACCACCACATCCGATGAGGACCGGAATTTTTTTCTCGACATAATTGCCAATAATAAGACAATCCCTGTTGTCCTTGCGGATAAAAACGGAAATATCAGAAATCACAGGAACGTGGATTACGATACAAACCTGATTACACGTCTTGAGGGTGAACTAAAGAAACAATTTACAGTTTATCCTCCGATCGAGGTCCGTTATCTTAATACAAAGGATTATTTGTATTATAAAGATTCCAATATTTTCACTGAACTTAAGAGGGTCATTGATGACCTGATGCAGGCATTTTTCTCGGAAGTGGTATTGAATTCTGCTTCTGTTCCTGTCATCATCACCGATAGCACGCAAAAAAATGTCATTGCATTCGGGAACATACCTGAAAAAAAGATGAAAGATTCGATTTTTGTTGCGGCAACCATTCACACGATGTCATCTCAAAATAAACCGATTAAGATCAATCTTGCTGAGACAGGTATCCGGTATATTTTTTACCAGGATTCATTTTTATTAACGCAACTAAAATACTATCCTATTATTCAATTTGCTGTGATCGGGATATTCCTGTTCATCGCGTACCTGCTTTTCAGCTATGCACGTAGATCGGAACAAAACCAGGTTTGGGTGGGTATGGCAAAAGAAACTGCACATCAGCTTGGGACTCCAATGTCCTCCATGGTAGCCTGGGTTGAATTGCTGAAACTAAAAGGAGTCGATTCCGAGACACTTTCTGAGATTGAGAAGGATGTGAACCGGTTGGAAACAATTACTGACCGTTTCTCCAAGATCGGATCGAAAGCCCGGTTGGAAAATACCGAAATAGTAAGTGTCATTCGTAATACTCTTTCCTATATAAAATCACGGACTTCCCGGAATATATCCTTTAACATCAAATCTTCCCCTGAAACTATCATCGTTCCTATCAATACCCATCTTTTCGAGTGGGTTATCGAAAATATCTCCAAGAATGCAGTGGATGCAATGGAAGGAAATGGCTCCATTGGTATCGACATCAGTGAAACGGATACCTGTGTTACTATCGATATAAGCGATACCGGCAAGGGGATTCCCAAATCGCTTTTCAAGACCATCTTCCATCCTGGATACACCAGTAAGCAACGCGGCTGGGGATTAGGGCTTACTTTGTCAAAACGCATTATTGAAAACTACCACACCGGTAAAATTTTCGTTAAGTCGTCGACGCTGAATAAAGGAACTACTTTTCGGATACTATTAAAAAAATAACCTTCTTTGGCCGGTCTGTATATTCATATCCCATTCTGCCGGAAAAAATGCCATTATTGCAATTTTTACTCACTGGCTTCGGTTAAATATCTTGACTCTTTCTATGATGCTTTGCTGGAAGAGATCTATATCCAGCGAAAATACCTTGAAGGTAAAAACATACAGTCCATTTATTTCGGGGGAGGAACACCGACATTTGTAAATCCGGATATTATCAGACAAGCACTTCAATCGATAAGCAAATATTATAGCATTGTTGTTGATCCGGAGATCACTTTAGAAGCAAATCCTGACGATATCAATAATTCTTTATTACGGGAATATAAGGATATCGGGATCAATCGTCTTAGTATTGGTGTACAATCCTTTTTTGATGATGATCTCCGGTACCTGAATCGTTTGCATTCCGCAGGGCAGGCCTATCAGGCAGTGATAGAAGCAAAGTCTGCAGGATTTGAAAACCTTGGTATTGATCTTATTTACGGAATCCCAACCCTGACAAATGAAAAATGGGCGCAAAACCTGGAGAAAGCTTTCTCTCTTGATATCCCGCATATATCTGCATATTCCTTAACCGTCGAAGAAAAAACCGCCTTGTATATCCTGATCCAAAAGAAGGCGCTTACCGCTCCGACTGATGAACAGATGATCGGGCATTTTCGTATTTTACAGGACAAAATGAAGGAGCATGATTATCTTCATTATGAGATATCCAATTTTTGCAAGACCGGCTATTATTCACGGCATAACAGCATGTATTGGACGGGAGAGCATTACCTGGGTATAGGACCCTCGGCACATTCTTATAATGGTGTTTCAAGACAATGGAATGTCAACAACATTTTACAATATGTTGATCTGATTGCAAGGAATGACAGGTTTTATCAGACGGAAGAGCTGACTGATATCCAGCGGTTCAATGAACGGATCATGGTTTCCCTCCGGACGATGTGGGGTTTTGATCTGAATAAGACCAGGGAAGAATTTGGTGAGGAGGTTGCTTCTCACTTTCTGCGATCCGCTTCCCGTTATATAAATTCCGGAGAGATGGTTGAAAACAATGGTATTTATACCTTGACTGATGCAGGAAAGCTGTTCGCTGATGGCATAGCTTCAGATCTTTTTCTGGAATCGCAGGACAGTTCCCAGGGGTAAGATCCTTCCGCTACGGTCGGAAAAAACAAGTTCTCCGGATTCTTTCTGCCCGGTTTCCGTGAAATGTGTTTTCACAAGGTTGTCGCAAATAAGTGGGGAAAACCCCATGGAATAAAGACTGAGGATGAACAATCCATGATCTGGTTCCATAAGCTGGCTGCATAATTTCACCATTTCATCAAGTCCGTCAGAAAGGGCCCATTTTTCTCCTTCAGGACCTCTGCCATAAGCAGGTGGATCAAGGATAATTCCCTGATAATGATTTCCTCTTTTCACTTCTCTTTTGACAAATTTCAATGCATCTTCCACGACCCACCGGATATCTTTAAGACCGCTGGCATCCATATCATCCCTGGCCCATTGAATGACAGGTTTTACCGAATCGACATGCACTACATCAGCTCCGGCTGCTTTTGCTGCCAGGGATGCTCCCCCTGTATAAGCAAATAAATTCAAGACCTTAAATGGTTTGTTTGTAGAGATAATAAAGTCGTAAATATATTCCCAGTTGCTGGCTTGCTCTGGAAAGATGCCGATATGGCCGAATGCCGTCAATCCTAACCGGAATTTCAGTTGCATTTCTTTATAGGAATACCCGATGAACCACTGTTCAGGCATCCCCGGTTTTAATGACCACGCTCCTTTCTCTGAAAATTCATGCTTTGCAGGGTCACCCCCTTTCGACCTTTTATACCTGGCATTTGAAAGCTCTTCCCATTCTTTTTCCGGCAGCGCTTTTTGCCAGACAGCCTGAGGCTCCGGTCGTATCAGGATATATTTCCCGAACCGTTCCAGTTTCTCGAGACCGCCGGTATCGATGAGTTCATAATCTTTCCAATGATCTGATGTAAATATCCGCATGTTTTTAAAATTCAGCAAGGAGCATTATTTTCTTTACAAACGTAAGGAAAACTTTCGGGACAATGTGAGAAAAATTCTTATTCAGCTGAGGAACAGGAATGGTGATTTACCAGAATCGATTGAAATTTCTCGCAGATTTCCGCAGATTAAACGCAGATTTTCGCAGATGTTATAAATTATTTACGATCCTGATCAATGCTGTTTTGTTGAGGGATATCGCATTAAAATTTATTAACAACCCAAGCTTCTTATGCATCAATTTCAGGTATGTCAGTAGTTGTTTATGATGGATATCCAATAAAATGTCAACAGATTTAACTTCTATGATTACCAAATTATTCACCAAAATATCCAGACGAAATCCGCAATCAAAGTGAACATTTTCATATATCATTGGAATCCCCAGTTGGGTCTTAACTTCAAAACCCAAAGACCTTAATTCATAAGCCAGAGCCCTTTCATAGACAGACTCAAGCAATCCGGGTCCTAAGGAATTATGCACCTTGAATGCCGCTCCCCGGATAAGAAAAGAAATTTCATTCTCATTCATATCTGCGAAAATCTGCGGATAATTTGCGAAACTCCGCGAGAACCTTTTTAAAGCAAGCAATTACATTAATCGGAATAATCTGAAAAGGTGATACGTTTGTTGAGGATTTTTTTATAAAATTCAAATATGCACTTTTGCCAGGAGTATAATACTATTTCAATATGTCTAATAAAAGTTCTGAATACTTTTAGTTTAGAATCAGAAAATATATCATAAATTAGCTGATAATCTCTCCGGGCTTATGAAAACCTATTTCATTACGGCGGTTTTCCTGTTTTTTATATTGATCAGCTATAATGGAACACTGCATGGCCAGGATTGGAAAACTTCATGGGGTCAGCTGGCATCTTGCCATTCCGAAAGCGCCATGGAAATGCTCTGTTGCGATAGTCACAACAATACTTACGGTGGTAT
Organism: uncultured Bacteroidales bacterium; assembly: GCA_903929315.1. Classification (GTDB taxonomy): domain Bacteria; phylum Bacteroidota; class Bacteroidia; order Bacteroidales; family FEN-979; genus CAIYUC01. The sequence continues at coordinate 26,625 of CAIYUC010000100.1, forward strand.
GGGGTACACCGATTCAATCTATTTCCCGGATACTTCATTCATACATTCCAGTTATATGAATTATGTGATTGCCAAGTATGACCGATTAGGAAAATTCATAAAAGCCATTGATATTTATTCCATTCCCGGCGGATCCGTTGGATATATGCATTGCAGGTCAGATGATGACGGGAATATTTATATCTGCGGTGAATTCTCCATTTGCGTTATCCTACAGGATACTGTGATCTATACCGAACCAGATGAGGTTTTTCCTGAAACACCTGATGTTTTCCTAGCCAAACTTGGGCCTGATTATAAGATAAAATGGATAAAAACAATCAACAGCAACTTGCAGGATGATGATTGGGGGTTCTGTCTTTCAGGTGATGGTCATTTGTATATTGCCTGCGAACATTATGGTTCAGGAAATACAACAAAGATTCTTCATATTCTCGGCCAGGATACTATACCCTATCAGAAAGACCTTAATACAGTAACAAAAACCGATCTTAACGGCACCATAGAATGGGTTCGTCAGATCACTGCAAAAGGTAACTACGGTATGTCAGGTCATTATATGCAAATCGGACTCGACAACAATATTTATTATAATGGTGATGCCAGCGATGATATTTATGTTAACGGTGATACGATCCCCTTTAATCCTGAGCATTTATATAATTATGCCGGTGTTATGATTTCATTCACACCTGAAGGAAACCTTCATTCCGGAAAGTTCGAAGATTTGGTTTGGGATGATTTCAAAGTAAATGAATACGGTCAATTTTACTTTAAAGCAAATCTGTACGACACCATGTTTATCGGGAAGGATACGGTGGTGAGGAGTGGAGATACAATAGTGGAGGTTGTTGGAAAAGCAGATAGCGCCTTTCAACCACTGTGGTATCATGCAATAAAAAAATACCCTTATCATGGATTTGAATCCTGTGCTATGGATATAAAGGACGATAGCCTGGTCTTTGCACTGCCTGCTGATCGTCAGATGGTGTTCATGGACAGTATTTACGATGTCGGATTATACAATAAAACATTCATCGTTCAACTGGATCCATCAGGGAATCTCATCCATCAGCAGTTTTTCAGTTCTGAATATGACCTGATTCCGTATGGTCTTGTCCTTGATCATTGTTCAAACATCATAATTTCAGGACAATTCAGGGGAACTGTCGTTTTTGGCAGAGATACACTGGTATCATATTCTTCTCTTGTGAATGATGCCTTTGTCGGGGCAATTAAAAGGGTATTCAACTCGATTGATATTGGTCCGGATACCACTGTCTGTAATTCCATTATACTGCATGGTCCGCCCGGTTTCGCGTATTATAGCTGGAACGACGGGCTTTCCAATAAACCGGATTTTCTGGTTACTCAAACGGGGAATTATCATCTCGCTGTATCGACTGAAGATCATTGCTGGCTGGATGATACGATCCATGTGACGGTTTTAATGGATTAGCCGATAGATCTCGGAAAAGATACGACCATCTTCAGGGATGATTCGATGGTTCTTTCCTTACCATCAAAATATTCCTCCTATGAATGGTCAACAGGCGACACCACCGCAAGTGTCAAACTTTATGGATCAATCCTTGGCCTCGGGGTCCATCTGATCCGGGTCAGGGTTGGCGAAGAGTTTTGCAGTGAATCGGATTCCATTACGGTTACTGTGGTTAGGGCTCCCGGTATTCAGGAAGAGGAGGATGCAATGTTACGTGTTTTTCCTGTACCCGCTACCGCGTCGATCAGGATTGAGATTCCTTTCAATAATTGCGAGATCACAATCCTGGATGCACAGGGAACTGAAATTTATACCCAGTATTATAACAAACATGTACCTGCCGGTTTGAGCTTCGATCTTTCAGGATTTAAGAATGGGATCTATTTTATAAGGATAAACACCGGTGATCGGATCCTGATGCGAAAATTTGTAAAGATCTGATGCACCCGGATACCTGCTCAGATTTTATGAAAAAAAGTATGCACCTCTGATGGGGTTTTCTCTCTTAAAAAAGTTTCGAAACCTGCATTCTTTAACTTTTCGATCATAGGGACAGACGGGATCGGATTACTATTTAATAAAAGATCTTAATATGACTATCCTCGTATCATCGTCAATACCATTTTAAATTTACCGACGGCATTCACCGCATGGGTGATATTTGCAGGCATGATAATGGTATCGCCTGCCATCAACTGATAAGGTACTTTATCAATTACGATTTCGGCGTTACCCTCAATAACCTGTGCCATTGCATCATAAGGAGCGGAATGTTCACTGAGTCGCTGACCCTCGTCAAAAGCAAACAGCGTAACATTTCCCACCGGACGGTCAATTACTTTTTTACTGACAATTCCCTCGGCAGAATATTCTACTTTTTCATTAAACCTGAATACATTAGCAGGTCCAAAAATACTTTTTTCCATAGTTTTAGTTTTTAAATTTTTATAATCAATTGGTATGAACCCCAGGGCAAGCCCTGGACCCGAATTCCGGGGCAAGCCCGGGGAATTTACCACGCACGTCATCCCCTGCACCCCTTCTCCTTAAGGAGAAGGGGACGGGGGTTGAGGTGATAAAATTAAAATCTCCCGCATCACCAGGGTTCTTTCATGATATGCATAATAGCCATTACCGGATGAAACCCAAAAATGCATCGGTCGATCCGTATAGTCTTTCCTAAATCTCTTCTTCTTCTATTATCTCTCCTTGCAGACCAACTACAACCACCTGGATTGGCATGACTCTTCCTGAGTTATCCCTGGCAATTTTTGCCATTTGCACTAATCCTCCACAGCAAGGAACCTCCATGATGATTACCTTAAGCGAGTTGATCCTGGCTTCGGTCATCATAGTTGTTAGCTTCTGAATGTAAGATTCTTTGTTGGTATCAAGCTTCGGGCAGGCTATTGCCAGGGAATTACCTTTTAAAAAATGTGCATGGAAATTGGCCATTGCAAAAGCAACGCAATCGGCCGTCAGAATGACATCCTTTCCCTGGAAATACGAAGCCATCGGATTCAGCAGATGTAACTGCACCGGCCACTGCTTAAGTTCGGAGGGAGCATTTATTGGGTTCATTTCTTCAACGGTTGATACAGCTTCTGCCACTGCTATACTATCGTTCCTGAAATCACGGCTCATTGAACCGGGACAACCAGATGAACTGATTTGTTCCATTTTTACTTCTTTATTCATGGTATTTCCTTGTTCAAATACCTTGGTTGATGACTGCGTTTCTTCCTGATTCAATTTAATTTTATTTTCTTTTATATAATCAATCGCCTCTCGTAAATATAAATGTTCGTTATGATCCCTGAGGTGTTCAAGATGGGCAAGAATCGTGTTGGTTCCTTTTTGTGTAATGATTTCCATCACTTTTCTTTCGTTATAAGGTTCAGCGTCTCTCTCCTCAATCGAGATGGCACCCTCGGGGCAGTAGCCAATACAGGCACCCAATCCATCGCAGAAAAGATCACTTATTAACCGGGCTTTCCCATCAATCACCTGCAAAGCCCCTTCGTGGCATTCAGGAATGCATAATCCGCACCCGTTGCATTTTTCTTCGTCAATACTGATAATCTTTCTCTTCATGATTCCATGTTATTATATAGGGTAATTGTAGATTCACCCCTTTATTAAAAATTATAAGTAATCCTGTAAAGTTTGTTTATCCAGAAATCGTTTGAATTCCAATGCCATTTTATTAATGACATTTAACATCAGACATCTGTCGAAGTGGCATACTTCATTCTCAAAAGGACAATCGGTTATTTCCATCGGCCCTTCGATGGATTCATAAATAGTAAGCAAGGAAATTTTTTCAGCATGCTTCTTGAGCATAAACCCACCAGCAGGTCCGCGGACAGATTTCAATAAGTCACTCTTCACCAATCGCTGTAATACTTTTGATATATGGTTTTTTGAAGAACCGGTATTTTCAGCGATTTTTACAGCATTGATCCCGGTCTCATTGCGGGCGATAAGAACCATGCTATGAATTCCGATCGAAGCCGCTTCTGACATGGCAAAAATCTTTGACATAAATCTTATTTAGGTATTTGAATACGCAAATATATAAATATTTTTAATATCCAAATAAAAATTAAAAAAAAATTTTTACTTTTGAAGCTATTCATGAAATTGTTATTACGGACCAGATTTAAGGCAACAGGCAATAGGCAGTAGGCAATTGGTCACGTGTCACGCGTTACACGTCACGATTAAAGCGCGGGTGAGTTGAGTAAAGAGAGAGGATGATATGGGAAAGATTATTTCAAGTTTGCAAAATCCTGTTATAAAGAATGTTTTACTGCTCCAGGAAAAACCCCGTGAAAGGAAGCAACAAAATCTCATTGTAATCGAAGGCCTTCGTGAAATCCGGCTTGCATTGATCTCCGGATTTAACATCACTACAATGCTTTATTGCAGGAATTTTATAGACGACGATGATCTACGTATATTATTTTCTCAATCGGTATCTTCATTTGATTCGTCAGAAGTTACCCCGGAAGTTTACAACAGGATGGCGTACCGTAAGGATAATGGAGGGGCAATAGCTCTTGCCGAACCGAAAAGGTTGCTTTTTCGCGATCTTAAATTAAGTTCTTGTCCTTTAATTCTGGTATTGGAATCGGTCGAGAAACCCGGGAACCTTGGTGCGGTGCTCCGCACCGCTGATGCTGCCAACCTGGATGCCGTTATCATCTGTGATCCTCAAACCGATATTTATAATCCCAATGCTATCCGTTCAAGCCTTGGAACCATTTTCACCATGCCTGTTGTCACAAGCACTACCGAGCATACTATCAGCTGGCTCAGATCGAACAAAATAAAAATGTTCGGCACTGCACTCACTGCTATACGATTTTATCATGAGATGCAATTCCGATTACCGGCGGCAATCATTATGGGGTCAGAAGCATCCGGCCTCAGTCAAAAATGGCTTGATGAAGCTGATTACCTGATCCGGATCCCCATGCTGGGAAAAATAGATTCAATGAATGTTTCTGCCTCCGGAGCTATTGTAATTTTTGAAGCTTTGAGACAAAGGAACTTCACCAAATAAGTCGATAACCGATTCATTATCTCTGCAAAGACAATTATTCAGAAAATAAGAAAGAACCAGGAGTAAAAAAAAGGCTGAATGTTTAATTCAGCCCCCTCTGACCTCAATCAGAAACAAAAGAATAAAAATGAAACGCTATATTTTTATAAAAGTTTAGGTAAACTTTTCCACTACCAGGTAAACAATTAAGTTTTCCTGGTCTATAAAATTAATATTGTGATTCTTAAGAAGTATTTTTTTCGTTGAGTAGAAAATCCGGTTACAAATTTTCATTCGCCACTACACCGGGTCCTCCTTCATCGTCTGTCCATACGGAAACTATCACTTCATCAGTACATTGTACAACGGTACCCCAATTCCGGTCGTCTATCGGGACTGAAATCTGGTCATTGCCCAAAAGGATGTATGGACCCAGATAATCCTGCATATCAAGACTATAAAACCAAATGGTGACCGGGGCTTTTGATGGCCCTGCTACCTGGATCACAACGATCATATCCCTTTTCTCTTTCATGCCAGAATTGGGGGCATTACCATTATGATGCTTTTCCTGAAAATTTGCCTCGTTGCGAACCAGTATGTTATAGGACGGTATTGGTTTTGATGCTTGTAAATGAACTCCTGCCCCTAAGGCAAGGATCATTAAGAAAGTAATTAGTTTTTTCATGATGAGGTCGGTTTTTTTGCGTTTCATTCATAAATTAAAATCAGTTTTTGCGTTTCACTAATCAATTAATATAAGAATGTATGTAAATGTATCCACAATATAGAAACAAGTCAATTGCGGTTTTTATATTTTTTTTATTACCGAAAACCGGAATCAATTCGGGACAACTTTTTACTTTTTTGTTAATAATCAGATAGTTAAAAAAAATAGTGGCGTGCAAATTGCACGCCACAAAAAAAAATTTTTTGCCGGATTTCTCACAAGAAAGGATGTTATGTAAGGAAAAACCAATGTTAGGTAAGGAAAAGAAAATATCATAAACAGACAAAACGGGGATAACAACTCGTACTTATATAATTCCCTGTTCCAGAAGAATTTTTGTTAATTCAGCATTATTTCTGGCATTAAATGCCTCCCTGATATGTTTGATGGTTTTTTCAATATTTGATACGCTGGTACCCTTATTATCAGCAATTTTTTTCTGGGTAGTTCCATTGGAAAGCATGATGGCAATTTCCAGTTGATTAGGTGTCAGAAAATGTCTGGCACTTGCCATTTCCTGGCTTAATTTTTTATTCAGGTAATCCTGTTCCATTACTCCAGCAAAAACGGTCATTCCCATGGCGACTTTTTCAAGTGTCAATTTAATCTCAATTTTTTCAGCGGTTTTTAAAAGATAGGCTTTTACACCGGCGTCAAACATCTTTCGTTGCCAGACGGAGGATTCTTCAGAAGTAAACATTACAATGGGTTTATCTGGAAATTTTTCCTTCAACTTTTTCATGTTTTCCAACGGAGGGCTTGACTGGAGCCAGAGGTCGAGCATGATGATGTCAAAAACTTCAGGATCGGCTGTTTGAACCGCTTCATCTGCAGAGGAAGCGCTTCCGTAAATTTCGATCTCATCACGGGAAGGGCGGAATAGATTCCGTAAACCTGTTACAATGATAGGATGATCTTCTATTACAAAAAGCCGGATCACACGTTAACTTTCTTTAATGAACTTTTTTTTCTGATTCTACGTGGAATTAAAATTTCCCATTTTGTCCCGTTACCAGGCGAAGAAGTTAATTTTGCTTTCCCACCCAATAATTTTGTACGCTCAAAGATATTCATAATTCCCATACCGTGATTTTTTATTTCCTTGGAATCAAATCCCTTCCCATTGTCGGAGTAAGACATGATAAGATTATTGTTCCTGTTGATAAAGCTTATTCTTACAGTGCTTTCTGAGACGTACTTACTTGCATTTGTGAGCAATTCCTGTACAATACGGTATGTATGCAAGACCATTTCCTCAGGTAAATCATAAATACCCTCGGGCATATCAAGTTGTACGCACATTCCGGTCAGCTTTTCAATATCTTCACACTGCCCCGTGATGAGCTCTTTAAAAGTGAAATGCTCCAGCATCGCTTTATTCATCCGATGGGATATGGCCCGGATACTACGACCTAAATCCTTGATCTTCGCTTGTATTTCAGCTTTGTTCCTGTCATCCGGAAGATCAAGTTTTTCTACTGCTCCTGTAATTCCCATTATCAGTTGGCCCGTGATGTCATGAAGGTCCCTTGCCGTTCTTCCTTTTTCACTTTCTTCCATTTCGATAAGTCGTCTGGCCGAAGTAATTTGCTGATTCTGCAGTTTCATCTTGTTTCGCTGCATCAATGACAGAAGTACAAAAACAGAAACAATCACAAATAATACTGAAACAGCCAGCCATAGTTTCGTTTGTTGTAACCGGTTTTTTTGGACGAGTAACTCTGTTTCCGTATTTTGAATGATTAATTCCTTGTTTTTTACATCGAGTTGAGCAGCCAGTAACCTTACTTGCCCGGTAGCTTGTCTTGTGTCTGCTTCTTTTCGCTTATGTAAAGCCATCCTTTCATAATGGAATGCACTATCACTCTTTTTTAATGCATAAAAAACATCGGCATATGAATCATATAGGGAAGAAAGCATGTCAATATTTCCTGTTTTTATTGCAAGTAGTAGGGCTTTCTCAAGAGATACTTTTGCCTTATTATATTCCTTTTTATCCAGATAGCTGTACACCATATTATTATAAGCGTTGATTTCAATATTGGGCAAATTCCCGTATTTTGCAATTTGCAGAGCTTTCTGGTAATAAAATAAGGCGGAATCCGGTTTGTTATTCCTGTTACCGATATCAATGTAGAATTTAGGGATTTCTTCTTCTGTACCTTTGGCTTTCATCAGGTAACTTATCGCTATTTTCAGTTGTTTGATTCCTTTTTTATTGTCACCCTGAAAGATAGAAAGATTCCCAAAAGCAGCTCCCATTTGTCTATATAATGAATGATCTTCTGAGATCTGGAAAGACATCTCAAAATTATGCCTTGCATTTGTAGTATCCTGTAACTCGTTATAAATACCTCCTAGGGCATTATAAGCATTGGCCATCAGCGCGTATTCCTTTGCGATTCCTGATAACCGTATTGTCGAGTCTAAAAGGGCAATACCTTTTTTATAATCACCGGTTGTGTTATTGAGGATAGCCAGATTATAATTGATCCGCACTTTTTGTTTTAAAAGACCTGCCGAATCAGCAAGTTTTAAGGCATTGCTGAAATAAAAATAGCTCGAATCTTTATCATTTGTATTAAAACCAGTGCCCTTAATAATATATGCTTTAACCAAATCCTCTGCTTTACCGCTTTGCCGGGCTAGTATCAACGCTCTCTTCGCATAAAGTAAAGAAAGTCGATTATTTGTAATCCTGGTTTCTTCAACCAATGAGTCAAGTATGGAAAGCGAGTCGCTGTGATTCGTTAACGTTTTTTCCGTTTTCTCCGGAACAGGCATTGCTTCTGTAACACGGCTTAAACCTGTCATAACTATACAAACGATAATGGAAAAAAGAAAATGGTGAACCTTCATATTTCTTAAAAACTCACAAAGCAAAACAAAAGTAAGAAATTTTACTTTTTACCTGACCTTCAATTCCATGATAATATCCAAATGTTATTCACATTTACCAGAAAAACGGAAAGGATCATTTTTTATTAGATTACCTTGAGGAACTCTATTTATACTTTTCATCTTTCTCATTTAACCTCAGAAACCCTTTAGGCAGCGGTGATTCAATTTTCAGTTGTTCACCTGAAACAGGATGATGGAATGCAAAATGATAAGCATGAAGCCGGATTTGCCGTTTAAATGGATCCTGCGAACCATATTTATGGTCACCTGCTACAGGGCAACCAATACCGGCCAGCTGAACACGTATCTGGTTCTTGCGCCCTGTGTCTATCCTGACCTCCAGCAGGGTGTGTGCCGGGAACTCTTTCAAAACCTTATAATGTGTGATCGCTAATTTAGCATCTTCCGATTGTTGCGTGATATACATTTTTTGCGTTGAAGTTTCCTTTAGCCAACTGCTGATCGTTCCTTCGGTTTCTTTTGGTTTTCCTTCAACCAAAGCATAATAAACCTTTTCCGTTTCTTTCCATTTTTCTTTGATCTTTTGCTGGACCTCTTCACTTTTTGCAAACAGGACTATTCCTGAAACTTCTTTGTCAAGACGGTGTACCACATAGATCCTTTCTCTTCCTTTGGATCTCTCGCGTAAATAATCCAATAGCATTTTATACAAAGAGGTCCCAACGGTGCCTCTTTCACCATAGGTGAGGATACCAGCAGGTTTTTCGATAAAAAGCAATTGGTCGTCTTCATAAAGGATGGGAAAAGGAGCGCCTTGGGTATTGGCAGTCATCCTGTATTTTTGATATTCAATGCAATCAGCAGGTTTAAGAAGAAAGACGGGATTCGTTATTTTTTTTCCATTCACTGAGATATTTCCATGCCCTATTATTTTTTTTATTGAAGTTCTTGAAGCTCCTTTGAATTCCTGAAGAAGAAGATCAATCAAAAAGATTTCCCTGTCTGATGTAATTTTCATTTCACCTGGTTAACTTAAAAAAATTATGAACACCCGTGATGACATGATGGTTTTAAAGACCCAAAATTAAGTATTCTTCTTTTGCGCTTTCATTTGCCGGTAATAAAAATTAAATTACCTTATGTAAGCTCGGGATCATCGCCCGGGCTCTTTTCACCTTATCAAAAACTAAGAGCACCAAGTTTACCAATATTGTTTTAATTTTACCCTTTCAAACTGTCTTTCAAAGATCCGATATGCCGATCCTGGGATCCATAATAAAAACCGCCTATACCTTAAGACATTTTCCCCTTGATATTAAAAAAAACTTCAATCCTTCATGGGTACAAAAGAAAGAATTAAAAAAATTGCTGATAAAAGCCCAGGATACGGCTTTCGGTGAGCATTACCATTTTGCTGATATCCTCGGGCAGAAAGACATTGTAAAAGCCTTCCGTTCTGTAGTCCCGATCCTGGATTACAGCACCATGTTCAAAAACTGGTGGTACCGTAGTTTGAATGGAGAACCATGGGTTACATGGCCGGGGAAAGTCAAATATTTCGCTCTTACATCAGGGACTTCGGAAGCATCCTCGAAACATATTCCTGTTACCCAGGATATGCTTCGTGCCATAAAGAAAGCCAGCATACGTCTGCTGGTTACAACAACCAAATACAATTTCCCGGATGAATTTTATGAGAAAGGCGCTCTGATGATCGGGGGGAGTACTCATTTACAGTTCAACGGGACTTATTACCGTGGCGATCTTTCGGGCATCACTGCCAATAACCTTCCATTTTGGTTTCAGCATTTTTACAAACCGGGCAGGCGGATTTCACGTGAAAAGGAATGGTCAGTCAAACTGAACGAGATCGTCAGGAATGCAAAAGACTGGGATATTGGGATTATTGTTGGAGTTCCGGCATGGATCCAGATCATACTTGAAAAAATTGTCTCCTACTATAAAGTAAAAACTATACACGAGATTTGGCCAAATTTTTCTGCTTACGTACATAGCGGGGTCTGTTTTGATCCTTATGTTAAAAGCTTCGAACGATTGCTGGAAAGACCCATCGTTTATAACGAATCCTACCTTGCCTCGGAAGGATATATCGCTTATCAGCAGCCCGGCAGCAACAAGTCAATGACCTTAATTCTCGATAACGGAATTTATTATGAATTTATCCCGTTTAACGGGGTACATTTTGATGTTGACGGCAACCTTCTTCCAAAAGCAGAATCTGTAACACTGGATGAGGTGGAAGAAAATAAGGAATATGCACTTGTGCTGTCCACCTGCGCAGGCGCTTGGCGTTACCTGATCGGTGATACGATCAGGTTTACATCGAAAGATAAATGCGAAATCATTCTTACCGGTAGAACAAAACATTTTCTGAGTATCTGCGGGGAACATTTATCTCTGGATAATATGAACCGGGCTATCAAGATGTTACAGGATGAATTTAATATCAAGATCAATGAATTCACAGTAGCCGGGATTACAACCGGACCCCTTTTTTCTCATAAATGGTTCCTGGGAACCGACGACTTGATCGACGCAGAAACCGCTGCAAATAAAATTGATGAGTACCTTAAGACCCTGAATGACGATTACCGTGTTGAACGCTCTGAAGCAATCCGGAATGTGTACACTGAAGTCTTGCCTTTGCAGGTTTTCTATGACTGGATGAAGATCCGTGGGAAAGAAGGCGGAGCCAATAAATTTCCAAGAGTTTTAAGGAATGAACAGTTGGCAGAATGGGAGGATCACATAAAAAGAAGTAAAGTTAGGATCACATAATTCATATTTCATAATTCATATTTCATAATTAACGTGTTACACTCTGTATTTGAAGGAATAATACTCGGAATTACTGTCTCAATCAGCGTAGGACCCGCAATGCTTGCCTTATTGCAAACAAGCATTAAGCATGGCATTAAAACCGGGATCTTCCTTGCCCTTGGTATCTTTACCAGTGACCTGATTGTCGTTATTTGCGCATATTTCGGGGCTTCCCACATCGTTACGAACCAGGATACCCATCTGATCTTCGGGATTATCGGTGGAAGCATCCTGATAATTTTCGGACTATTCCAATCTTTACGCAGAGTGAAGATGAGCGAACAGGTGGAAGCAATCCAGGAAATAAAAGTCAAAAAACCCGGGGTATTCCCCTATTATTTCAAAGGTTTTGTTTTGAATATTGCGAATCCTTTCCTATGGGCTTTCTGGATAACTTCCGTCATTGCCATCTCTTCATCTTATGCTGGAAATAAACTTGCTGTTCTTCTGTTTTTTTCCGGTACACTGGGTACAGTGTTTTCCATTGACATTCTCAAATGTATTCTTGCCAACAAAATCAAGGTCAATACCAATCCTTATATAAAAATATGGATCAACAGGATCGTTGGGTTTATTTTTATTCTCTTTGGAATATTTGTCATCATCAATGTATTGTGGAAAATACCGAACCCTATGAAATAATTGATTCCTGTTTCGCTTTACTTTATGTGAAAAGAAATGCATGACTGGCAATTTCATTAAACACTAAAATAATATGGAAACAAAACTTTACAAAAACTGGTGGTTTCTCGCATTAAACGGGGTAATTGCAATCCTGGTCGGTCTTTTATTCCTGTTTTATACGATAACCTTGCTTGCTTCTATTATCAATGCTGTCGGAATTATTATCCTGGCAGGTGGTCTGGTTCAATTGATCCTGGCGCTCTACTATTTCAAGAAGGATAAAAGAATGGTTAGCAGTTTTATCCTCGCTGTTATTTTTTTTACCATCGGGATTTGCATTCTTCTCTTTCAGCAAAGTTCACAGGCACTGTTTTTTATCATGATGGGCGTTTGGGCAGTGATTGTGGGGATTTTCCAGCTTGTTATCCTGGTTAATGTGAAAAGAAATCTCTCCAATAAAAATATCATTCTTTTCAATGGATTACTGACCATTATTTTGGGTGCGCTCTTTTTCTTAAACCCATCTTCGTTTCCCGATATAGTAATAAAAATCCTGGGATTTTTCGCGGTTATTTTTGGAGTGGTGATGATCTACCTGTCATTTGTGATTCGCAAAGTTACCCTGACAGGAGAAAAAGAGGAGCCATACAAATAATACAAACCTATGTGAAATATAATGTAATATTGCAATTTATTTATTTCCTATTTATAGCGAATCTCTTAAAAACATTCTCATTATGAACAAACGAATTGCAACCCTCGGGGTTGAATTGACCCGGAGTGTCATCATGAAGATGAGGATGACAGCGTGGATAATGATCCTTTTCCTGGCTGTTTCCAGGTCTTTTGCCGCTAATCCTCCGGATGAGGGCATGTGGTTGCCCATACTGATTGAGCGTCTGAATTATGTTGACATGCAGAAGATGGGGCTCCATCTCACAGTTGAAGAACTTTACAGTATTAACCATTCCAGTCTGAAAGACGCGATCGTCGGGCTTTCAGGAGGTCCTGCAAGCAATGGGTTCTTCTGCACAGCAGAAGTGGTATCGGACAAAGGACTAATTTTTACAAACCATCATTGCGGGTTTAATGCAATTGATAATCACAGCTCACCTGAACACGATTACCTGAAAAACGGCTTTTGGGCAATGTCGGAAAAAGAAGAATTGTCCAATGACAACCTCAATGCAACCTTCCTTGTGCGCATGGAAAACGTCACTGATTCAATCATTCCGTTTCTTTCCGATACCTTAAAGGAAACAGACAGAACCGCAAAAGTGAAGGACATTTCAAACAGGTTGAAAAAGAGAGCTTCAGAAAAAGATAAATACGAGGTAGCAATAAAAGCATTTTATGCAGGTAATGAATATTATTTGTTTGTTTTTAAAACATATAAAGATGTTCGTTTAGTTGGAGCCCCACCATCCTCCATTGGCAAATTCGGCGGGGATACGGATAACTGGATGTGGCCAAGGCATACCGGTGATTTTTCCATTTTCCGGATCTATGCCGATTCTGCAGGGAATCCCGCTGAATACTCTCAGAAAAATATACCATTGCGACCCCAATATCATTTTCCGATCAGCCTGAAGGGTGTTAAAAAGAATGATTTTGCAATGGTTTGGGGATACCCCGGAAGTACCAGTCGTTACCTCACTTCATATGGTCTCGAATATGATCTCACTGTTTTCTATCCTACTCTCGTCAAGATATTCGGTAAAGAACTGGAGGTCATGAAAGACCGTATGGACGCAGATAAGAAGGTTCAACTCGCTTACGCCAGCAACTATGCAAATATTGCCAATACCTGGAAAAATTTTATCGGACAGGAAAAAATGCTGGTTAGGAATAAAGTTGAAGATAAAAAGAAGGAAATTGAAAATTCATTCGCCGATTGGTATAATAGAGACCCGGAATTACGAAAAAAATATGGGCCTGTATTGCATAACATTCAATCGGGGTATGAAAAAATGAATAAAATTGCGATTCCTTTTTTCTATTCAAATTTTGCAGGCTCAGGACTGAATATCGTCAGTTTCGCTAACCAGTTCGGTCAGTTGAAATCATCACTGGAAAAGAAGAGCAAGGGCGGAATTGAAGAATCTGTGAATGCATTGAAAGAAACCACAAAAACACATTTTAAGGATGACGATCTGATGGTATCCAAAAAAACATTCGCAGAACTTCTGAAACTTTATTACAAGAATGTTCCCAAAGACCAGCTTCCTTCGATTTTCCAGGTGATTGAAAAAGATTATAAGAACAATATTGATGCGTTTACCGATGCTGTTTATACTAAATCGGCGTTTGCAACGGCTGAAAATACGAATAAGTTCCTTGAGAAACCTACTCTTAAAGTATTCAAAAAAGATCTCGGATGGCAGTGTGCACAATCCTTCCAGGAATCAATGGGTAAATATTCCGGAACATTTGCAGAAGCCAGGGCCTCAATCAGTGCAGGTAACCGGTTATTCATTGCAGGACTGCGCCAGATGAACCCGGGTAAAGTATTTTATCCGGATGCCAATTCTTCAATGCGTATGTCTTATGGATCGGTTCAGGATTATTTTCCTGCAGACGCCATTCATTATGATTATTTTACCACCCTAAAAGGTGTCATGGACAAAGAGGATTCTACCAATGAAGAGTTCATTGTTGAAAAGAAATTGAAAGATCTTTTCCAGTCAAAAAATTACGGCCCTTATGGTGAAGACGGAAAAATGGTCGTTTGCTTCCTGACAACGAATGATATTACCGGCGGTAACTCAGGCAGTCCTGTGATCAATGGCAATGGACAATTGATCGGACTTGCTTTTGACGGGAACTGGGAAGCCATGAGCGGAGATATTTCTTATGAACAAAAATTACAAAGAACCATCTGTGTCGATATCCGGTATGTTCTTTTCATCATCGATAAATTCGCCGGTGATACAAACCTTATAAAAGAACTGACACTGGTACAATAACTATGATTCTTTGATAAGCGTGGTATAACGCTTGTTTTAAACTTTCAAATAGGGACAGGACATATCACGTCCCTATTTTTTATTTAGCCGAAGAAACCTTACTTTTGTATAATCTTTTCGATCTCCCTGTATGAAATATTTGTTTTTGTTTTTTCTTTTATTGTTGAACGGGATACTTGCTATGTTCGAATTGGCCGTTGTATCATCCCGAAAGACCCGTCTTGAAGAAAAGGCCGGAAAAGGAAGCAGGGGAGCGTCATTTGTATTGGATTTACAGAATAACCCCGCAAAGTTTCTTTCTACTGTTCAGATTGGGATCACCATTATCGGAATTCTGACAGGAGCTGTCAGTGGTTTGACCGTGGGATCCGATCTTTCTCCCGTCTTACAACTAATCGGTTTATCACCCCAACTGGCGAAAGCCGTTTCCATTGTCCTCATTGTCGGAATTATCACTTATATCTCGCTGATATTCGGTGAAATCCTCCCGAAAACGATTGCCCTCGGCAACCCTGAACAGATTGCTGTTTATCTGAGTCCGGCGATACGTCTTTTTGCATTCATTACATACCCCCTGGTAGCTATCCTTAGCCTGTCAACAAAACTGGTCTCAGGTGTATTTAAATTAAATCAAAACAAAAAGCCGCCTGTGACCGAAGAAGAATTGCAAATAATGATAAAACAAGGTTCGGAACATGGAGTGATCGATAAAAAAGAATCAGATATCATTAAAGAAGTTTTTCGCTTCGGTGATAAGACTGCCTATAGCCTGATGACTTCCAGCATGGATATTGTGTTCCTTGAAATAAATCAATCCGAAAAAGAGATTATTGATACGATCTTCCGGTCGAGTTTTTCCAGGTTTCCTGTTTGTGATAAAACCATTGATAATGTTGTAGGGATCATTTCAGTGAAGGATCTCCTTTTTTCTCTTTCGGTAAAAAAGAAATTCAACCTTATGGAGATGATCTCAAAGCCGTTGTACATCCCGGAGACGATGCCGGCAATAAAAGTGCTTGAATTGTTCAGGGAAAAGAAAGTCCATATCGGAATTGTCGTAAATGAATTCGGTGCGACCGAAGGATTGATCACACTCCATGACATTTCAGAAAATATCCTCGGTGACCTGCCTGCGCTTTTTGATAAAACCCAACCGGAAATATTCAAAAGGGATGACGGTTCTTTTCTTGTTGACGGAAGTGTGAAAATAGAAGATCTCCAGGATCTGTTGAACAGCAAGATACTAGGGAGTGAATTCGAATCCGAAAACATTACCACCCTTGGGGGCTTGGCCATGGCTGTACTCAATCGCATACCCTCCGTGGGAGACATTTTTGTTATGGCCAATTATCATTTTGAGATCATCGAAATGGACGGCCACCGCGTCGATAAAGTCCTGATCAAACAGGTTGCTTAAAAGATCGAATGCCTGAATAATTCTTTATTATCACCGCTTCCCGCTTCATGGTATAAATAATAGACATAACCATCATGTATCTGCAGTTTTTCCGGGTAAAGATGGGCAATGGATAAAACTTTTTTCAGCTCTCCTGTATTCAGATCGACAGTATAAAGAAAATAATAACCGTTCTGAATAAAAGTCGTATAAACTTTTGATTTCCCTTCATCGATATATATATCCTTTGACCAGTTTCCTTCCTTTATATTTTTGATCAGTAACTGGAGCTTGAATGCATAACTTCCATCAATTTTGTAAAATTCGATGGTTCCGGCGACCGTATTAAAAATACAGATGAAATCCCCGATTTTACACAGGGCAGTGGAAATGGGCCGGTATAATATTTTATGAACATAACTCCAATCCACAAAATCCTCCCTGCCGATAGGTTGAACTGATTGCATCAGTAAATCATTATCACGGGGATTTCTTCGTAACATTTTCGTCTTGAGACTATCTTCAATAGCCGTCAGGATCTGTCTTTGATTGGTTATCCGGTCGACTTTATAATAGCTGACCGTTTGTCCGTTTTTCTCAAATTTCCGGATAAATAACATGTCCCTTGTAGAACAAACGCAATTCACAAGGACATCATTGAATTTTTTCAATGCCACCGGGTAGATCAACATGAGTCGCTTCGAGTCCCTGAATACCTGGAAAGCAGAATCCCCTGTCAGAACATGTATGTTTCCCAGACAATCCTTAAATAATTTTTTAGGATTAATGGTAAGAATTTTATTCCAGGCAACCGTGTCGCCTTTAAAATCCTTGCAGATTACTGCTGATCTTGCTGACCTGAGATCGTTGATGAGCACAAAAATATTTCCGGTATCTACCTCGTAATCTATGACATTGAGGTACTGATCCCGGAAAACTGTTTCATAATTGCTTTTTCCTGAAATGACAATTTCTTCGAGTTGCTGGATCTTTGGCTGCAGATATACGATCAGGGAAAATGAAGTTTTATCAAGTAGTAACTTTTTGGTCTCATAGCCAATATGGCTCACCACCATGATCATTGGCAAAGTATCGATATAAAAAGAGAAATCACCTTTGTTATTGGAAATGGTACCCTTCCGGGAGCCTTCAAAATAGATATTTACATCCGGTATCCCGTTATTGGTGACCTGGTCCAGAACTTTCCCGTAAAAAAAATTATATTTCCGCTGAGCTGAAGTTTGACCTGCAGCAATAAGAACCAGAATGAAAATCAAGAAAATTTGTCTATTCCTGAAACTCATTCCTTTAGTTCTCTTTTTCATGTAAGTAAATGGAAAGTTAGATTTATTTTCTTTGTGTTGCTTTGTGAATGCTTTGTGTTCTTTGTGGTTAAGCCTTTAAAAGATAACCACAAAGGTCACCATGTTTTGCACAAAGTTCACAAAGATGTTTAAACACCCGCTTAAGGGGATGAAACTACCTTACCAAACCAAAATCCATTTGCTTTTTCGGCAGATCGATCTTTTTGACTTTTATCCTGACTTTGTCACCCAGTTTGAAATTTTGTCCATGCCGTGTACCGGTCACCTGGTAGTTTTCCTCATCCAGGTAATAAAAGTCGTCGCTCAGGTCCCGTAACCGGATCATACCCTCACACTTTGTACCTATGATCTCAACAAAGATGCCCCATTTGCTGACACCGGATATCAGCCCGTCGAATTCCTGACCGATCTTATCCAGCATGTATTCTGCCTGTTTATACTTCACGGATAACCGTTCTGCAGATTCTGCCTTTCTTTCCATTTCAGAGGAATGATCGCATTTTTCTTCATATTCATCGCGGTTTGCTGATTTTCCCTTCTGAAGGTAATCGAACAGTAACCGGTGGACCATAAGGTCAGGATAACGCCGGATAGGGGAAGTAAAATGGGTGTAAAAAGGAAATGCAAGCCCGTAATGTCCGATGTTTTCCGTTGTATAATATGCTTTGGCCATAGTTCTTACTGCAATTGTCTCGATCATATTTTCTTCCCCTTTTCCCTTGATCTGCTCGAAGAGTTTATTAAAGGAATCGGCCATGCTTTTTCGTGATGCGATCTTCATCCTGTATCCCAGTTTTGTTACAAATTGGACGAATGTCTCCAGTTTTTCAGGTGTGGGACTGTCATGTACCCTGTAGACGAATGTTTTTGGTTCTGCATCCCCTTTCTTTTTTCCGTTCCATTCGGCAACTTTACGGTTTGCAAGCAACATGAAATCTTCTATCAGCTTGTTGGAGTCTTTCATTTCCCGGAGAAAGATCCGCAATGGTTTCCCATCCTTATCCAGTTCAAATTTTACTTCCTGTGTCTCAAAGTTGATCGATCCTTTTTTAAACCGTTCATCACGCAGTTTTTTGGCAAGATTGGCAAGGACGGTTATTTCAGCAGCATATTCACCTTTCCCTGTTTCAATAATCTGTTGGACTTCATCATAGTTGAAGCGGCGATCGGAATGAATGATCGTTTTTCCAAACCATTCATTAAGGATGGTTGCATTGTTATCCATTTCAAACACTGCAGAAAAGCAGAGGCGGTCTTTATCCGGCTGAAGAGAACATAGCTGGTTCGATAGTTTTTCAGGAAGCATTGGAATTACACGGTCGACAAGGTAGATTGAGGTGCCTCGTTCGAAAGCTTCCTTGTCAATGGCAGTTCCGGGTTTCACATAATAGGACACATCGGCGATGTGTACGCCGGCTTCCCAATTCCCGGAGGGAAGTTTCCGGAGGGAAAGTGCATCATCAAAATCCTTGGCATCGGGCGGGTCGATAGTAATGGTAAAGACATCTCTGAAATCTTTTCTTTTCCTTATTTCTTCTTCGGGTATTCCTTCGGAAAATTGTCCGGCTTCCTTTTCTGACTTTGGATTGAATGACAACGGAAATTCAAATTCTGCCAAAATGGATTCCATCTCCACGTTGTTGTCTCCGGGTTTACCCAGCACATTAATGACTTCGCCGAAAGGGTTCTCGGATTGAGGCGGCCACTCGGTAATCGTGGCTATGACCTTCTGCCCGTTTTTAGCACCGTTGAGGTGTGTGAGCGGAATGAAAATATCAACCGGCATACTCGGGCTGTCAGGGATGAGAAAAGCAAAATTCCGTGCAATTTCGATCGTTCCTACAAATTGTTTTTTACGTCTTTGGAGGATCTCGACAATCTGTCCTTCGGTTTTTTTCCCCTTTCTTTTAGGAAAGAGCATCACTTTGACCGTGTCGCCGTGAAGTGCATGGCCTGTATTGACAGGGGCAATATAGATATCTTCACTGTTATCTTCCGGTATGACATAGGCCTTGCCGGTTTGTTTCATATCGACGGAGCCGGTAATATGTGTGTTTACCTGGGTAAGATATCCCTTATTTTCCCTATTGATCTGGTATTTCCCTTTTTTTATCGTAACCAGTTGATTGCTTGCCGAGAGTTTTTCAATAATATCCCTCACAAGTTTTTTGCTGGCTTCATCGGATATTCCCAGACGGTGGGATACTTCTTTATAATTAAATCCCGTGAAAGGATTCGTCTGAAAAACCTCCAGGACGCTTTTAACAAAAGAATTGATGTTTTTTGTTCCGGATTTGTTGATTTTCTTTTTCTTCATGGATCTCTTATTCTATGGAGTAAATGTACGACAAAATCTTATTCCTGGGATCGTGTAATAGTGTCTCGGCAGAACTGGTGAACTGGTGAACTGGTGAAAAAACAGATACACGATTCTTGGTCCCCGATGTGTAGGTCTAGGGATTGGATATTTACCTGCATGTGGGGGGTTATTTGTTATCGGATTTTATATTGGTTAAATCTTTTTTTAAGGTGCTGGAATAATCTTTATATAATTTCCAGAATGATAGTTTGAAAAAAATTCTTCCTGGATTGATTAAAAAGTCATACTTTTTTTTAAATCCGCAGAGACGCAGAGGCTCAGATAAATTATTAATATGTTTTTAGCTCTATATATCCCAAGCCATCCCAATTTTGTAATTGGTAATCCCTGCCTGACAGCAGTCAGGCGTAATTTGAAAAATTTATGGCATCATATTGTCTGATTTCAATATCTATTTCTTATCTTTGTTGGAAGGATAAAAAATAGCATGAAATAAACGCTCTTTAATTTCCGGATGTGTGTTTTTACAACTTCACAAAATATCCCCCCCTCC
>CAIYUC010000101.1 GCA_903929315.1 uncultured Bacteroidales bacterium
AAGAACTTTACAGTAAATTCATGTCCAAAGGCCTTCTATACTTCAAAAGCTCATCCGACTATTTTATTTGCAATTTCGTTTTCTGTTATATTAACATCTTCATAGTTAGTTTAAAATTTAAGAAATTTAAACAGTCTCTAAAAAAAATCCATAAAAACTGATTTTATAACACCACGATGATCATGAAAAACACCCGGTTGATCTTATTTTTCCTGCTCATTCTTCCAGGAGGGATAACAGTCACATATTGCCAGAAAGCAGTTCTTGCAAATCTCACAACTGTCGCGGATCAAAGAGCCGGTCAAATGGCAGTCGAAGGAGATTACACAAGTTCATCCAACGTCAAATACCTTACTAATACCTTGACCGGGTCCGGTGACAACACTCCGGCTCCCGATTCAAATTTCATAGGTAAAAGTTATGAAGGAGGCAAGATTTTCTGGTTGGATGAAACAGGTAAGCATGGTCTTGTGGCAGCAATAGTAGACCAAAGCTCAAAAGGGATTATCTGGAACCCGGGTCAGGCCGTCGTAACCGGCGCCATCGCAGATGCAATGTACGCCGGAAAAGCTAATACGGACAAGATAATCAGTGTCCAGGGTAAAAGCGGGCAATATGCTGCAAAATTATGTAAGGAGTTTTCAACGACGGTAAACAATGTTGTTTACACTGACTGGTATCTGCCTTCCCGGTATGAACTGAATCTTTTATTCAAACAGCATACAGTCATCGGCGGATTTAATACGATCAACGGTATATACTGGAGTTCAACCGAAACCACCACAGAACCCGGTACCCAGGCCTGGGAACAGGAGTTCAAGTTAGGCACAAAGTATGAAGACGACAAAGACCTCCCTGACCAGGTTCGCTGTATCCGGAAATTTTAATGTTTGCAGGAACCACCAAATCCGATTTATCTTTCTTGAAAAATCTTAAATCGTTCCCGATTGCTATCAGGCTAAACACTTCACAAGTTTAGATGCTCGATACTCGATATTCGATACCAGATGCCGGATACCAGATGAAAGATTGGTTGCTGAAGCGGTTGTCTGGCCGTTATTCCAAAGATATAATAATGATTTGCAAGAAAAATAAACAATGATCGATGTTATCTGCTTGTAATCATTACTGTCGCCTTGCTTTCGCTTTTAAAGTCGTTTTGTTTTCCTGTTTTGTCAATCCCATCAGATTATTGTAGTCTTTAAGTGTAAATGTGATCAGTAGCCAGAGAATGATAACCAGGATAAGAGAGGGTTGTACCGTATCGGTGAAATGGTCCAGGAGTAGGTCGGTCACTTTAAGTTGTGAAGGGGAAAGCATGAGAATCTCCAGTCCCGGGCTATGATTACATACATAATATACCTGGATAAGCAACTTCAGGTAGCCGATCACATGGACCAGCAGAACACCCGTAAATAGTACGATCAGTTTCCGTAGGAGTGGAACTGGGGATGCCATTATCAATGCTATCATCAATGCCAGATGAAGCCAGACAATGTAAAATATACTGGCTTTGGTCACCAGAAAATAAGCATTCCTGTCGGTTTTCATTTTCAAGGAATTTCCAATATAAAGGACAAGGTCAAGATCCTTACTCTCTTTATTTTCCATGAATTTAACCAGGGCATCTTTTCCCGGTTTGCTCAAGTAATGGTTTCCTGTGCATACCAGGAGATCAAGATACGTTTTCCGGACAGCAGGATAGACCAGAATCAGCCCTGCAAGCGTAATCACGAAAATAAAAATGATCCGGATAAAAGGTCTTTTCTTCAACATAATTTCATCCCTCCCGGTGACGGAGCGACTGCAACCATAACAGGAACAGCAGGACAGCAATGGCAATGTATATGACCTGCCAGATCTGGTCGTGCATTAAATTGAACAAGGCCGGGTACCGGTTGCCTGCAATATACAGGGTGATGATCCGTATAAAATTTACCAGCGTTAGCGTGACAATTCCAACGATCAATCCCAGTATCTTTCTCCTGAATGGTACCGGAAAAGCAAGTAAAGCTGCAGCAAACAGGGCGGTTGCCTCAATAGCGTCACACCCGCGCTTAATATTGAGGTTAAACCCGGAAGAGGAAATCATGGTCCCGTTTACCCATGTTTTATATCCCAGCACTGCCAGGATTTTTCCGGATACTTTTGCATAAAAGGAAACGATCGGTTCAAAGATATGGTTTGCACAGAAGGTATTGATCCATGCAATATAAAACAATGCGATAAGAAGAACAAACAGCCCGATAAAAAGCAATACCGGTTTTTTATTATGCCAGGTGCTTTTCAGGTCGATCTTTGTTTTGCCTGAACTTTCTCTCTTTTTTACAGGATTCAATTCAAACTTCTATTGTTTCTTTTTTTCAACCTGCTTTTACTTTTTTCTGAATGCTCCCAGCAGTTGCAGTATATAAGCAAGTACAACACAGCTAATCAGTGTTCCGATCATATCCCTGGGCGGCAAAGAATTGCCTAAGGTCATAAATCCTGCAAATCCAAGCAGAGCAAAACTAAAAAGAACCGCCAGTATAGGAAAGAATGACCTTGGTATAAACAAGCTCTTTCGTCCTTCTGTCGCATCTGCACCTCCGGCCAAAGCGAATGAATATTGTCTCCTGCGAATAAATACAATTCCCAATGCAAGCAACAAAAGTGATAAAATGATCAGGCCCCATTCGGACAGGGTGGGGATTCCATAACAAAGAGGTAATACTGTGACTAAAATGTGATTTGAAGATACACTAACGCAATCAGTTGTATTTGTTACAAAATAGTCGCCACTTGTGGTTACAGTTATTGATGGTGTTGTCGCTCCGTTACTCCATGTTCCTCCAATATTTCCTGAAAGTATAACACTACCACCTATATCAAATGTTGTCGGTCCGCCTGCAGTAATTGTTGATGCTGTCGGTTGCAATCCTATAGTAACTATATTATCTGTCAAGTCAATAGCTCCCTCAACTGATAGGCCTCTACCCAGAAGAGTTGCGGTTTCCGTTAAGTGGATAGCTCCGTTAGCAATTACAGTACCCCTGAAAACAGAAGTTCCATGTACCGCGAATTCTCCACCTATCTGCCAATACACATTGCACAGGGAGGCTGAATTAATCAGAAATATGTGTGAATTAAAGTCTGTCGCAAAAGCGCCACCAATCTTGAAAATAAATAAAGCATTGGGATCATTTTGACCATCTAAAGTTAAATCTCCATTTAATGCTGCAGCACCTCCATAGCAGTAAACGTTGGGGGTAAGAATCGTACCTCCTCCTAATGGAGTTCCAATTACTTGACCGCAAGTAATTGTGCTCATATAGCCATATGCTGCAAGCAGATCAATTTTAGCTTGTGCTGTAACAGGATCTGCATGATGTATGTTTCCAAGTAATGTTCCCGGCGGAAATCCAATGAAGTCACCTACATCATTGCCGACATCGCCTGTTACTGTTGATGCTCCAGTAACATTAAATGCTCCATCTGCTGTAAAATACACAAAACTGGAAGCTGCTCCTAAGTTAGGCGCCTGTCCGAAATTCAAATTTGGCATTAAAAACAGTATAACTGCTGTTAATGCATTGAGTATTTGTGTCTTTATTTTGTTTTGTTTTAATTTGGGATTGGATTATTACAAAGTGATAAAGGTTAATACCTTGAATTATAAAAAGTGCTGCATAATTTATCTAAATGTCAAAGAACAAAGTTGTTTTCAATTGAAATTGTTGCAAATATAATGTAATGCTAATGATATTATGGTATAAAAGTACGAAATAAATCGTGTACTTTATCTAAAATAATTAGGAATATTTCTTCCGAAAAACGGAATATATTGACCTGCTTTGTCCTATATGCAATGCAGTTGCGGTTCCACCTACAAGATAACACTCCCGAATAAATTGCTTAACCAATGGTAAAAGTTCAAGTTGGTTTTCAGACAATATTTCTTTATGCATATCTGGAAAATAACAGGGAAAAAAAGTTATATATTTCAGGATAGTAGTTTAATTTCTTCCGTCCTTCGGCACTGAAGAAAATTCGCGATATTTCCTTAACCCCGATGATTGGGGACAATCGGGACAACTGATTCCTAATAGAGTCCTTTTGCCTGGTGCTTCAGGCTTCATGTCCTTGCCTATTGCCTTCTATTGCCTATTCAATTACCAGTTTCCGGGTTATCAGAATAGAATCGGATTTAATAACGACGAAATACAAACCGGGCACCAGATCGCTGATATCCACCCGGTAGACATTTTGGCCTGCGAATGAAGAAACGGTATATTCCTTTCTTAAAGTTCCCGTCAATGAATAAAATTCAATCACCAATGGTTTATTGATGTTTTGCCCCATTTGTAATTCAACAAAAGTAGTGGCGGGATTGGGATCAATCTTAATATCCCTTTCATGATCATTAAAGAACCCCGTCATGACATAATAAACATCGTTTGAGGTATCTGAAGCGCAGCTATTCAGGGTAACTATATCGCAATAATGAGCGGTTTGCACAGGTGTTAGGGCTTGATTTGTTGCACCGGGAATAAGAACACGGTCCTTATACCATTGGTTCCCGCAACATGATGTTGAGAACAGTTGATTTCCTGACCACGTAATTACCGGCGTCTCAGGAACAGGAAACACGGCAACAATAGCCGCCCCATATGTAATGCCGTAGCAATTGCCGTCCGTTATAGAGAGAACGGTGTAGGTACCTGGCGTCGAAGTAACAATATAATAAGGGGTGGTATACTGATCGGATACTGTAAAGGTTGATAACCCGTCAGAATAGATAAAAGTCCATGGAGGTGTACCCGTCAGATCAATCGTCAGCGTTGTTGTAACCCCCTCCCCACACAGGGTATCGCCTCCTGAAATAGTTGCTGTGGATAATTGCCAGACCGTTAAGGGTGTGGATCCTGTGATGGTATTAAACCCGTCGAAGACCGAAAGATGATAGGTCTCTGATGAATCGGGAGACACCTGTGGATTTGCCTGGTTCGATGTCCATGGAGGGCTGCCGGGCGGTGTGCAGGTCCAGGAATAAGTATAATTCCCGGAACCTCCTCCTGCATTTGCATACAATTGTGATGTTTCACCGCTGCAAATGGCGTTGGGAACAGCTGTAGGGTTAACCGTGAGGGGACCACCGGTGATCGATACGATAACCTGATCCGAATCCTGGCATAAAGAGGACAGGTTGGTCACAAGCACCTGAAAGACTGTTGTCATGATCAGATTTACTGTTTGAGGGTTCTGGACGTTCGGGTTGACAAGCAGGCTAGGGGGTGTCCAATAGTAGCTGAACGAACCTGTACCTCCTGAAGCCGCATACAGCGTTGTGCTGGTCCCGTAAGGGATGGTGATATCATTTCCGGCATTGGCAACAGGCAGGACATTTACTGTAACCGGAAGGCTTGAGGTTGGTCCGGTTCCGCATTCGTTAACTCCATCTACAGTAATATTGCCGGAAGAAGCAGAAGTCCCAAAATTAACTGAAATGGAATTTGTGCTGTCACCATTGGCAATTACCGCTCCCGCGGGTACAGTCCAAATATAACCCGTAACATTGCTCATGGGACTGACACTGTATGGCACCCCGGTTTGCCCCTGGCATACGGATGTACTTCCGCTGATAGTGCCCGGTGATCCTATATTTCCACACACGTACCCGTTGATATAATAAGTACTTGTTGGAATATCATTCAACACATTGTAATTACCATCTGCATATTCACACGAAGGCCCGTCATCATACCATTCAAGAGATGCAATTCCGGTGATATACGTAAATGTGATGGTCATGATGGCGCTTCCGTTTGACAGTGATTTGGGGGAACCGTACCATCCCATGACAATCCGGTGATTACCGTTGCCTAAATTATTGTCGCTACTGGAGAAAGATGAAAGCACAGGATTTGGCACTCCCTGGACGAAATGAAGCATGGAATAAGGATAATCAAACGTCAGCGAAATGGCTCCGATATTGGCAAAGTTGACGACAGTTATGGGGACGGTGACATTGCCCGGAACAGCATTTATGACTGTCGTCAACGTGGTTACAGGCGCATTCTGGGATTGTATATTGAAAGGAAGCACGGAAAAGACCGAAGCGATCAAAACTATTATCCAAAAATACGTTTTCATGGTAATGCAATGTTATAAGACTTTGTCCAAATATCAAAGTTATAAAATTTCTTTATAATACGGAGGAAAACTTTGGTGAAACGGTAAAGAGTGAAGGGTGAAGAGTGATCAGTGACACGTGACTGCCGACTCAGAGTAATCCGGCATTTTTCAGGATCTCTTGCAGTTTAGGCTGATGTTTGGCGTAATCACGTAAGACCATAAGGGTTTTTTCATTTTCCTTTTTCAAAGGTCCGAGTGAAAGTTTACGATCCCAGAAGGCGAATCCGAATACACTGACCATCATGGTCGTAAAAATGCCAATGATAGCCCAGAGGAAGTTAAAAAGCTGGTCGAACCTGGCATTCATCTCCGACCTAAGTCCATCCACCTTCATATCGATTTTGGAATCAAGTGCTGCCACCTTCATATCGATTTTAGCATCAAGAGCTTCAACTTTTTGCTCGGTTCTGATAAGCCTGTCGCGGTCATCGATTGTGAAAGGAATATCTTTCAACTCTGCCCTGATGAACAAGGGAAGAAACAGAATACAAACGCCGATAATTTTTCTAATTGTTTTCATATAATTCCGGATTAAATAGTTATTCATCTTAATCCGTTATTTGATACAAAAGTAATACAATTTCATGGAAAAGTTATTAACACCGATCACCTTTCACTATTTCACTGTCATATCCCCATTCACAATGACATTATGCGGGATGGTCAGTGAAGTGCCGGATTTATTTTCAATGAGGTTGTAAAATGTCTCATTAGCCGGTGCAAGGATAGATCCGGGATTGGCGCCAAAAAATTCCACGCTGCCTGTTCCGGTAATAAATGATCCTGAATCGGACCAGTTCCCTCCTATTTTCAGCGCTCCGGAACCGGTAAAGGTAAGTGAATGACCGGTGTTGATCGTGAAACTTCCGGTCACCGTAAGTTGCGAGGCGCCGGTCAAGGTAAGATTGTTACAATGGGTTCCTGCTGTGAGATCACCGGTGAATGATGGCCAGTTTGGTGCAGTTGAAGGAATGTGGACATCCGTTACATTCACCGGAACAAGGTAATTGTGCCAGTTTGAGGCAGTGTTCCATCCGGTCGATGTGATACCCGTCCACAACCCCGGTGTGCCGTCATGTATGTAGTTCGTTTTGGTCATTGTACTGGTCAGGATGCCTTTTGTAACGGTGAGTGTTACTGAATAAGCCCCGTTAACGGGAATCAACACATGGGGACTTTGGGAAGCTGCATTCGTTCCGTCAATAAATGTTACTGTAGCCGGGTTGAAGCTCCAGTTCCAGGCTGTTGGTCCACCGGTGCTGAGATCACTGAAATGTAAGGTGTTATTAACAACCGGTATTGTGTCATCAGCAGTAAAGCCGGCATTCAGGAGGTTTGGCCCGATGAATCCATTGATGTAATAAGTGGGTGTTGGCAGATCATAAAGTGAGGGCAATGAAGACCCTTCCGCATACTTGCATGAATTCCCATTGTCATAGAATGCCAGTGTTGTATTGCCGCTGATATAATGGAATGCCAGGTTCACCAGTGTGCTGCTGTCGGGTAAACTCACGGAACTGCCTGATGACCATCCCAGGACAATCTGGCCGGATTCCGGATTTGAAGCTGTAAAAGAGCCTCCTATGGAAGGGACGAGGGTTACACCCTGGTATGTAACTACACCGGGGTCATAATACATTGTCAGTGAAATGTACCCGATGTTTGAAAAATTTGTAACTTTAACAGGGACGGTGATGGATTGACCATTGGTGGGATTAGCATACCCTCCTATCGTATGGGGTGCAACATGCGACGCAACCAACCCATCCTGGTATGAAGATGATTTTGGCTGATCATAATATGCATTGCCGTTTGCATCATTATACCTGCAGGAAGTGTTGTCGGAAATAACCCATGCAAGATTGGTCGTCCCGGAAAGATAGGTAAAATTCAAGGTAGCAAGAGAACTTCCGTCAGGAAGGGACAACGGGGATGACCCTGGCAAGGAAATAACAATTTTTCTTTTCCCGTCTGATCCCGGGGGATTATTTATTATATTCAGATTGCTGCCGATTGCAGGATTGGGAGTAAACCCGGTGTAGCTCAGAACCAGTGGGTCATATTCAAAGGAAAGGGTAAATGACTCAATATTTATAAAATTTGTTATGGTCACCGGTATATTCACAGGGTTGGCCGGTATTGCAGCAGTAATGGAAGGAAGCGATGTTTGCGGAGCACATTGCGTGAAGACCAGGCCATTTTTATAGTAATTTGCTGTAGGTATCTCTATCAGGACATTCCCTGCACTATCGGTATATTGACAGTAGAGTCCGATCTCATACCAGTTCAGGGCTGAATAGTTTCCTGATCCCGGGCCATTGGAATAGCCAAAGTTCAGGGTGACAAGGGTACTGCCATCCGGAAGACTGGCTGACCCAAACCATCCAATGGTAATGATCTTTTTCCCGTTCAGGCCAACAGAAGAACCAACGGTTAAACTTGGGCCAAACAAAGCGTTGGGAACACTGTTCAGGTAGACCAGGCAAGAGGAGTCATATTCGAGTTTCAGGGAGATTGAGCCTATATTTGGAAAATTGGTGACGGTCACCGGAACGGTACAGGTTCCGGGGGCAGCATTGCTGATGACAGGCGCACAGGTGACAGGAGCGCCGCGGTTTGAAATACCTCCGTTTATATAATAGGAATATTTGGGAAAATCAGTCAATGTAACATAGGTACCTCCGGCGTATTTTTCGTACTTGCATGCTGTGCCAATTGTATCCCACTTAAGCACTGAGGTACCTGATGTATAAGTAAAAGTGAGATCGAGCAGGTGGGCTTGGTCGGGTAAGGTAATACCTGTAGTGCCGGACCAAACTATTACTACCTTCCCATTCGACCCTGCCACTGAATTTGTGATCGAAATTCCTGCAAAGGCGGGGTCGGGCGAAGCCCCGGTATAAGAAACCAGGGTGGCCTTGTACTTCAATGTAAGTGTAAAGGAACCTATATCACTAAAATCAGTAACTGTTACAGGTGCGGTCACTGATCCGGAAGTTGTTGCATTGGTGATCACACCGGCTGTTGTGACCGGTGCATTTTGGGACTCAGATACAAATGGTTGAACAAGAAAGCAGAGGATCAGGATATATGATAACTTCTTCATGGCTTGGACTTCCAAAGATACGAAAAAAATGAATGGAAGTCTGAAAGGCCGGATTTCAGTCAGGATAAATCTTATTTTGAAGGGAATAAGGAAAGGTATTTAAAATTCAAAAGTCAAAATTCAAAAGTCAAAAGTCAAAATTCAAAAGTCAAAATTCAAAAGTCAAAAGTTAAAAGTCAAAGGTCAATGACTGATAAATACATTTTGAATTTTGCATGGTGCACTAATTTTTTCGATTTATCCGCTGAACCGGAACTTCAGTATATCGACGCCGCATGAGGTAAACAGTGCCGGTTCCCAGGAGCAGAATGCCTAAAATGATCAGGCTCCATTGGGATAGTGTAGGTATCGCACA
The DNA here is from genome assembly GCA_903929315.1 of uncultured Bacteroidales bacterium. GTDB lineage: Bacteria > Bacteroidota > Bacteroidia > Bacteroidales > FEN-979 > CAIYUC01. The sequence continues at coordinate 9,636 of CAIYUC010000101.1, forward strand.
ACATTGATTGACCGTTACCCGTCCGTTGATGTAATAATCCCCTGTCGGAGTATCAAAAAAAGGCGGATAATGAGGAAATTCACCGGCATACTCGCACTGGGTCGGATCTGTGTCATCCCATATTAAGCCAGAAGTCCCGGTTGAAATACCTGAAAATTGCAGCGTAAATAATGTAGCCCCATCGGTCAGGCTCAGGGGTGAAGTCCCGTCCGGATCCAGTGCTGAAACCGTGATCACACCGTTGTTCTCCGTGATATATGACCCGGGGATCTGCCAGCCTCCCGCGATGGCACAGTTCGAATAACCCAGATAATGAAGGATCGTGTTATCATAATTAAGTTTAAGTGAAATAGCCCCGACATTCTGTAAATGTGCAACCGTTATATCAACCAGTACATTATTGGCCAGGCAAACAGTCACTATACCGGCAGTTGTAACAGGGCCTATACCAGTTGCTGGTGGTTCCGGAACAGGGGATTTGAGAAACAGGTTGGAATTAAGCTGACCTGCATGGGCTAATACAATGATAGTAACCCAGAGGATTGCTGTTACGAATGTAATTCTTAATAAAGTAGCCATTTTAGTTTGTCTTTTTTGATTAAAACACATCATTTTAGAATTCAAAGTTACTAAATTAAATACAAATTCAAATTGATTCTTTTCTTTGTCACCTGCCAGCCCCTCCCCTGTCCCCTCTCCATACGGGGAGGGGAATGAAATTTACGCTGAAGGGAGGAATATCCCTCTCTGAAAGCATTACCAGTTTACCATCAGTTTGATGGTATGCGTCAGGTTTTCATCATCATTTTTCAGCCTGACCGTAGCTGTATAAACGCCCCGCGGCATTGAGCCTGCCTCCATTCTCAGCCTGTGCAACCCTTTAACCTGTGGCTCGTCGACAAGGGTTTTCACAACCTGGCCAAGCAGGTTGCGGATCTCGAGAGTGACTTTGCCATCTTCGGGCAGATTATAAACAATGTTCGTATAATCTGAGAAGGGATTCGGATAGCTCTGAAGTGTCAGTGAGGACTCAGCCGGCGGTTCATTTATACCAACAGGTGAGTACTCAACAGCATCCATGCTCAGTAAGCCATCCGGGATCACATTGTAGTTCCCGTCGGCCAATTCATTCAGCACACTGGGAGCCAATTCAAACCGTATGGAGTTACCCTGGCTGAATGCATCTGCTGTCTTCAGGCTGAGGATCACAAGGTTGTCACCGGTAGTGAGGCTTAGTGGCGACAACGAATTCCAGCCGATCCTCAGCTCATTGCCGTTCACGGCCCAATCAAGGTTACCGCTGCCATAATTCATGGAAACATCCCGGATCTCCACAAGATCTGACGGGAAGTTAAGGATCATGGATACGGCGCCCACGTTTGTAGCAGGTACCACATGGATTGGCAGTTCAAATGTACTGCTGGCTCCTGCCTTTTGAGTTCCGGTATAGATCAGTTGAAGGTGTGAGCTTACATCCTTTGATCCGGTAGTTGAAGGCACATAGCTCATGTTGAAGTCACCGGTAACCTCGGCATAGAGGTTTACTGTCAATGAACTTCCATTCACTGTTACCAGGATATCATCAGAATGGATTATACTGCCATGAGGAACAACGACATCACCTGCCTGCCAGTACGACCAGGTATCTCTGTCGAAGCAACCGCATCCCGGGCCATAGATGAACCGTTGCTGTATATGTTGTGCATCGGTTGAGTTGATGTAATAATTTGGATCTTCTAATCCATTTCCATATACATCACCTGCAAGATACCTGACGTGTTCAATGCTTAAGCCATAATCTGCAGGATGTACAGAATACCAGTTGACCTGTGCAGCATCTGTTGAATTGATGCTGTTATCCGGATGATTATTGGTCATCACCTCTATTTTATAGTCGCCATTGCAAAGACCGCTAAACTCGTAATAACCTGTACTTGAACTCCCTTTTGCTGTAAGCCAGGTACCCTGGTAAATCCAACTGCTACCTTCCGATTTGTATAACTTCAGGGTAACCGAGTCCATTGGGGAGTGTGCAGCGTTATTATATAAAAGGGTTCCGGAAATGGCGTTATTGGAAGGAGTGACGGTTACATCATGGGTGACGGAGTTCGAACAACCATTTCCATCCGGTCTAACCGTGTATTTTATCGTTGCTAATCCATCGGCTACACCCATTACAACACCACTGACGTTTACGGTAGCTTTGGTCATATCACTGCTACTCCAGACTCCGCCTGTCGTTAAATCAGACAAGGCGATCGTTAATCCGACGCATACGCTGGCAGGTCCTGTGATGGCAGCTACTGTCGGCAATGGATTAACAATAATTGCCTGGTCGTCCGTACCCGTGCATCCGTGACTATCGGTTACTGTCACTGTATAGGTGCCGATTGCATTCACCAGGATCGTTTCCGTTATCTCAGTTGTACTCCATACATATGAACTATATAAACCTGCATCCAGCGTTACCGATCCTCCCTGGCAGAAGCTCGTGGGTCCGTTCGGGGTGATCGAAAACGTCCATGCAGAAGGTTCGGTGATCGTTGCCTGGGTTGTTGTTGTACATCCGTTCTGTTCGGTAACCGTCACAGTATAAGTACCTGCAGTAAGACCGGTGATCGTTGGCGTGGTCAGGGCATTATTCCATAAGTAGGTGTAATCGGGTTGACCGCCTGCGACGGTCACTGTTGCTGAGCCTGTAGCACTGCCATTGCACGACACATCAACAGGACTGATGGTTGCAATGAATGGTGTTAACAGGATATACAGGGTTGCACTGGCATATGAAACCGGTGTCCCATTGTCAACTATCGTATAAGGGAATGATACAGGTCCGTTGTAACAAGGATCAGGTTCAAACACATAACTGCCATCCGCGGCTATCGTCACCGTTCCTTTTCCCGGTACTGTTTCCGGTGAAGTGGAAGTGACCGTCTGGAGATCGTTTTCCGGGTCCGTGTCATTGGCTAATACACCTTTTACCGCAGGTACCGTGAGGGTTACCCCCTGCGGTGTTTCAATGAAATCATCGGCCGCTTCAGTAGTGCCACTCAGCAGTACCGTGATCTGCTGAAATGCCGTTGCATACAAGGGTGTTGGCAGGCTGTTATCGCAAACCGAGTAACTGTATGTTAACGTTCCGGCGAATGCTGATACCGGGGTAAAGGTGATATCACCTGTTAACGGATCCACACTTACGCTTCCCCCGGTAACCGGGTCTGGCATTGTGGAAGGGACAATGGTTACGCTTGACGGGACAAGCGCTCCTCCGATATTACCTGCCGCATCGTTGTCCAGGGTCTTTAACGTCACCGGTTGCCCCAGTGAAAACGCGATATCCAGATTTGCTACCGGCGGATTGGTATCTGTCAATGGGGCGGTTACCGTTATGGTCAGCGTCTCGTTCACGCATGGTGGTGTCAGTGACGCCGGCGCACACACAGGTACATCATAGACATATACACCCGGTTTATTACCTGTAAAGACATACGTACCGTCAGAGCTCATTGTAATAACTGGCGAACTTCCGCCGGGACTTGAGATCAATGCAGGGGATGTGCCATAGGTAGTATTTACAATTACATCATCATTGTTGTGTACATCGCCCGATACCGGTACATTGACAAAGGTGGCATTGATATCCGGGTCAGTATTGAACGACGTTACAATGAAATACAGGGTTGCACTGGCAAAAGCAGGCGGTGTGCCATTGTCACGTATCGTATATGGAAACCCTACCCCTCCTCTGAAGACCGGTATTGGCACAAACACATAACTGCCATCCGGGGCTATTGTTACAGTTCCTTTTTTTGGTACTGTAATCGGTGCAGTGGTTATTACCATCTGGTGGTTTCCGTCCGGATCATTGTCGTTGGCCAATACGCCTGCATCCGCCGACACAATGAGGTTTACCGCCTGTGGCGTTACATTGTAATCATCGACCGCCTCGGTGGTGTTAGGGCTGCCCGTCGGCAATACCGTGACCTGCTGTACTGCCGTTGCACACAAGGCCGTTGGCAGGGTGTTGTCACAAACCTGGTAACTGTATGTTACCACTCCCGTAAATGCCGGTACCGGGGCAAAGGTGATTTTACCCGTTGACAGATCTACACTTAAATTCCCCTCGGTAAGCGGGTTTGGCGCTGTTGCTGAAACAATGGTCACACTTGACGGGTCAATGATCCCCCCTACATTACCTGCTACATCGTTGGCCAGCGTATTTAATGTCACCGGAACGCCCTGTAATGTAGTTGTAATATCCGTCTGCGCTACCGGTGGATAGAGATATGGGGCTATTACCGTTATGGTCAACGTCTCATTCCGGCAGGGCGGCGGTGGTAACCCCGGTGCACATACCGGTACCTCATAGACATATATACCCGGCTGACTGCCTGTAAAGACATAGGAACCGTCAGGGTTCATTGTAATGACATGTGTGCTTCCACCCGGGCTTGAGGACAAGGCCGGGGTGCCATAGGTAGTGCCCGCAGGGACATCATCGTTGGTGTGTACATTGCCCGGTATCGGTATATTGATAAAGGTCGCATTGATATCCGGATCGGTATTAACCGGCTGGGTGATTACAGCCGTGGCCGTGGTATTGCAGGAATGCGCATCGGTGACTGTCACAGTATAAGTGCCTGCAGTAAGTCCTGATGCAACACTCGCGGTCTGCCCATTATTCCATAGGTAAGTATATGCTGTTGTACCGCCTGAAGCGCTCACCGTTACGCTGCCGTCGTTGAAACCATAATGGCTCACATTGGTTTGGGCGGAAATGCCGGCTGATAGTAACGGATATACAGTTACAATGCCATTTTTATAATAATCTCCTGTCGGAATATCACAGAATACAGGATAATCCGGAGGAGAATCCATAGCATATTCACAGGATGATCCGTCGGAATCATCCCATGCTAAAGCCGAAGATCCACCTGATGGTCCCCCGGTATACGTAAAGTTCAGGGTAAACAGGGTCGTACCATCTTCTAAAGTCAAGGGGGACAGGGATGAATTGTTGTATGGATCATACGCAGCGACCCTGATCATTCCATCTGCCGGGTTTGCTATGATAAGACCCCAGTTGGCAGGAATCACCGAAGAGGTTCCATTTATAAAGGTTAAAACCGTGTTGTCAAAAAGAAGTGTCAGGGAAATGGCTCCTACATTGATAAAAGAGGAAACCTTAACAGGAATGGAAATTTGCTGCGCTGTTCCGGTATTACATGAAGAAAATGAAGTTGCTGTAGTCTGTGGTCCATCGGCTATTTGTGTTATCAATGCATCGGTTGTCGCTATGCATAAATCAGCATCCGTCACAGTAACAGTATAGGTTCCGGCCGACAGTCCGGTGGCGGTCTGCGTAGTCTGCGAGTTGCTCCATGAATAGGTGTATGGAGATGTTCCTCCTGATGCCGTCACTGTGGCTGACCCATTAGCCCCACCGTTGCAACTGACATTGATGCGGCCGGAAATGGCGGCTGATAGTAACGGATATATAGTTACAATACCATTTTTGTAATAATCTCCTGTCGGAATATCACAGAATACAGGATAATCCGGAGGAGAATCCATTGCATATTCACAGGATGATCCGTCGGAATCATCCCATGCTAAAGCCGAAGATCCGCCTGATGGTCCCCCGGAGTAAGTAAAGTTCAGGGTAAACAGGGTCGTACCATCTTCTAAAGTCAAGGGGGCCAGGGATGAATTGTTGTATGGATCATACGCAGCGACCCTGATCATTCCATCTGCCGGGTTTGCTATGATAAGACCCCAGTTATCTGGAATCACCGCAGATGTTCCGTTTATAAAGGTTAAAACCGTGTTGTCAAAAAGAAGTGTCAGGGAAATGGCTCCTACATTGATAAAAGCGGAATTTGAAATTTTTACAGATACACTTATCTGTTGCCCTGTTGTCCCGGAATAACATGCAGACACTGAAGTTGCAGTAGTTTGCGGTCCGTCGGCTATTTGTGTTATCACTGCACTGGTTGTCGCTGTATATAAATCAGCATCTGTCACAGTAACAGTATAAGTTCCGGCCGACAGTCCGAAGATTGTTTGCGTCGTCTGTGCGTTGCCCCACAAATATGTGTAGGGTAATGTCCCTCCTGAGGCTGTCACTGTGGCTGACCCGTTGGATCCACCATTGCAACTGACATTGTTCTGGCCGGAAATGCCGGTCGTCAGGTTGCCGGCAAATGAATGATCCGGAATCCACGAAATGAACATTATTCCAATTAGGCTAACCCCGAAAATTCGTAAAGCTTTTGTTTTGAAAAGCTGTTTCCTCTTAAGATTTGTGTCAATGGAATTTGCAGCCTTGCTGCGAAAGACAGGGAAAAAGGAGGAAACCCTTTTCATGATATTGATATTTTAGTAAGGAGGTTGATTAAAAAGTCTTTGTGATCTTTGTGTAACACCTGCCTGCCTTCGGTAGGTAAACCTGCCGGCAGGCTTTGTGACCTTTGTGGTTAATTCCTAAAACACTGAACCACAATGAACACTAAGAATGCACAAAGCACACAAAGATGGAAAAAGTATCATCCGGCATACTTTTTAGTCAACCCCAATTATTCTTTGCTTCTGCGGTTTTAATTAAATTTTGACTTTTTGGCCAATCCCAAATCGTGAAATGGGTTATTGGACAATCAGTTTCTGAACAATTTTTTCAGTTTTAGTATTAATTACCAGGAAATACAAACCGGGTGACAGATATTGAATATTGATCAGAAAAGTATTTTTTTTGGCCATGGGATCCACCGGGTAAGTTACCGCCTCTTTTCCTTCAACCGTAAAAATTTGTATCTTCACGATATCCGGAGATGATGTAGTCGGTTTTACAACGACAAAATCCCTGGCCGGATTTGGTTCTATTGAAAACAGGCTGCTGCAATGCCGGCTGAACCCCGTCATGACAAAATAAATGTCGTTTGAGGTATCAGAGACACAACTATTTAGTGTAACGATATCGCAATAATGAGCGGTTTGCACAGGCGTAAGGGATGGGTTTGTTGCACCGGGCATAAGAACCCCGTCCTTATACCATTGATTCCCGCAACAGGATGATGAGAACAGCTGATTTCCACTCCATGAAATTACCGGTGTCGCAGGAACAGGAAATACGGCAACAATTGCCTGGCCATAGGTCATGCCAAAGCAATTGCCGTCCGTTATGGAGAGAACGGTATAAGTGCCTGCCATTGAAGTGACAATATAATATGGGGAGGTATATTGATCGGATACCGTATAGGTTGATACCCCGTCAGAATAGATAAAAGTCCACGGAGGCGTACCCGTCAGGGTAACAGTAAGCGTTGTCGTAAGCCCTGAACCACACAGGGTATCTCCTCCTGATATCGTTGCTGTGGATAATTGATCGACCGCCAGGGGTGCGGATCCTGTGATGGTATTAAACCCGTCGAAGACCGAAAGATGATAGGTCTCTGATGAATCGGGAGACACCTGTGGATTTGCCTGGTTCGACGTCCATGGAGGGCTGCCGGGCGGTGTGCAGGTCCAGGAATAAATATAATTCCCGGAACCTCCTCCTGCATTTGCATACAATTGTGATGTTTCACCGCTGCAAATGGCGTTGGGAACAGCGGTAGGGTTAACTGTGAGGGGACCTCCGGTGATGGATACGATAACCTGATCGGAATCCGCGCATAAGGTTGCCTGGTTTGTCACTGTCAGGGTAAAGATCGTCGTCATCGTAAGGATTACCGTCTGCGGATTTTGAACATTCGGATTGACCAGCAGGGCTTCCGGTGACCAGTGGTAGCTGAATGAACCTGTTCCTCCCGAAGCAGCATGAAGCGTAGTGCCGGTACCATAGAGAATAGTTGTATCATTACCCGCATTGGCAACAGGCAGGACATGTACTGTGACCGGAAGGCTTGAAGCCGGTCCATTTCCGCATTCATTGATACCATAAACCGTTACATTACCTGAGGTTGCACCTGTGGAATAGTCGACCGTTATTGAATTTGTATTATTGCCGTTGATGATCGATGCTCCCGGAGGAACAGTCCAGCTATAACCGGTAATATTGGCCATGGGACTGACACTGTACGTCAATCCGGTTTGCCCCTGGCATACGGAAGTATTCCCGGTTATGGTGCCCGGTGACGTGATGTTTCCGCAAACATACCCGTTGATATAATAAGTGCTGGTAGGAATATCGTTCAGGACATTGTTACTGCCGTCGGCATACTCGCAGGAAGAACCATTATCGAACCATTCCATAAAAGTAATTCCGCTGATATAGCTGAAGGTAACTGTCATGATTGCACTGCCATTGGATAAAGAAGCAGCCGGTCCGTACCAACCCATGGTGATACGGTGGTTTCCGTTTCCCAGGTCATTATCGCTGATAATAAAACCCGTCAGCGCCGGATTGGGTGTTCCCTGCACGAAATGCAATCCGCTGTTTGCATAATCAAAGGTGAGCGAGATAGCACCGATATTGGTAAAGCTGACAACTGTTATGGGGACGGTGACAGTGCCGGGAAAAGCATTTACGACTGTGGTCAACGTCGTAACAGGTGCATTCTGGGCTGTCAGGGAAAAAGGAACCCTGAAATGGAAAGCAAGGATCAGAAATCCTATTGAAATATACCTTTTCATGACAAAGTAATAATACTATTTTAGTATAATATAATTAAAGACACTTGATGAATCTATCCTGAAATAATATGAAACTATCATATTTCGGGATGAAGCCCCCGTCTTTAACAATATGATGCGGGAAAGAAACTTGTGGGAAGATAGATGACGGATGATTGAACAGTGAACAGTGAACAGTGAACAGTGAACAGTGAACAGTGAACAGTGAATAGTGACAGGAACAGGACTGCTGACTGCCGACTGCTTTTCAATTATCTTTCGATAATCAATTTATGGATTGAAAGAATAGAATCCAATTTAATGAGGATGAAATACAAGCCAGGCACCAGATCACTGATATCCATCCGGCAGGCATTCTGGCCTGAACATGATGAAACGGTATATTTCTTTATTAAAATTCCCGTCAATGAATAGAATTCAATCACCAATGGTTTATTGATACTTTGCCCTGTTTGTAATTCAATAAAAGTAGTGGCGGGATTGGGATCAATCTTAATATCCCTTTCATGATCATTAAAGAACCCCGTCATGACATAATAAACATCGTTTGAGGTATCAGAGACACAACTATTTAGTGTAACGATATCGCAATAATGAGCGGTTTGCACAGGCGTAAGGGATGGGTTTGTTGCACCGGGTATAAGAATCCGGTCCTTGTACCACTGGTTCCCGCAACAGGAGGTTGAGAACAATTGATTTCCTGACCATGTGATTACCGGAGTCTCAGGAACAGGAAACACGGCAACAATTGCCTGGCCATAGGTAATGCCAAAGCAATTGCCGTCCGTTATGGAGAGAACGGTGTAGATGCCTTCCGTGGAAGTAACAATTAAATAAGGGGTGGTAGTTTGACCGGATACGGTAAAGGTTGATAACCCGTCAGAATAGATAAAAGTCCACGGAGGGGTACCCGTCAGGGCGACCGTCAGCGTTGTTGTAACACCTGAACCACACAGGGTATCTCCTCCTGATATCGTTGCTGTGGAAAATTGATTGACCGTTAAGGAAGTTGATCCTGTTATGGTATTAATCCCATCGAAAACCGAAAGATGATAGGTCTCTGATGAATCGGGAGACACCTGTGGATTTGCCTGGTTCGACGTCCATGGAGGGCTGCCGGGTGGTGTGCAGGTCCAGGAACAGGTATAATTCCCGGAACCTCCCCCTGCATTTGCGTACAATTGCGATGTTTCGCCCCTGCAAATGGCATTGGGAACAGCAGTAGGATTTACGGTTAGAGGGCCTCCGGAAATCGTGACAACAACCTGATCAGAATCCTCACAAAAGGTCGCCTGGTTTGTCACTGTCAGGGTAAAGATCGTCGTCATCGTAAGGTTTGTGGTCTGCGGGTTTTGAACATTCGGATTGACCAGCAGGGCTTCCGGCGACCAGTGGTAGCTGAACGATCCTGTTCCCCCCGAAGCTGCATACAGCGTAGTATTGGTTCCATATGGGATGGTTACATCATTACCCGCATTGGCAACAGGCAGGACATTTACTGTGACCGGAAGTATTGAGACCGGTCCGTTTCCGCATTCATTGACACCCTTCACCGTCACGCTGCCGGAGGTAGCGCCTGTGGAATAGTCGACCGTTATTGAATTTGTATTATTGCCATTGCCGATCGCTGCTCCCGGAGGAACAGTCCAGTTATAACCTGTAACATTAGTCATGGGACTGACACTGTATGTCAATCCGGTTTGTCCCTGGCAAACGGAAGTATTCCCGGTTATTGTACCCGGTGACGCGATGTTTCCGCAAACATATCCGTTGATATAGTAAGTGCTTGTCGGAATATCGTTCAGGACATTGTTATTGCCATCGGAATACTCGCAGGAAGGACCATTATCGTACCATTCGAGCAAAGTAATTCCGCTGATATAGGTGAAAGTGATCGTCATGATCGCACTGCCATTGGATAAAGAAGCAGCCGTTCCGTACCAGCCCATGGTAACACGGTGGTTTCCGTTTCCCCTGTCCATATCGCTGATAAGAAAACCGTGTAAGGCGGGATTGGGTGTCCCGTGCACGAAATGCAATCCGCTGTATGCATAATCAAAAGTAAGGTAAATGGCTCCGATATTGGTAAAGTTGACAACCGTGATGGGGACGGTGACTGTGCCGGGAACAGCATTTGCGACTGTCGTCAAGGTCGTTATGGGAGCATTCTGGGATTGTAAATTGAAAGGAACAAGGAGAAAGAGAGGAGCGATCAGTATTATTAGCCAAAAATACTTTTTCATGGTAATGCAATATTAACAGACTTCGTCCAAATATCAAAGTTAAAATATTTCTTTAGAATACAGTGGAAAACTTGGCTAAATCTTATTTTGATGTGCTGGAACGATAAAGACTTTCATTGCGAAGTTGCAAACCTGCCTGCCATGCCTTCGGCAGGTAACCCGGTAGTCAGGGACAAAAAACTCCATTTTTTTGTATCACCTTTTCAGTTCAGGCCGATTAATGTATTGAAAAGGGTAAATGCCTTTTTCTCGCAGAGTTTCGCAAAGTTAACCGCAGAGTTTCGCAGATATGAATGAAAATGATCTTTCCTATTTGATTCGCGGGGCTGCCTTCAAAGTTCATTCAGCCCTGGGTCCCGGATTATTGGAATCGGTTTATGAAGTTGCTCTTTCCTATGAGCTAAAAACAATAGGCCTTGAGGTCAAGAATCAGGTTGGAATTCCTTTCATCTATGCCGAAATCAGGTTTGATATTGGATTTCGGTTGGATATTATCGTTAATGATAAAGTCATTATTGAGATCAAATCGGTTGAAGCATTGCAGGATGTTCATCATAAACAGTTGCTGACCTATTTGAAGTTGACGAATAAGAAATTGGGACTCCTTATCAATTTCAATATTGTTTCTTTGAAATATGGTATTGTAAGAATAGTCAATAACCTTTAACATCTGCGAAACTCTGCGATTAACTTTGCGAAACTCTGCGAGAAACAGATAATTTTGCTTAAAGATCTATTCCAGCACATCAAAATAAGATTTAGCCTTAACAAGGGTGATTGGTGACTATTTCAACGTGACACTCCCATTTACAATGACAGAATATGGAATAGTAAGGGTAACAGCGTTCGATTTGTTTTCAATTAAATTGTAAAATGTTTCATTTACCGGTGCAAGGATAGATCCGGGGCTGGCGCCAAAAAATTCCACGCTGCCTGTGCCGGTGGTAAATGATCCTGAATCGGACCAGCTCCCTCCTACTTTCAGCGCTCCGGAACCGGTAAAGGTAAGTGAATGGCCTGTGCTGATCGTGAAGCTTCCGGTCACCGTAAGTTGCGAAGCGCCGGTAAGGGTAAGATTATTACAATGGGTTCCTTCCGTAAGATCACCGGTGAATGATGGCATGTATGGCGCTGAAGAAGGGATCTGGACATTTGTGGAAGGAAGAGGAACCATATAATTATGCCAGTTCGACACTATGTTCCAGTCTGCCGAGGTGATCCCCGTCCATAATCCCGGTGTGCCGGCATGAATATAAGCCGTTCTGATCTTAAGGTTCGAGCTGAGCCCGTTCGATGCTATCAGGGTAACCGTAAAACTGCCATTCGTGGTGAATTTAACCTGAGGGTCCTGCGAAGATGAACTTGTTCCGTTTTCGTAAGCGATATTCTGCGGGTTGATGCTCCAGTTCCATGCATTGGGGGAACCGGCGCTGAGATCGGTAAAAGTAACGATATCATTAATGCCGATTATCAGATTACTTCCTGAAAAGTTTGCGATGACCGGGTTGGGACCGATACTGCCATTTACATAATAGTTTGCCTTCGGCGTATCATAAAGGGCCGGCAGGGAGGAAGCCCCTTCGGTATATTTACAGGAGGTTCCTGATGTGTACCAGGCCAATGGAGAGGTGTTTCCGAGATAAGTAAATGATATATTGACCAGGTTGCTACTATCGGTAAGCGATGCCGGCGGGCCTGTCCATGCGAGCAAAACCCTGCCCGTACCCTGTGCGGATGCAGTAAATGATCCTCCGATGGATGGAACCAGGGCAGCAGAAAGGTAAGTAAGCACACCGGGATCATAATCCATCGTCAGGGAAAATGAACCGATGTTCGAAAAATAATATACTTTCACCGGCACTGTAACGGTCTGATTCATCACTCCTGTTGAATACCAGGCGGCAGTGAGCGGCGCCACATGCGACGCAACCACTCCATCCTGGTAATAACTGGTCCTGGGCAGATCATAATAAGCATTGCCGTTTGTTTCGTTAAAACGGCAGGAAGCGGTATCTGTAACCCACGCCAATGCCGATGTCCCTGAAATATAAGTATAATTCAGCGTGACAAGAGAGCTACCGTCGGTAAGCGACTGGAGGGATGTTCCTGTCCATGATATCGCCAGTTTTCTCTTACCTGCCGCATCAGGAAGATTATTGATGACCGTCATTGAGCCGCCCAACGAAGGATTTGGCGTGAAGCTGTTATAAGTCATCACATTGGGGTCATAATTGAAAGAAAGCCGGAATGATTTGACATCTGCGAAATTATTGGTCAGTACCGGGAATGAAAGGGTGCCCGCTGTTGCATTCGTGACCGCCGGCAGCCATGTTTGCGGGGCATAGTGACCTGAACTGTGGATCAATCCGTTTGTATAATATACGGGTGTGGGAAAATCAATCAGTGTGTTAGCTGGGATCAGGTTATCAGAATAACTGCAGGAAGGACCGTTATCAATCCAATTCAAAGTTGAATAGCTTCCTTTGCCTGTAACATCTGCATAATGGAAATTAAGCGATATCAGGGTGCTTCCGTTCGCCAGGGGAGCGCTTGAACCATACCATGAGATGAGCACCTGTTTATTCCCATTCTGGGATACCTGATTACCTACAGCAATACCACCGGATAAACCCGGATTAAGCGTGTAGGTGTTAAGATAGGTAAGCACGGTCGAATCATATTCAAGGGTCAGGTAGAACGCCCCTATATTTGTGAAGTTATTGACCGTTACGGGTATTGAATAGTTCCCGATCGTTGCATTTGCGATCACCGGGGCCATTGTGACCGGTGCTGCCCGGTTCGATATTCCCCCGTTGATATAATAGGATGACTGCGGACTGTCAGTCAAGGTCGTATAGGTTGATCCGCTTATATATCTCTTATACTGGCAAACATTACCGCCGGTATAGGACCAGTTCAGAAAAGCCGTTGTGTTTAAATAGGTATAGGTAAGATCCAGCAAATGGGTTTGATCCGGCAGGGTAATATTGGCCGTTGCGGACCAGGATATCACTATTTCACCGGTGGAATTGATCGTACCGGCATGATAGGTGACGGTCATCCCGGTGAAAGCAGGATCGGGTGTTGCACTGACATATTTGACCTTTGTGGTATCATAAGTGAGTGTAAGCGTAATCATGCCGACGGAAATGAAATTCACCACAGTGACCGGTACCGTCACTCCCCCGAAACCGGTGGTGGCATTGGTAATAGCACCGGCGGTAGTGATGGGGGCATTATCGGATATTCCTCTCAGGGGTATAAAACAGCAAAGACAAATAACAATGAAGTAAAGCTTTCTCATGTAACTTGTGATTAAAACTTTCCTTACTAATTTGAGGTTATAAATGTAAGAATTAATTTATTACCTGTCCATTTATAATTTCGTTGCTATCTTTTTTTTGATATGCTGAGCAAGAAAGAGTTTAACGCAAAGAATTTATTAACAATTGTATTACCTTTTTATTATTAGCCGATTAATGTACCAAAGCTGATAAATGATTATTTCTCGCTGAGTTTCGCAAAGTTTTTCGCTAAGTTTCGCAGAATGAATGAAAATGATCTTTCTTATTTGATTCGAGGTGCTGCCTTCAAGGTTCATTCAGCCCTGGGGCCTGGATTATTGGAATCGGTTTATGAAGTTGCTCTTAGCCATGAGCTAACAAAAAAAGGTCTGGAGGTTAGGAATCAGGTTGGAATTCCTTTCGTCTACGATGAAATCAATTTTAATATTGGATTTCGACTGGATATTATCGTCAATGATAAAGTTATCATTGAGATCAAATCGGTTGAAGATCTGAAGGATGTTCATCATAAACAGTTGCTGACCTATCTAAAGTTAACAAATAAAAAATTGGGACTTCTTATCAATTTTAATGTAATGTCTGTGAAGGATGGTATAATCAGAATAGTCAATAACCTTTAGGATCAGCGAAACTCAGCGAGAAACTTTGCGAAACTCAGCGAGAAACAGATAATTTTGCATAAAGATCTATTCCAGCACATCAAAATAAGCGTTAACCGGTTTTCTGACTATAAAAAAGCGGGAAGCCCTTTCGGACCCCCCGCTTTTCTTTCATTAAGTAAGACAGCTTACCTGTTCAGAACAATTTTGATCGTTTTCAGTAAAACTCCGTCGCTGTTATGAAGCTTGAGAGTTGCTGTGTAGATGCCCGGCTGCATTCCGTTTGCATCCATCTTGAACGAATGTTTACCACTGGTTTCGGGTTCGTTCACAAGAGACCTGATTGGCTGGCCAAGCATGTTATGGATCTCGATCGTGACAATCCCGTCGGATGGTAAAGTATACGTAAAGGTGGTATAATCACCGAACGGGTTCGGGTGATTCTGCAAGGTGAAATCGTTTGCAACGGGTGAAGGAACACCGAGGGTAGCTTCAATGAGATCGGTATTTAATACGGCATCGGGGATCACATTGTAGCTGTTGTCGGCCAGTTCATTCAAGGGATCAGGAACCAGTGTTAACTGGATCGTGTTGCCTTTGGTGAATGCACCGGTGGTTTTCAGGCTGAGGGTGATGAGGTCTCCCTGGGAAGCCATCTTAAGCGGTGACAGTGAGTTCCACCCGATCCTCAGCTCATCGCCGTTCACGGTCCAATCGAGATGGCCACTGCCATCGTTCATGGTTACATCCTTCACTTCCACCATATCGGAGGGGAAATTCAGGATAAGGGAGACGGCGCCCACATTCGAAGGGTTAACCGTGCGTACCGGCAGATCGAACTCTGTATTGGCGCCGATTTGCCTGGTATTGCCGTAGGTTAGCTGCAATGTGGCGCTGGCTTCTTTTCCGCCTGTAGATGGAATAAAGCTTCCGTTGAAGTCGCCATTGCACAATCCATAGACATTGTAAGTGATATCACTGGTAACATGTACCGGCATTGTGTATTGATTGGTATTGCTATTGTTCATATCACCTGCATGCCAGAAAGACCATGTAGTACCTGTACTATAGGTTCTTAAGAAATAGGTCCCTTGTGTAGTAGGGGATCCATATACAAAATACTGCTGTATTGCTTGCGCACCTGGTCCAGAGCACATATAAACATATTTTACATCACCAGCCAGGAACCTGACCTGCTGAATGGGATTGGAACTATAGGTTACAGCCCAATTATTCACCTGGGCAGCATCGGTTGAATTGATACCGCCAACTTGTTTGTCAGTAATAAAACTAATAGTATAATCCCCCGGACAAACAGGAGCGAATGAATAGGATCCCTCAACACCATTAACAGTCGAAGTTGTTACCGATTGACCATCAAGAGTAACCGTTACATCGTTCAATCCTGTATTGGCAGTATTGTCATATGTCAGGACACCACTGATGGTTTTTTGTGAATTTACAACTACATCGACCGTATTTGAGTTCGAACATACATGATTCGTTGAGTAAACCGTATAGGTCAGTGTTTGTGAGCCCACTGATGGGTCAAAAACATAGTTGCCGCTAACCAGAGAAACACCTGTTCCACTCCATACACCACCCGCAGGTGATCCGCCAAGAGTGATTGGTGCATCGGTTACGCAATATGGTCCGTAACTGCCTGTTGACGGTATGCCCGGAATGGCATCTACCACTATAGCGACAGTGTTAGAGTTCGAACATACATGATTGGCTGAATAAACCGTGTAGGTCAGAGTATTGGTGCCTACATTACCCGAGGGGGTAAACGTATATGGCCCGCTGCCGCTGACTCCCGTTCCAGTCCATACACCACCCGCAGGTGATCCGCTAAGAGTGATTGGTGCATCGGTTACGCAATATGGTCCGTAAGTGCCTGGATCAGGTACACCCGGTACGGCATCCACATGGATGGTCGTTGTGGCACTGACTGATGCACATACTCCGTTG
>CAIYUC010000102.1 GCA_903929315.1 uncultured Bacteroidales bacterium
AATAACCCTGATACTTCCAACACAATTACCATGATCGTAAATCCAATACTTGCGGTCAGTGTCTCCATTAGTGCCTCAGCTAATCCATTCTGCCAGGGATCCACAATAACGTTCACAGCTAATCCAACGAATGGAGGTACAACACCATTGTACCAATGGAAAGTAAATGGCGGGAATGTTACAGGCAGCATATCTGTTTACTCATATGTTCCCAATAATGGTGATATTGTTACATGTGTTTTGAATTCGAGCATTCCCTGTCCGACAGGAAACCCTGCCACATCGAATACGATCACTATGGTTGAAAATACCAACGTTGTAGTCAGTGTTACGATTTCATCATCAGTAAACCCTGTCTGTGCAGGAACATCGGTTACTTTCACAGCAACCCCCGTTAGTGGTGGTACTGCTCCTGTTTATCAATGGAAGGTTAACGGAATTATTGCGGGAGGCAATAATCCTGATTATTCCTATGTTCCGGTCAACGGAGATGTCATAATTTGCATACTCACATCAAATGCAGTGTGTGCCAGCGGAAATCCCGCTACTTCCAATTCTGTGATAATGACCGTCAATCCAAATCTTCCTGTCAGCATAACTATTTCTGCATCTGCAAACCCGGTTTGCGCGGGAACCGTGGTAACGTTTACATCGGCCGCCATGTATGGCGGCCCTACGCCGTTTTACCAATGGAAGGTCAATGGGCTCAATGCCGGGACAAATAATCCTGTATATTCTTACATTCCGGTAAATGGCGACATTATAAAATGTGTGGTTACCTCGGATACCATCTGTCCGACCGGAAATCCGGCAACCTCGAATCAGATCACAATGACCGTCAACCCGAATCTTCCTGTCAGTATCAATATTTCCGCATCTGCTAACCCGGTTTGTTCCGGCATTTCGGTGACATATAGTAGTGCCACCATATATGGTGGCACTACCCCATTTTACCAATGGAAGGTCAATGGTGTCAATGCCGGGACAAATTCATCCACTTACACATACAATCCGGTATCCGGTGACCAAATAATATGCATTCTCACATCAAATGTTGTCTGCCCCATTGGAAACCCTGCAACATCCAATATCATCACAATGAATGTTCCAGCTTCTCCCATGGTCACATTCACCCTTTGCAACGATTCAATCACCACGACAAATGCACAACCTTTCAAATTAAAAGGTGGAATTCCACTTGGTGGAACATACTCAGGTGCCGGCGTCACCAGCGGAATTTTCTATCCTGCCATTGCAGGAGTTGGTACAAAAATAATAACCTATACCTATACCAATTCTGCCCTTTGTTTTGCCAGCTCTTCTTTACAATTCGTAATTCGTAATCCGTCATTCGTAATCTGTGGTTCAGATCTGACTGACCCGCGAGATAACAAAGTCTATCTCACAGTTCAAATCGGATCCCAGTGCTGGCTTGCAGAAGATCTGAATTACGGAATGGAAATACCAGAAAACATGGATCAGAGAGATAATTGTATTGCCGAAAAATACCACAATCCAGCATCCAGCATCCAGCATCCAGCATCGGTCTAC
>CAIYUC010000103.1 GCA_903929315.1 uncultured Bacteroidales bacterium
GTGAAATATCATGTTTTAATTTAACCCCGAAACTTGAGTAATTTAATAATTAACCCTTTCGCTCGCGCACGTCTCTGACGCGTGCGTGTTTTGATGCTACTGCGATCGCAAACCCTTATTTTTTCCCTAACCTTAGTACAAAAATTGTATAACCACCCGATAACTATTGTATGACCAGCTTCCTCGCCTCAACCCCTGCATTGGTTTGCATTTTCACAAGGTAAATACCTTTGGTCAGTTGGCTCACATCCATTTCAATTTTATTCTGATTCCGAAACTTTTTACTTAATAACTGACGGCCTGTACTATTGAAAATACTGATATTAGTTTCTCCAGGTAAGTTGCTGTTTGATGAGAATGTTACTCTTGAATTTGCGGGATTGGGATAAATTTCAATGCTGTTCGATTGAATATTTTGCTCAATTCCAACTCCGAAGCCACCTCCATCTGTAGTATTTAAGATGGTTCCGCCGCAACCTGCTATATAACCAGTGTTGGAATTAACAAAGAAAATGGACCTTAAAAGATTAAATGTACAGCCATATAAAGCCGCCCAAGTAACGCCACCATCGGTAGTTCTTAAAATGGATCCCGAATCTCCTGCCACAAACCCTGTATTATCATCGTTAAAAAAAACAGCCCTCAACCCTGTATTCTGCCCAGGTGAAGAAGCAGTCCAGGTTGAGCCTCCGTCAATGGTTTTTAAAATGGCACCGGAACTCATATGAAAACCAACTGCATATCCAGTGTTAGTTGTGGGAAAATAAACGGATGTTAAATCCGCAGTGGATCCGCTGGATAAAGCAGTCCAGGAAGTACCTCCATCTGTTGTTTTTAAAATAGTTCCATTCATTCCGACGATAAAACCATTGCTGAGATCAGTAAAATAAATCGAAGATAATGACTCCGTTGAACCGGTCGATTTACTGCTCCACGTTTGTCCTGCATTCAAGGTTTTTAAGACGACTCCTGACTCTTCCAAAACATACCCAATGTTGGCATCAGTGAAATAAACTGAAACCAGAGCCTTTGTTGTTCCACTTATTAAAGAAGTCCACGATAAACCTCCATTGGAAGTTTTTATTATGGTCCCTGAAGCTCCAACCGCATATGCTGTATTGATATCGGTAAAGAACACTGAGGAGAAATCAACCCATATTCCGGAAAAGATAAATGTCCATGTTGAGCCTCCGTTTAGGGTCCTTAATATGGTTCCGCTCAGACCAACCGCCAAGCCTTTTTCATCATTTGCAAATCTGATAGAATTAATATCATTAATTGTGCCGCCGCCGCTGCCAAACCAACTCGAGCCACCGTCAGATGTATATAAATTCTCTCCATGAGACCCTACAATATACCCTTCGCTGCCATTGATAAAATAAACCGAATGTAGAGGATTGGAACCGTATGATTCGGGGACCCATGTACCACCACTATTGAATGTTTTATAAATGTTTCCATCCACCAGAATACAGCCATGATTTGCGTCGGTAAAAAATACGGAATGTATTAAACCAGTGCTTCCACTCCATAATGAAGACCAGGCAATGCCTCCATTGATTGTTTTCAGGAACGTTCCGTTAAAACCCACAGCATAACCTGTATCAGAATTGAGAAAATAAACTGCAGTCAGATCATATGTTGTGCCTCCAGGTATTTCAGTCCAGTTGCTTCCTCCGTCTATGGTTTTTAAAATTGTTCCACCGCTACCAACTGTATAACCAATATTTGCATTGTTAAAGAAAACTGAAGATAATTGATAATTTTTCCCACCCCAGATCTTATTCCATAATTGACCACCATCTGTTGTTTTTATTATAGTACCACTATCTCCTGTTGCGTAACCTGTATTGGCAGTGGGAAAACAAACTGAATACAAATTATCGGCTGTGCCGGTTGCTAATGCATACCATGAATTGCCTCCATCAATTGTTTTTATAATGAGTCCATCAGAATTATCCTCACCTCCGGCTGCATAACCCGTATAAGCATCAGTAAAGCAGACTGAAAATAATGTACTGGTTGTTCCCCCTGGTAATATATTCCATGACAAACCGCCATCAATTGTTTTTATAATCGTCCCACAATCACCTACGGCAAAGCCTGTATTTGCGTCGACGAAATAACATGACCATAAAGTATTCCCTTGCGGTAAAGGGTTTTGCCATGTCCATTGAGAAAAGACAAATGTGGTCATAAATAACATGTAAGAAATGAAGCAAAACTTTTTCATAGTATCAATTTACGGTTTATTTATTTTTCGCTTTTTAATAATTCCCCTAATTCGCTATTTCTTCGTAGACAGATAATTGCAGACTTCCATTTGATCTTACCTGGTAACTGTTAACTATTGACTTATATCCTTATTCCGGTCTGAAGTTTCAAATTCGGCTTCAATAAGGTAATAAGGTTTGTGGAGGATTACGACCATCTTTTCTACTAAGGTTAGGAAGAAAAAATAAGGTATGAAATTTTCATTCTTTACTCTTTCACTCTTTGCAAAACTTCCCAATCCAATTTGAAACTTCTGTCCTAACCTTGACAATATACACTCCGGCTTGATAATTTCCAACATCAAGAACTAATTTCCTTTCATTAGTTTGGGTTTCATATATTCTTGTTCCCTTTATATTCTTGATTTCAATATATTTAATATCGGAGAAATTCTTTAATTCGATTGTTAATTCTTTGGACGCTGGATTTGGATACAGTTTTAATCCTGGTGCCTTTGGTTCTATGATCCCAGTTGAAACCGAATCATATTTCATTACAGTTATATAACCCCCATGGTGTTGATCTTTAAATGCTACATATGGCTTACCTGACGGGCTGAATGCAATTTTTGTTTCCAGTGTAACTCCAGGTGAAATACCCTCACCTGTTGTTATCCAAGTGGTTCCGATAAATGACCTCACAGTTGCTTTCTGGTCATTTATACGATCGCAATAGGACACCCAGGGCTGACCATCAGGGCTTATTGCAATACTTGTATGATCAACATCTCCCTGTGAAAGAGGACCATTACCGAGGCACAGCCAACTGGTTCCGTCAAATTTCATCGCAACAGCCTTATTTGAAATACTGTTATCCCAATATGCAACATATGGATGTCCTGACAGGTCAAATGCCAGGCTAATATCAGATACCACTCCGTCAGAAAAGCCTTCCCCACCTACACTTACCCAGTTATTGCCATCAAATTTCCTTAAGACTGCCATACCACCATTATCACCATTTCCAAAAGCGAGATATGGGAGACCATCAGAAGGATTGAAGGCAAGACTTGGAGAACTTCCGACATTGAAGCCCGGCGGTCCAACTAAACTCCAAATAGTTCCGTCAAATTTCATTACCGTCAAGCGCCAGGCGACGCTGTAATCCATAAAAGCGATATAAGGCTCACCGGATGGGCTCACTGCCAAACAGTTATGTGCAACATTGGAAGTAGAGAAACCAGGAGGTCCGACATTTACCCATCCAGTATCGATAAATTCCTTCACCGTTGCTTTATTATTATGATCATAATCCTCATAACAAACATATAGTTTGCCATCCTGGCTGAATGCAATAAACGCGTAATTCGGAAAAAATCCGGAGAAATTTCCTGTTCCCAAATTTACCCAGGCGTTTCCATTAAACCTGTTTACAGTCACCAGGTTGTAAGCGCCTCCATCATTATATGAAACATGTGGTTCACCTGACGTTGGGGAAAAGGCAAGGCAAATGTTAGACACACTTCGTGGTGAGAAATCCGGAACTCCTACATTCATCCAAATATAATCCAATGGTGTAGGTTTGTAAGACGCCAATTGGGCACTACAAAAAAATGGAATGATGACTAAAAAGTAGGAAATAACTTTTTTCATTGCAATTAAGATTGAGTCCCCTCCGAAAAGGGGTTTATTATAAGCTGTAAAAAATAGTTATCGTCGATACAATTAGTGCCTTGGAAAATATTCTCATTAAAATTAGCTGTACGTTGATTTGTAGGTTGAGATAA
>CAIYUC010000104.1 GCA_903929315.1 uncultured Bacteroidales bacterium
AGTATGGCAGATGATAATTTTTCCTTCTTTGTGTGCTTTGTGCAATCTTGGTGTTCATTGTGGTTCAGTGCTTTAAGAATTAACCACAAAGGCCACAACGTTTTTCACAATGGTCACAAAGACTTTTTAGACAGCCCCTGAAAAAGGTGAATTAGTTGGCTTAATGGTGTAAAAGATTCTCTATATTTTCAATATAATCCAATGAATCGTCTAGAAAAAATTGCAATTCAGGAATGATACGTAGTTGATTATGTACCCGGGCGCCAAGCAAATGCCTGATCTCTTTCGTTTCCTTCCGGATCTTTTCGAGCAATGCATCTTTATCTTTTGTAGCAAAAAGGCTGAGATAAATTTTTGCAATTGAAAGGTCTTTTGCGACATGCACTTTTGTAACAGTGATCATGGCACCATGAAAAAGATTCCGGCTTTCCTGCTGGAATATCACCCCCAGATCCTTCTGGATGAGGCGTGAGATTTTATTCTGGCGTGTAGATTCCATTGTGCAAAGGTACGGAATAAAAAACTATTTGGCGCAACAGTGGTACATATCAACAGGAATAATGCATGGCTAATTGTAACAGTTTTTTTAGTTTTATGTAAAAAGTGTTTTAACTTTGATCATTATGAAAAATTCCAATCAACTTTATTTCCCTGACCGGGGAAAATGGCGTGCCTGGCTGGGAAAAAACCACGATAAAGTGAAAGATGTCTGGCTTGTCTATTATAAAAAGCACACAGGTAAGCCCCAGGTCTCCTATGAGGCAGCAGTCGAGGAAGCAATCTGTTTCGGATGGATCGATAGTACTGTGAAACGTATAGATGATGAGAAATACATGCAGAGATTCACTCCACGTAATTCTTCCAGCAAATGGTCACGGGAAAATATCCTGCGGGTAAAAAAGATGATCGGACAAAAACGCATGACTCCTGCAGGGATGGTGAAATACCAGGAGTTCCTTGATCACCCCGACAGGCTTGTTATTATTGATAAACCGGTTGGTGATCTGCAAATCCCTGCTGATCTTTTAAAAGCCCTGGAACAGAATCCAACAGCGTTGAAGAAATTCTCGAATTTTACTGTTGCATACAAACACCTTTGTATACGCTGGATCGATGATGCTAAAAAAGAAGAGACGAGATTAAAAAGGATCAATGAAGTTGTACAACTGACAGCAACGGGGGAGAAAATCGGGATGAAATAAGCGAAATTCTCAAACATATCTTGATTTCTGCTAAAAATCCTATCTTTGTTCCAGTGAAAAACTTCCTGAAAATATTACGCTATGCCGGTCCTTATTGGGTATATGCTGTTCTGAATGTTGTCTTTAATATCTTAGCTGTTCTGTTTTCCCTTGTTTCTTTCGGGTTATTCATTCCGGTTCTTCAGATGCTGTTCCATCAGATGGAGATACCCAAATCGGCCCCGGTGCTGAACTGGCACAATACTAATTCGCTGAGGGATAATTTTTACTACCAGTCCGGTCACTGGTTGCAGAAATATGGCAATGAAAGGATACTCATCTATGTAGGTATCATCATCATCATCCTTTATTTTCTGAAGAATTTCTTCCGCTATATGGCCATGTATTTCCTGGCTGTAGTCAGGAACGGGGTCGTTAAAGACCTCCGGAATGACCTGTATAATAAGATCCTCATCCTGCCTCTTTCGTATTTCAGCGAACAACGGAAAGGCGATATCATGGCCAGGATGACGAATGATGTTCAGGAAATCGAATGGTCGATCATGAGCTCGCTGGAAATGGCATTCAGGGATCCGATACAAATGCTGGCATACCTTGCCATGTTATTCGTTTTAAGTCCTTCCCTCACAGTTTTTGTACTGATCCTGTTGCCAGTCAGCGGCCTGATCATCGGCCGCATCGGGAAAAGCCTTAAACGGACTTCCGTAAAGGGACAGAAGAAAATGGGCGTGATCCTGTCGATGATCGAAGAAACCATATCCGGGCTCAGGATCATCAAGGCATTTAATGCCATCGGATTTGCCAATAAACGTTTCCGTAATACAAACTCTGAATATACAAGGCTGATGGTACGCCTTTACCGCAAACGCGACCTCGCTTCCCCGCTGAGTGAGTTTCTGAGTGCATGTGTAGTCACTATTGTATTGTGGTACGGAGGAAAACTGGTGTTCACCCCCGGGAATTTGCTTGATGCGGCTGCTTTTATCGTTTACCTCGCCCTTTTTTCACAGCTGATCCCTCCTGCAAAATCAATCACCCAGGCCTTTTATAATATTCAGAAAGGAGCAGCTTCCGTGGAACGGATCCGGCAGGTACTGGATGAACCTGAAGTGATAGAAGAGAAACCGGATGCCATCACCAAAAAAGATTTTTCCGGAGAGATCAGTTACAGGAATGTCAGCTTCTGGTATGAGACGGAAAAAGTTTTAAAGAATATTGATTTCACGATCCGTAAGGGGATGACGGTGGCTGTCGTAGGACCGTCCGGTTCCGGGAAATCAACCCTGGTAGATCTTTTACCGAGGTTCTATGATTGCAGGGAAGGGGAGATACTCATCGACGGGATCCCCATCCGGAATCTTATCATTAATGATCTGAGGGGGTTGATGGGAATTGTTTCTCAGGAAACTATATTGTTCAATGATTCGGTATTTAACAACATTGCATTTGGAATGGAAGATGTAAGCGAACAGGAAGTGATCGCAGCAGCCAAAGTGGCCAATGCGCATGAATTCATAGAAAAAATGCCCCAAAAATATTTAACCTTTATCGGTGACCGCGGTACAAAACTTTCCGGGGGTCAGCGTCAGCGGCTCAGCATTGCAAGGGCAGTGCTGAAGAATCCTCCCATTCTGATCCTTGACGAAGCTACTTCAGCATTGGACACCGAATCGGAACGGCTGGTTCAGCAGGCTCTTGAAAACCTCATGAAAAATCGTACTTCTATCGTAATAGCCCACCGGTTATCAACCATCCAGTTTGCCGATGAAATTATCGTCTTGCAAGACGGAAAGATTGTTGAAAGAGGAACACATTTGAATCTTCTTGGGGATAGCCGGGTTTACAAAAAGCTCTACGACCTGCAATCATTTATTTAATAACTCACCCCCGTCTTCGGCTTGGGGCTGTCTAATAAGTATGGCAGATGATAATTTTTCCTTCTTTGTGTGCTTTGTGCAATCTTGGTGTTCATTGTGGTTCAGTGCTTTAAGAATTAACCACAAAGGCCACAACGTTTTTCACAATGGTCACAAAGACT
>CAIYUC010000105.1 GCA_903929315.1 uncultured Bacteroidales bacterium
ATAGCCGTAAAACTACTTTAGTGATGTCAGTGAATGAAAGACGAAGGGCTTTTTTCGAAGGTTTATTTCAAAAACTGGAACAGATTACTCCAAAAACGACTTTTAAGGTCAAAAGAAAGTTTCTAATGAATTAATCAGGATCATAGTTTGTGGTCAAAAATATTGTTCTTTCGAGTTGCGCAGTATTATTAAGTTCATTAATAAGTCTTCGATGTATGTCTTTACTCTTCTTTAAGCTATCATTTATTATATCTGCCATCAGAAATACAAGATAAAGTCTAAGAAATTTAATCCGTCCACTATTTGATGCAATGTTAATATTTGAAAATTCCCTGAATGCTTCATTTCTTGAATCAGCTAAATCGAGTATCCCCAGAGCTTCCTCAAAGGTCGGAAATATTGTTTTATCAATATCTCCATTATCGACATCAATGTCAAACATTAACTGGAAGAAGGTTGCTAATTCTCTTTCGTGTTCCGATGAAGAAAATGCATTTCTATTTTTAACTAAGTTAAAATAGTCTTTGAACAAATTTGATTGTATTGGAGCCCCTTCTGTGGCTGAAGCTCCAGCACCTAAAAAGATTGCATATTTCATTTAGTTAAATTTTTAATGAGGTTGAGAACCGTTTTTTCTATGTAAAAGTCCATTTTTCGGTGAATATTGGCTATAATTCAGATTTTACATTGCTTATCCAATTGAGGTAATAATCATAGTATGCATTCAAGGTTATTGGTAATTCTTGTTTTTTAACAATAACACTTAAACTTTCAAGAAGTCCTTTCTTTTGATCATCAATCTCTGTACAGTAATAGATTATCTTGTTTTTAATAAACTTTTTAAGTGTTGATCTTTTCATTGATCTTGCTCTTTTGTTAAGAATCCACCATAAATCAATTTCAGAGAAATCAAGTGAAAATCCTATAATATGAATATTTGTAGTATAAAATAATTCAATCCATGAAGTTTGAGTAAAGCCTTTATTCTCAAACTTTTTCTCAACTGAATCTTCCGAGATAGTTTTATTTGATTCATTATATTTATACCACCCTTTGATGTAGTCGTTTATTTTTGCAACTGATCCACAATAATGATCTAAGCCAAGCATAATTGTTGCGGGTTTCCTAATTTCCCCATGTATCTGCCAAAGATTTTTTTCTTGTTGTTTTTTATTACTAATTCGTTTGCGTCTTCTTATGCTGTAAACATCTTCAGTACTGTATTCATGAATGCTATTAACTTCTGCTAACTCTTTTATGCTGTTAATGAATGCATTATCGTAATTTGTTGTAAGATAATGTTGGAAATCAATTTGGTACAATAATGAATAGATTTCATGTGGTTCCATTGCGGACATTAAATTAGCTATTTTCAATTTAACCTTATATTCTTCCTCTAAAACATCATTTTTTGTTATTGGTCGTTCTAAAAGAATTCTTTCATAGATCATTGTATTTGGCAATAACTTGCAACCGAATTTTCTCGATTCTTGTAACTCGTCTAATAACATTTTCCATGAAATATTACTGGTGGATAGTAAGTTAATTCCATTTCCAAAAAATATAGTATTTTCCATAATGAGTAATTATATGTTTAGTAATAATATTTTGAAATGACTTGAAGTTGTTTTCTTTTAGTAATAAATTTAATCTACTATGTAAGTAATAGAGGAACCTTGTCGTTACCGACCTCTTCTAATTGCCCCACATTTTTATATACTGACTTTTGATCTGGTCATTTGTTCATTTTCCAATCTTAAAAAAATTCAAAATCAATGCCCACAAAGATGTTGATTACTGTCCGAAATCTATGTTTCTTGAGTCCTGTTAATTGAAAAAGTGTTGATGTGAGTGATAAAAGTACAATAACTTTTCATTGGATTACAAATGCTGAAGTCCTTAACAAATTCCAACCCCTACAAGAATTTGTTTTTGTTTTTGAAACCCCGTACTTTAGCACCTTGTAACCAATAACATCGAAAATGAGATCAATCAAATTTTCCGATCAGGAACTCGATTTCATGCGTCAGCAGTATGCTGAAGAACTTGCTAATGCAGAGAAATACATTGAGCAGATCAAGGATGTCCTTAGAAAAATTGGGGGCTCAGTCAAGCCAGATAAAGAAGAACCTACCGAAAAGGAACCGACCCCAAAAAAGTTAAGAGGTCGCAAGCCCAAGGTCAAAGTTATTGAGTCGAAGGAACCAAAAAAGCGAGGTAGACCCAAGTCTGTGCCCACGCCAGTTGAAGAACTTCCCAAAAAAAAGAGAGGTAGAAAACCAAAGGCTGTGCCCACATATGAAATAGCCGAATCTGCTGTTGCAATGCCAGTAGCAAAAAAAAGCACGAAAAAAATAACGCCAAAACCAAAGAAGAACACCACAATTAAGCCAAATATTGCTAAGACAGCAATTATCAAGAAGACTCCCAAGGTTCTCCCCAGTCCTGACAGCGTACCCACAAACGAAGTAAAACAGTCTCCGATCAAGGAGATCAAAAAAGTTGTCAAGAAAAGGAATCTAAAAAGGAGAGCTTGGAAAGGAAGCGTGAGGTTGGCTCCACTCAGCAAACCTCTTAAATCAAAAGAACCAGTTGTTGAGCCAGTTTCTACCGACTGATGAGCTAAAAGAACAATGATGGAAATAAATGAATCCAACGTCACCATAATGGTGAAGAGCCTTGATCAATCTATCAAGTTTTATGAATCAATCGGACTGAAATTGAAGGAAAGGTGGGAGGATCATTATGCAATGGTCGAAACTTCAGGGATTACCGTTGGATTGCATCCGTCCCCTGAACAACCTTTAGGGTCTGGATCATTATCTATCGGATTTATGATAGATTCAATCAATGACGCAATTGAGCTGCTAAAGAGCAACCAGATAGCTTACAAGTTCGATGATGGGAAATCAGGGAAATACATTCATTTTGAAGACCCAGATCGGACTATGCTTTATTTTGTGGAACCAAAATGGAGATAATCCACTCTCGTTTCACAAGTCAAATCTTTGTTGAACTTGTAGCCTCATTCGTAGAAGCATATATTCATCTTCTTGTATTTCTATAAAATTTTCCTTGAATTGCATAGGGTCAATCTTACCTATGGGATCAATCACTACCCATGCAGATTTATAATAGGGAAAAACCTCACCCTTTCTTATCATGGGATGATCTTCTGAATAATAGAAGTCCTTGGTGCATTTACAATATTTCTGTTTTTTCATAAGTCAAATCTATTTTGAATCAACAACGTATAAAATTTTATTTTTGAAATTTCTTCTAAGAATAGTACTCCTTTTTATACCTTCTACCCTTGAACACCAGATGATGAGACAGAAATTCATTCTTGGAGATTCCATAAAGAGCCTATGAGGTGACATAATCTTTTTCAATCTGAGTATCTCGAACTCCGAGTTTTGCCGCAATAGTCTGGATTTCCCCTAAACGTATCATCCATTAAGTTTTTAGTGATTGTAAAACTATTTGAATATCAATATTATCAACTGTTTTCCAAGTCGAATTATGGCGACCTTCTTTTGGCAAGGATGGGTCTAAAGCATTATATCCCTCCCTGATCGTCTTAGCCAACTTCTTTCGAAAGTCACCAAAAAGATCAAGATGCTGCAAAATGAAGCCGAGTCTCTTATTGACAGCTTGAACTTTAAACAGTTCAAGATAGTTGAACAGTTTCTCAGGGTTGATCTCGTTCCTACATTTGTAAATAGCTTTAATGATTTCTGTAATACCCCCTGCATTATTGGGTATATACAAACAATCAATGATTGTCTTCTCAAGATCAGAAATGCACACTTTATTAAAATCGTCTATCCATTGGTTGCTGTATCCAAAAAAGTGATTTTGGTTTAAGGTTATGTATTCAAATGGAACTTCTCCGACTGTTTGTCGCTTTGGTATTACTCGATGTTCTACAACTGTATACTCGACCAAGGAAGGCTGGGTGATCAGTCCGTGCAAATCCAGAGCACTATAGAATCCGATATAGTACTTTCTGGGTTGTGCCATGGCTTGAGCCGTGAGGTGCCAATTTGGGAAATAGCTGGAGGCATCCCGTTCATATGGAATGATATGATATAATCCATCCTTTATTCTCATCAAAAGCCCCCGTACAACCATAGAATGCAGTAAAACGACTATTGTAGCCTTTTTACTATTCACCAGAATCGACTGTGCATCCTTTATTGTGAAAAAAACTTGGTCTTTCTGGTTCAATTGGCTCAATAAACTTGCCGATTGAAAAGAAATGGTCTTACTTTTCATGTTTGAATAATAAGTTTTAACCTAATATTTTTAACATAAGGTATCACAAAAGTATAAAACAATTTTGGTGATTGCAAAACCAAAATGATAATACATGTAAATTATATTAGTTATAAGCTAATATAATTAACATGAACTATCATTAAAATATTGACACTGCATTTAGAAAGCTGGGGGAAATATTGGATAGTTAGCAACTATATCAATTTTTATAGTGCTTAAGATCGGCTACATAACCAATTTCCCTCAATATTTTGGGCTTTCTTCATATTTTTTCAGCCATATAATGGCTTTCTACAAGAGTATTCCAATAATAAAATGATGAAAATACAAGAAGTTTTGTGGGTACAATGAGGAGAAAAAATGAGTATTAAATTTTAATATATAGATCATCCCAGCAATGGGAATATTTCATAAAATTTCATTTTTTAGACCCCTCCCGATCTTGGCAGAATGTGGGAGGGGTTCTTCTTACTGCATTTTCACAGAAGACAGGAGGAGATGGGCGGCTTGCGGAGTTTGAAATAGATTTTCATTATTTGTTATAAGTCAAATCGTTTTTCATGTTCTTGTTGTGTTATTTCATCAATCCTTCTTTTCGCTTTGAATATGTTTTTATAAAAGGAATGACCACCTTCAAAATATCCCAGCACCTCCCGTCTAACCCTAACCTGTGAACTGACAGATATAGTTTCATTGGTGAAGTAATCTGATAGTTTCAATCCTTTAAAGGTATTACCGCCACCACTCAAAGGTACGAGCGTAATCACATACCCTTTGTATTTAAAAGAGATCAAACCCATTTCAGCATCCCATAAAGGGTCTACCCAATGAGTATTTTGTCCGTTATTGGTAGAACCGAAGTCCATCTCAATATAAGGTACAGTTTTAAATAACTTTATACCTCTTTCAATTTGTTCTTTAAATGTTGTTTTGTTCATTTAATTTATTTAAGATGTAAGCGGTAACTACAAATGCAGGAAATCGGTAAATAAGGATGCAAGGTTTTTTGCATCGTTAATTTCCGATTATAAAGATACAACATATTAAAGAACGGTGTTTTCGAAGATCGTTTTTCTGTTTTCCAGCCGGAACGATTTACCGGATAATTTGACGATTTCACACTTAAAAAGCAACCTATCAAGTATCGCGGCAGCGAGTACTTCATCATCGAGTACTTTGACCCATTCATCAGGGCTTTTATTGGTGGTGACGATGATGGATGCATTTTGGTGCAGATGATCGATAAGATTAAACAGAGAGACGGCTTGTTTGCGTTCAATGGGGAACATCATAATATCATCGATCACCAGCAGATCTGCATGAAGGAGCACATCAAATTCCCGGGCCATGGATTTGACGATGTCTTTCATTTTAAGCAGATGAGTGAGTTGTTCCATGGTTCTAAAGCAAGCCCGGTATCCTTTCTGCAATGCGTCAAAGCAAAGGCCAGCTCCTAAAAACGTTTTTCCTACACCGCTGGGCCCCATCAGGATGATGTTAAAATGTTGTTCAAGCCAGATGCATTGTCTGAGGTGAGAGAGTTGAGTTCGGGATATCCCGTTGACATGATTCTCCTGCCAAAGGTCCAGATCATGCTGGGCCGGGAGCTTTGCGTGCCGTAAACGTTTGGCCAGGTTCTGTCGGTTACGGTGATCGATTTCGGCCGAGAGCAGGTCCATCGTAAAATCGACATAGCTTACCTGTTTCTGCCCTGCGGTTAATAGCAGGTCACCGATCACGGATCCCAGTCCGGTAAGCTTCAGCTGCCGGGCTAGATTACTTAAGGTTTCTGTGGTTGTTTCCATAGTTAATCAAGGATTTGTTTATACTCTGATATACTGCTTGTATGAGGTTGAATTTTGTACTTTTGATTTTGTAAACAAGGTGCATTATTAGCAATAGGTTCTTCACCGTTTTGCTGCTGTTCTCTTAGCGCCAGTAGTACCGGTTCAAAGTCAGCTGCTTTCTCCAGATGGTTCTCCAGGCAATATTCCATGGCCATATCCATGTCCTGTCTTGGATATTTCTTTGCTGCCTGTTCGATGATCTGCATTTGATCTCTGGCATAACGGGGGAACTGAAGATGAACCTTATCGAGGTAGCTGTGTGCTTTCTGCTGATCAGTAAAGCGTGAAGCCACCTGATCGATCAGTTTACTCACGCTCAGGCTATGATCCCGGTAATGTGTTTTATGGCGTACCTGGGTGCCTTTTATATACGATACCGGATGCCGGATAATTTCCTTTCCGGTGGTATCGCTTAGGATTAGGATGTCACCGGTTTGTTCAAGCTTTACTTCTGTTTTTGCCCCTTGGTAAGTTCCGATGGGAACAGAGTAGGTGCTTCCTTTATAATGGATCACATTGTCTTTACTTACAGCGTATAGCCTTTGAGGGGAGGTATTAAACAAAGCCGTTTGCAAAGGGATCAGGTGGTCTTTTTCAATCATCCATTCAAGTGCCGGGATTTTATGGGTGGTCGAATGTTCTTTGGCATTGGCTGTTCGGCTGAGCCAATCCAGGGCCTGATCGTTCAGGACAAACACTCCATAATACAGTCGGCCCCTGAGAAAATTGTACTTTATGTATTTGATCACGTTTTCTATTTTCCCTTTACTCTGGGGATCACTTTTGCGACAGAACCTGACCTTAAATGGCCGGCTCTGGCAGTAAGCCCGGAATGCTTCGGTTAATACGACATCGCCTTTGTTTTCGTTCGCCAACAAGACTTTATCCTGATCATAGACCACTTCCCGGGGATAGCCACCAATGAAGTTAAAGGCCACTTCATGGGCTTCGATGGCTGACTGAGAAGTAAAGGGATGATCCGAGAAAAAGACCATCTTGTACCGGGAGCGGGATAAGACCAGGGCCAGGAAGTACACTTTCTTGCGTTGACCTTCGACATCGGTCATATTAAACTCTCCAAAATCAACCTGGGCCTGCTCTCCATAAGGAAGTTCTTCGACCTGCTGGTATTGTCGTGAGGTAAAGACCTTAACCAGGTTATGTTTCTGCCGGACAAATAAAACGAAGCTGTATACGGTTTTGATGCTCGTCTTGGGGAACAACGGATAGTGTTCTTTAAGCCAGTCATGGACCTGTGCCGAGGAAGCCTCGGGGCATAGTTCCAGTCGTCCCTTGACAAAATCTTCGTAGGCTGCCAACTTTTTTGTTCGGGTCGATAAACCCACCAATGAATCCTCATACTCCTTTGCGTTCATGGCTAAATACTTTTTTACAGTCCGGATATCCATCACCAGATACTCCGCGATCTGTGATGGCGTTTTTCCGTTCCAGCTTTGATTTTGTATCTCATAATACATAATCCATCGGTGTTCAATTTTTATGTTCATGTCTGACAGGTTTGGTTAAGAGACCAAAAGTCAGGCTAAATGTTAGGTTTTTTGCAGCTCAACTTGCCCATGGGCAAGTTGAGCTGCAACCCTTGCTTTTTTTTCTTTTTTCTTTAAAAGGGAAATTTAACGAAGGAAGGACCTTGCATTCTTATTTACCGATTTCTGACATTCTTATTTACCGAAATCGTGCATTCTTATTTACCGAAATCGTGCATTGTTATTTACCGTTTACATAAGAGTGTAAAAGTACAAACTACGATTAGTAATATGGTTTCCCATATCGTGATTTCCTTGTAGGTTGATCAGATATTTCTATTAGTATTTTTTGAATGAAATTTTTAAAAAATTTTATCAGTCTTCTTAAACTCTTCGATTTCCGTTACTCATCCAAATCTTTTTGTTAGAAAAGTCGAAGGATTTCGTGTTGTCTCAACCTCTCCATGCATGACGGTTGTCTGACCGACAATGGAGTTGAAATATCTGTCGAAGAAAATTAATATATACATAGAATGCCCGATTGGGCAATATCTCGTACAAACAATTAAGCCCTTCCCGACAGTGCTCGTGGGAGGGGCTCTTTTTTTTGATCAGAATGAAGGAAAACTAAATGAAAAGTGTAATCAGGCGGTTGTGCTTGAAACGTTAGGTTGGTCTAAAATGGATCAAGATCATTTCATAAAGTTTACCACATCCGAAAGTTTAAAGATATATCCTTTTCTTGTTGGAGTTGCCTTTAGCTTACCTGTGTGGACGTATTTGTTTAATAGTGTTTTTGTACTCATCCTCAATTTTTTAGCAGCTTCTTCAGTAGTCAAAATTTCTTCATCAAGAACAGTCACACTCTTTTCAAGTTTGTGATTTATCATGTTTTCTGATCCCTGAAAATAGTCTGCCATGGCTTTAAAATCTTCTGCATCAATAGTCTTTACAACCATTTGGCGTTCACTAAATATGGAAATTTAGTGGGGTACCGAATCGGTGGAAGGATTTTATATCGATCCGAGGAAGTACAAAATGCTGTGATTAATAAGGGGGTTCATTGTTCAACCCCATGGGCTCCTGATGGGCGACCTATCAGGATGAGGAAATAATGATTTCAAATGAAAGTCTCGTCTTATAAAACCAACTCTATTACTCAGGGATTGAGGTCAGGCAGCATCACTATGCTTGAAGATAATCTTTTTTACCCCTAAGTATTTGGCAAGATCATTTTTCAGGATTCTCTTTTGCTTACGCTTGCCAATTTCGGCTGCGGGTATTTTCCCAGCATCGATCTCTTCACGAACAGTTCCTTCAGAGACTCTCAGAATTTGAGCCACTTCCTCAACTGTCAAATATGGGTTTTCTTCACTGATAATTCTTTCTTCCCTGATTCTCTTTAATTTATATACTTCCTTGAGCATGTCTTCAAGATGGCGAATTAGAGCATTGAGTTGAAGTAAATCATCATACTCATCAAATTGCTCTGAAACGGCACCTAAAGATTTTACTGTGCTCTTTAATAAATATTTCCTCCCAGATTTTTTCGGAAGATCAAAGGATTTCAAGCCAAAGGTTAAAGTATCGCTGCTGGTGCTCATAGCTAAAGATTTTAAAGTAAAAGTAAAAAAAGAATCCAAAATCGCAAGAAAATTATCTCGTTTGGTGCTATAAAAGTGCCATAAACCCAAAAAGAAAAAGCGTCTAACTGATTGATGTTAAACGCCTTATCTCTTGTTCTTCTGTGGCATCGACTGGAATCGAACCAGTGACACAAGGATTTTCAGTCCTCTGCTCTACCATCTGAGCTACGACGCCAATTTCTTTTTTAAACAGGGATGGCAAAAATAGAAAGAAATTTCGAAATTACAATACCTTTGTAAATCATTCCTGGGTGAAGGGTGAAGGGTGAAAAACAGATGCCGGATACCGGATGCCGGATAAAATTGGCGAATAGTAAACAATGAATAACTATGAATCTTATCCTCGATTTCGGTAATACCAATCAAAAGATAGCCCTCACAGATTCATCCGGCACCATCAAAAAGATCGTAAACCGGAAAGAAATTACGCTGCAGGTGATCAAATCGTTTGTAGACGAGAATCCCGGTATCGAGGGCTGTATCCTTTCATCCGTTACACGGCATCCTTCTTCCATCAATAGTTTCCTTAAAAAACATTTCCGTTTTCTTGAGTTGACAGAATCCACCCCGCTCCCGGTAATAAACCGGTACCGGACTCCGAAAGAGCTGGGGAAAGACCGCCTGGCAGCAGTCGCCGGAGGCGCCTCTTTCTTTCCCTGTAAAGACCTCCTCGTCATTGTCGCAGGAACCTGTATTACCTATAACCTCATTACTTCCGGAAACGAATTTCTGGGCGGGGCAATCTCTCCCGGACTGAACATGCGGTTTCAGGCTTTGCATACTTTTACCGGCAAACTGCCGTTAATTACTTTTAAAGAATTTGACAACCCTGTGGGGGCCAATACCGAACAATCCATTCTCTCGGGTGTCATCAATGGAATCGTCTCAGAAATGGAAGGGTTCACCTTACTGTATAAAAAGAAATATCCGGGACTTAAGATCCTTCTTAGCGGAGGAGATTTGAAATATTTTGATAATCGATTAAAAATTAACATCTTTGCAATCCCAAACATCGTCCTGCTGGGACTCCACCAAATATTGACTTTTAATGTTTAACCCGCTGAAAAATTTACGCTATTTATCCCTCCCGGTTCTTTTGCTCCTTGTCTCCTATACTCATGCTCAAATCCGGATTTCCTCACCTTACTCACGTTTCGGTTTGGGAGACATAACCGGCAATAATAATGCATGGAACGCTTCTATGGGAAAGATCGGTTATGGCGTCCGCAGTCCTTATCATGTTAATTTCAACAATCCTGCTTCCTATACGGCTTTTGATTCTGTTTCGTTCGTTTTTGAAGGAGGTTTTGTCAGCGATTTTGTTACCCTGAAATCAAATGTTCAATCGGATAGCAGGAACTATACTTCTCTTGGATATTTGCTTTTCGGGATACCCATCACAAGGTGGTGGAAAACAAGTATCGGGTTGGTTCCTTTCAGCGATGTGGGTTACAACGTATCAAGCATCGAAACGGCCGAAGGGGTTGTTCATATCGACAGGTTATACACGGGTTCCGGAGGAATTAACCGGTTTTTCTGGGGTAACGGATTTAAGATCTTTAAGAACCTGTCGATCGGGATCAATGCATCTTATCTTTTTGGTACTTTAAACAGGGAAGCCGTTGCCATATTTCCCGATTCCATCTATTTTATAGATTTCAAGGTTGACAATAATACCAGGGTCAACGATCTTTATTTTGATTATGGAGTACAATATTCCAAGTCCTTCAAAAACAATCTGCAACTGACGGTTGGTGCCGTATTTGCTGCCAACACAAAAATAAATGCCCAGACCGACCAGCTGTCCCAAACGTTCTTCCTTGGAGCCGACGGCGTAGAGCATCCAAGGGATACCATCACCAATGTAACGGGTGTCCATGGTACGATTCTTATTCCTTTAATGACCGGTGTTGGAATTTCGTTTGAAAAAACAGACAAGTGGATTGCAGGCGCCGATTTCAAATGGCAAAACTGGAAAAAATTCAATGCTTTTGGTCTGGGTGATTCCCTGGTTAATAGTTTTCAAATCGGCGTTGGTGCTGAATTTTTGCCTGATCTTAATACTTATTACAACTATTTGAAACGTATCCGGTATCGTATTGGGCTTTTTTACGACAACTCCTATCTTGATTTGCGCAATAAAAATCTGGATGAGTATGGCGTTAGCGTTGGGTTCGGATTGCCTCTCAGAGGGATCAAAACAGTATTGAACCTCGGACTCCAGGTCGGAACCAGGGGGACAACGAATTCCAGCCTGATCCAGGAATCGTATTTCAAATTCATTATCGGGTTCTCCATTTATGAAAGATGGTTCTTAAAGAGAAAGTATTATTAGTCTTTAAAAACAGTCCGTTTTACCTTCCTGTTTTTATTACCCTTTTTCTCCTTCCGGTGATCTTGTTTTCAGGTTGCGGAGATGACATTAAAACGGCCGACCTCATTATTCATGAAAAGAATTCGCCGATGATGTCGGCCAAAGATATCGAGGTTATTTTCAGTGACTCCGGTAAAATCCAGGCAAAACTTTACAGTCCTCTGATAAACCGTTTTTCCGGCAAGGACCCATATATGGAATTTCCCAAAGGTTTCAAGGTCTTTATTTATGATTCGGTAATGCGCGTGGAATCTACCATTACAGGTAACTATGGTAAACGGCGTGAATCTGCCCGGATCATGGAAGCGAAAGGAAATGTTGTGGTCAGGAACGAGATCACCGGGAAACAATTAAATACCGAGCGTCTGACATGGGATGAGAACAAGAGAATGATTTACAGTAACGTTAAGGTAAAGATAACCACTGCCGATAAGGTGCTTTTTGTCGAAGGACTGGAATCAAATGAATCATTCACATGGTATAAATTCACCAGGGTTACAGGCGAAATGCTGGTGAAAAAAGATTCCCTCTGAATTTGTTAAACCATTTTTACTTTCGGGAATTTTAACTACTTTTGCGAACTATTTTTAAAAATCAGATTCATGGCGATAATCGGAAGAATCAGAAAACACTCAGGTTTGGCAGTGATCATTGTCGGAGTTGCTATTGCAGCCTTTGTTATCGGCGACTTTGGGAAAAAAAGGATGAGGGGCTCGAACGATATCGGCTCTGTGAACGGCGAATCCATTGCATACAATGATTTTAACAGCAAAGTTGACCAATCCCTGGCACTCCAGAAAGAGAACTCCAAAAATGAAAAGGTTACGGATGAAGATACTTACACTATAAGACAGTCTACCTGGACTATCATGGTGAGGGATCTCCTGATGGGAAAAGAATACGAAAAACTTGGATTGGTTGTTTCTCCCGAAGAATTGTTTGACCAGGTACAGGGAAAAAATCCTCACCGGTTAATTTTACAATATTTTAAAGATCCTAAAACCGGCATGTACGATCCTGCGCTTGTGATCAATTACCTTAAAAACCTGGACCAGATGGAACCGAAAGCGAAGGAACAATGGCTCAGGTTTGAAAAGGCCATTAAGGAAGACCGTTATCAAGCAAAATACAACAACCTCATTGCTAAAGGGTATTACCTTCCTAAAGCCTTTCTGAAAAAACAATATACCAATGAATCGCAAACGCTGAAGATCAGGTTTACTGCTCCCGGTTATCAGGATATTCCGGATAACCAGGTTAAATTAGCAGACGCTGATTATCAACATTATTATGATGAATATAAACCTTTTTTTGAACAGGAAGAACCCATCCGTATTCTTGATTATGTAATCTTTGAAGTCACCCCTTCTGCCACCGACCGGAAAAAGATCGCCGATGAGGTTCAAAGCATATACAAGGATTTCCTTACCAGTAATGATCTCCCGAATTATATCAATGCCAATTCGGATAAAAAATATGACAGTACCTTTCAAAAGAAAGGTCAGTTGCACGGTAAGCTTGATTCTCTTGCGTTCACTTTACCTGTCGGTACCATTATCCCTGTATTTGAAGAAAATAGTTCCTGGTATATGGCTAAAATACTTGACCGTCAGGATCGTCCTGATTCCATGAAAGCCAGCCACATCCTCATTTCATGGGAGGGAACAAAGGTCGGTGAGTCGATCAAACGTACCAAGGATCAGGCAAAGGTCAAAGCTGACAGTATCCTGGCAATTTTGAAAAAAAATCCGGAAAGGTTTGTTGAATTCGCAAAGACCGTTTCCGATTATCCCACAGCCAAGGATGACGCAGGAGACTTAAAATGGTTTCAGGACGGGAACGTCAATTACGGGATCTTCTTTAAAGCCGGGTTGGATTTGAAACCAAATGAGACAAAGATTATTGAGACAGCTATCGGGTATTCCGTTTTTAAACTGACAGATAAATCCAAACCCGTTGATAAGGTCCAGGTTGCCATATTACAACGTCAGATTCTACCGAGCAATCAAACATACCAGGATACCTATTTAAAAGCGAGTACTTTTGCAGGCCAGAATAAAACACCCGATGCATTTGACAAATCCGCTGATCAGAAGGGGCTTCCAAAAAGAACAGCTCAATCCGTTAAGCAAATGGATAATTTCGTCATGGGCCTTCAATCTGCCCGTGAATTAGTCCGCTGGGCATTTGCCGAAACTACAAAAGTGGGCGAGGTTTCACCGGTTTTTGATATTAGTGGGAAATATGTCGTAGCAGTTTTAAAAGACGCTATGGAAAAAGGTATAATGCCTCTTGATAAAATCAAAGGCCGGATCGAGCCATCGGTTAAAAATGAGGGCAAGATCAAGCTTCTGACAGAGAAAATGGCGAAGGCATTCTTGTCGACAAAAAACCTATATGACCTGGCCAGCTATGTAAAATCGAAAGTGGATACAACAACGCTCACGTTTGCAGGGTACAGCCGTACTGTACTGGCCCGTGAAAATGAAATTGTAGGAGAACTTTTCACCCTGAAAAAAGGCACGGTTAACGGGCCATTGGAAGGGAAATTCGGTTCCTATTTTGTGATGATTGACGATATTGTTGAACCACCGCTAAGGGAAGACTTCTCCTATGAAAAGCGTATGCTGT
Source organism: uncultured Bacteroidales bacterium (assembly GCA_903929315.1). Classification (GTDB taxonomy): domain Bacteria; phylum Bacteroidota; class Bacteroidia; order Bacteroidales; family FEN-979; genus CAIYUC01. Next base: position 14,267 of record CAIYUC010000105.1, read on the forward strand.
TAAACGGTTTTGAATCAAGAGTGGCGAACCGGGCTTTTGATGCCTTGAAGAAAACGGCAGTTACCAAAGACGACAGGATGCGGTTTTATTAAAAGACGATCGTTTTATTGCATTATTCGGCAAGTATCAGCACTTTGTTATTCTGAACCTCGATCACTCCGCCTTTCACCTCAAAATATTGCGGGGTCTCTCCTTTTACAACCACTTTTATCCGGCCGTTTTTAAGAACGGAGATCAACGGTGCATGATGGTTCATAATCTCAAACGACCCGTCAACACCGGGTAACTGGACCAGGTATATATTGTCGCCGGTGAAAAGGATGGAGCCGGGAGTGATGATATCAACCTTCATACGATTACTTTGATTATTTGCTTTCCGCCAGGATCCTTTTTCCTTTTTCAATGGCCTCTTCAATGGTGCCGACCATGTTAAAGGCGGATTCGGGGTATTCATCGACTTCCCCGTTCATGATCATTTTGAATCCTTTGATCGTATCTTCGATATTCACGAAAACACCGGGTAAGCCCGTGAACTGTTCAGCAACGAAGAAAGGCTGGGAAAGGAAACGCTGAACACGTCTTGCACGATGTACCGTCAATTTATCTTCATCCGATAATTCATCCATTCCAAGGATGGCAATTATATCCTGGAGTTCCTTATATCGTTGCAGGATCTTCTTCACATTCTGTGTGGTGTTATAATGTTCTTCGCCGACGATATCGGCAGAGAGTATCCTTGATGTGGAGTCCAGCGGATTGACAGCCGGGTAGATCCCCAGTTCTGAGATTTTCCTGTCCAGAACCGTGGTGGCATCGAGGTGTGCAAAGGTGGTTGCCGGGGCAGGGTCTGTCAGATCATCGGCGGGAACATAAACGGCCTGAACGGATGTAATGGATCCGCGTTTGGTTGAAGTGATGCGCTCCTGCATGATTCCCATTTCGGTAGCCAATGTAGGCTGGTAACCGACAGCAGAAGGCATACGGCCCAGCAAGGCAGAAACTTCAGAACCGGCCTGGGTAAACCGGAAGATATTATCGATAAAAAACAAGATATCGCGTCCGCCGGATTTTTCATCGCCATCACGGAAGTATTCAGCCACTGTGAGGCCTGATAATGCCACACGGGCACGTGCGCCGGGAGGTTCATTCATCTGGCCGAAAACAAGCGTTGCCTGGGATTTCAGCAGTTCTTCACGGTCCACTATTGAAAGATCCCAACCCCCTTTTTTCATATCGTCGAGAAAAGCTTTTCCATACCTTATGACTCCTGATTCGATCATCTCGCGTAACAGATCGTTACCCTCCCTTGTTCGTTCCCCAACTCCTCCGAAAACAGAAAGACCTGAATACTTTTTTGCAATATTGTTGATCAATTCCATAATAATGACGGTCTTCCCCACACCGGCTCCCCCGAATAATCCAATCTTCCCTCCTTTTGCATAAGGTTCGATCAGATCTATAACCTTGATGCCGGTATACAATACTTCTTTCTGGGTGGTAAGGTTTTCGAACTTCGGAGGATCATTGTGGATCGGGTAGGTATGTTCCCTTGAAACGTCTCCAAGCCCGTCAATGGGCAAACCGATTACATTAAATAAACGGCCCCTGATCTGATCCCCAACTGGCATTGATATAGGACCTCCGGTTTCTGTCACCTCCATACCGCGACGCAACCCATCGGTCGAGTCCATGGCAATCGTACGTATCTTGTTTTCACCAATATCATATTGACATTCCAGAATGATCGGGTTGCCTGCATTATTTTTTACTTCCAATGCATCATAAATATCCGGAAGCTTTATATCCTGTTCAAAAAAAACATCTACGACCGGACCAATGATCTGCGTTATTTTACCGACTTTTTTTTGTTGCATTTCTTACTCTTAAAATTTTTGCAAAGATAAAAGAACTCCTTTATTTATAATAATTATTTCTTTTCCGGGTTTATTATTTAGCTTAGTTTTGCGATCCGGAATCATAATCTGTCACCCTTAAAATGAATGGAGGATAATGAGATTTATTTTCGCTCTTTTATTATTCATTTTTCCTTCTTTACCGGTGATTTCCCAAAGGACTGTTCCGTCCATCATAGATACCGTTGAAACCTCTCATGGTGCAGTGATCCTTTATAAAAATTTCACCTGGGAATACCTTGAAAATGAGCCTGTAATGATGAGTTCCGAGGACGATTCTACCGGGATCTTTACGCATGAATGGATCAATGACCAGGTTTTTGTCCATCGTATTTTGCCGGATTCCGTTCGCGATACCATCGTTTCCTTAATATCCAGGGACAGGTCTTTTATATTGCCTGTTTATGGAAGACTATTCCGTGGTTTTAATTATGTTCATAAGGGATTGGATATTGGCCTGAAAAAAGGCGATTCGGTCAAAGCAGCTTTTGACGGAGTAGTGCGTTATGCAAGATATAACCGTGGGGGATTCGGGAACCTGGTCATCATTCGTCATTATAATGGTCTGGAAACCTATTATGCCCATCTGTCGAAGATAAAACTACAGGTAAACCAGGTAATCAAAGCAGGCGATCTTGTAGGATTAGGAGGTTCAACCGGCAGAAGCCGCGCTCCCCATCTTCACTTTGAAGTACGATATAAGGATGTTCCGATTGATCCATTGAAAATGCTCGACTTTGACCGTCAGAAATTAATCTCCGATACCCTGGCCATTACGAAAAAGATTTTTTACCCTTCGGATTATGATGGTAAGGCTGTTTATTATAAGATTAAAAGCGGTGACACATTGGGGAAACTTGCCAGAAAATATCATACGACAATAAAAGCATTGTGTGTGATGAATAAAATAAAGGCCACTACGAATTTAAAGATCGGAAGACCGCTCCGGGTCAAATGAAACAGAAGGAATGAGGATCATTGGCTGATTTGGTCGGAAGCCTGGGGAAGCGTTTTAAAGAATTTAGCCTGAAATATTATAAGCAATATGACGCCGGTAGTGATTGCTGAATCAGCAATATTGAAAACTGGCCGGAAAAAGATAAAATCCTCACCCCCGAAAAAGGGGAACCATTTCGGATAATATCCCTGAATCAATGGAAAGTATAACATATCTACTACTTTCCCATGAAGAAAAGGCCCATATCCTCCTCCTGCAGGAAAAAGCCCGGCAACCTGCATAAAAGTGCTTTCGCTGAAAATAAGTCCGTAAAAGGCGCTGTCGATAATGTTGCCAATGGCTCCCGCCATAATGAGAGAAATGCAGAATATCAGTCCGTTACTGACCTTCTTGCGGGTTACCTTATACAGCCACCATCCGATGATGATCACCGCTACTATCCGGAAAAGACTCAGGAACAACTTTCCGAAATTGCCACCAAGTTTCATTCCGAAAGCCATACCTTCATTTTCCGTAAAATGGATAAAAAACCAATGACCGGCCACGGCAATGTTCTGCCCAAGGGTCATGTGTGTTTTCACCCAAATTTTCAGGATCTGATCAAGAATTAAGATCAGGATGATAATGACGGCAGCTTTTTTCAATATTCAAAACAAATTGATGATATGAAGGAGACAGATGCAGCATTATTGGTTTAAGACAGTGGGAGCAGGTGGAGGCGGTGTCAGAACCGGAACCTGCTGCCGTTTGGCTTCAATACTAAGGGTGGCATGAGGAACGCTCCGTAACCGGTCTTTTGGAATTAATTTTCCGGTAGCCCTGCAGATGCCGTAGGTTTTGTTCTCGATCCTGACCAGAGCATTCTCGAGCGCTTTAATGAACTTCGACTGCCGGGCAGCAAATTTGCTGTTTTCTTCTTTGGAAAAAACCTGGTACCCTTCTTCCAGGACTTTGAAAGTCGGAGATGTATCACTAATATCATGCTCATTTCCTGTTGTATATGACTCCGTAAGCAATTCCAAATCATTACGGGCTTTTTCTAATTTTGTTAAAATGATCTGTCTGAATTCTTCCAGTTCCTCATCAGAATAACAGGTTTTTGCCTTTTCAACAACACTATCTTTCTTTTTCATCTCTATAAGATTTTAATCATTAATAAACTTTACCTCAAATGAATCCTCATTAAATCTATGCCCCCAAAAAAAGAACGACAGAAATCTCTTTCATGTCGTCTGATTGTTCTCAATCTTCCGGATTGAAATAAAGGTTGATATTGCTTCTGTTAATTCAATTGAAACCTGATCCCCGGTTTCAATCTTTTCAACGATATCAAATGACTGAGCTAAAGTTTCAGAGCAAATGTAAGACAAATTATTGAGTATGGCCGAATTTATTTCAACGTTTCTCAATAATTTGACAGTTATTTTATCCGTAACTTCAAAATTCTTGTCTTTTCTCAGATTCTGGATACGGTTGATCAATTCTCTCGCAATTCCCTCTTCCCATAACTGCGGTGTAATGGTAGTATCAAGTGCGACAGTCAGGTTCCCCATATTTGACACCTGCCATCCGGGAATGTCTTCGGAAATGATCTCAACATCGGACAAAGATAGAAACACTTTTTTTCCGTCAATCTGCAAAAGGATCTCTTCATTCTTTTCCAATTGGCTGATCTCTTCTTTGGAAAAATTGGTTACCATGCTTGCAATGGATTTCATGAGTTTTCCATACTTTGGACCGAGCTTTTTAAAATCAGGTTTTGCTTTTTTTACCAGGAAGGCGGCGGTGTCTGTTATGTATTCCACTTCCTTCACGTTGACTTCCGCAAGGATCAGATTTTTTCCTGATTCAACCTGGTCTTTAAGATGATCTCCTGTGACAGGGATCAATATCTTGTTCAACGGCTGACGAACGCGGATGTTTGTCTTCTTTCGCAGGGAAAGTACCATGGATGAGATCTTCTGTGCCAGTTCCATCCTTTCTTCCAGCAACTTATCGATAACAGTAAGATCTGCTCCGGGGAATCCGGTAAGGTGAACCGATTCTACAGGAGATTTGTGAGTTACATTATTGAGATCAATAAAAAGCCTGTCAGCAAAGAAAGGAGCGATGGGGCACGAAAGCTTTGCAATGACCTCAAGACACCGGTAGAGGGTCTGGTATGCCGAAATCTTGTCGGTTGTATAATCTCCCTTCCAGAACCTTCTCCTCGAAAGCCTGATATACCAGTTGCTCAGGTGTTCGTCTACAAAATCCGCAATTGCCCTGCCTGCTTTTGTTGGTTCATATTCCTGGTAATAATCATCCACCGACCGGATCAGCGTATTCAGTTCCGACAGGATCCAACGGTCAATCTCGGGGCGTTTTTCAAAGAGTATTTCTGCTTCTTTATATTCAAATCCGTCGATGTTGGCATAAAGCGCAAAAAATGCATATGTATTGTAAAGCGTTCCGAAGAATTTACGTTGTATCTCCTTGATCCCGTCAAGGTCAAATTTCAGGTTATCCCAGGGTTGTGAATTTGTGATCAGATACCAACGTGTTGCATCCGGTCCGTATTTTTTTATCGTCTCGAAAGGATCGGTGGCATTGCCCAGTCTTTTCGACATTTTGTTGCCATCTTTGTCGAGGATCAGGCCATTGGAAACGCAGGTCCTGAAGGAAACAGAATCAGAAACCATTACTGAAATGGCATGAAGCGTATAGAACCATCCCCGGGTCTGATCAACTCCTTCTGCAATGAAGTCTGCCGGAAAATATTCTTCCAGTTTCTGGCTTTTATCGAAAGGATAATGGTACTGGGCGTAAGGCATAGCTCCGGAATCAAACCAGACATCGATCAGGTCAGGTTCACGGTACATTGGTTCCCCGTTTCCGGAAACAAGAACAATATCATCTACAAACGGACGGTGAAGATCAAAGGAATGATAGTTCTCATCGGATAGATCTCCCGTATTAAATTTACTGAGGGGATTGGATTTCATAAACCCCGCTTCTACCGATTTGTCGATTTCAGATTTCAACTGTTCAACCGAGCCAATGCATTTTTCCTTAGTGCCATCCAGGATACGCCAAATCGGCAGGGGTGTTCCCCAAAACCGTGAGCGTGACAGGTTCCAATCGACAAGGTTTTCCAACCAATTTCCGAAACGTCCGGTGCCTGTTGATTCCGGCTTCCAGTTAATCGTCCGGTTCAATTCGATCATTCTTTCTTTAAAAGCCGTTGTTCTTATGAACCAGGAATCAAGCGGATAATACAGGATCGGCTTATCGGTACGCCAGCAATGGGGATAGGAGTGTTCATATTTTTCAGATTTAAACGCTCTATTTTCCTTTTTCAGTTTCACGATGATATCAATATCAACCGGGGTATCTTTTTCCGGATCGAATGATTCATCGTATTCCGGTCTCACATAACGCCCTGCAAATTCTCCCATTTTATCCGTGAATTTCCCATGTTTGTCAACCAGGGTAAGAGAACCGATTCCATTTTGTTTGCCAACACGGAAATCGTCCGCTCCAAAACTCGGTGCAATATGGACGATCCCGGTACCATCTTCCGTGGTGACAAAATCACCGGGCACAACCCGGAAAGCATCGCCATCTTCCGGTTGTGCATAAGGAAGCAATTGTTCATAGCGAATGTCTTCAAGATCGGATCCCTTATATTCGTTTATTACTTTGAATGGAATATGTTTTTGTCCGGGCTGGTATTCATCCAAAGAAAGAACTGTGTTACCTTCAGGGAGATACTGGTTCAGGAGCACTTTCGCCAGGATAACAGTTTCCGGGAGAAAAGTGTAAGGATTAAATGTCTTTACGACGAGGTAGTCGATGTCTTTTCCCACAGCAAGAGCTGTATTCGAGGGTAGTGTCCAGGGCGTGGTGGTCCATGCCAGGAAAAAGAGGTCTCCCGGGACATCCCTGAAAAGGAATCCGGATCTTTCATTACGGATCACCTTGAACTGGGCAACAACAGTGTTATCCTTAACCATTTTATAAGCGCCCGGCTGGTTCAGTTCATGAGTGCTAAGGCCGGTACCGGCGGCGGGAGAATAAGGTTGGATCGTATACCCTTTATAAAGAAGACCTTGTTCATATAACCGGCTCAGCAGGTACCAAACCGATTCAATATATTTATTTTCAAAAGTTATGTAAGGATCATCGAGATTAAGCCAATATCCCATCTTTACAGTCAGTTCATCCCACAGATCCTTATACTTCATGACTTCTTTGCGGCATTCTTTGTTATAGTCTTCAATGGAAATGGATTTTCCGATGTCATCTTTGGTTATTCCCAATTTCTTTTCAACTCCTATTTCAACCGGTAAACCATGTGTATCCCACCCGGCCTTACGGTGAACATAAAAGCCTTTCATTGTCTTATATCTGCAGAAAATATCTTTAATAGCCCGCGCCATAACATGATGAATTCCCGGGATCCCATTTGCTGACGGGGGGCCTTCATAGAAGATGAAAGGTTGTTTACCCCTGGTGAGCTCTAAACTTTTTTCAAAGATTTTATGCTTTTCCCACCAGGATTCAATCTCTCTTCCGATGCGGGTAAGATCAAGGGTTCCGTATTCAGGATATTTTGTTTTCATTTGGTAGCCGTGCACTTCTGTAGTATAGAGAATTGTAAAATTCTCCCTCGGGTAAAAAACGTGCAAAACTACAAAAAATAATAATAGAATTTTTATCCTCTGATACTACTGCCAAATCTTATTTTGATGTGCTGGAGTGATTATATTAAAAAGCTTACTTTTACTAAATAAATATCATGATTGACATGACGTCCAAAAGTAATTATACCAAGGATTTCTTGAACATTCTGCATGCCCGCAAGAGTGTCAGGCATTTTACCGGAAAAGCCGTGACCAGAAAGCAACTGGAGGTTCTTTTAAAAGCAGGGATGGCTGCCCCGTCAGGAAGAAATGAGCAGCCATGGGTTTTTATCGCAATCACTGAAAGAACTGTCCTGGATCAACTGGCTGATGATTTACCTAATGCCGGGATGCTTTACCAGGCAGGAGGTGCGGTCGTTGTTTGTGCCGATATTTCTTTGCCAATCCCGGAAGGAAAAGCTCGTTTATGGTCACAGGACTGCTCCGCTGCCACCGAAAATATCCTGCTGGCGGCGGAAGCCATGAACCTGGGGGCTGTCTGGACTGCCGTTCATCCTTATCCTGACCGTCAATATCCTGTGAGAAAGATTTTGCAACTTCCTGAAAACATAGTTCCGTTTTCGGTTATTCCTGTCGGATACCCCACAGGAGAGGATCAGCCGAAAGATAAATTTGATATAAGGAAGATCCATTGGGGGAAATGGTAGCGGCATATATATGATCAAAGAATTCTTTCAATGCTGATCATCATCGACCGGAATCTCCCCAAAGAAGCAAAAGAGAAACTGGCCCGGCACGGGCAGGTGGTGGAGTTTTCTACGGAAGGTTTTACCCAATCGGCTGTTTCAGGTCACCCGGATATTTTTTTCTGTAAAACGCCCCAGGTTCTTGTTATTGCTCCAAATCTTCCGGAAGCATATTTCCGAATCCTGGATCAGCATTCGATCAGGTATGAAATTGGTAATCTAAGAGTTGGGGAAAATGGTGAAAAGAATAAAATTCATCATTCTGCATTTATACATTATACTGCAGCAGTAAACGATGAATATCTTATTCATACCCTTCAGTACACGGAGCCGGTTATTTTACAGAATTGTCATTATTTGAAAAAAATTCCGGTAAGACAAGGATATACACGGTGCAACCTGTTCTTGATAAATAAAAAACATTATCTCACTTCTGATACCGGAATTGATGAAACATTGCAACGGTATGGACTGGAAGGGTTGTGCGTTTCACCGGACGGTATTGTCCTGTCCGGGTTTCAAAATGGGTTCATCGGTGGTACAATCGGTATTTATGGAGAAACAGTCTTTCTCACAGGAAGTCTGCAACAATACCCGGAAGGACAAAAAGTAAAGCATTACCTGGAAGAGCTTCATTATGAAATTGTTGAACTTTATGATGGACCGTTGCTCGATGCCGGAGGGATTCTGTTTATTTGATTGTCTGGAGTTGACTAAAAAGTTCATTTTTTCTTTCTCGCAGAGGCTCGCTGATGAAACGCAGAGTTCCGCAGAAAATTGATAACATGTGCTTTACCTTTGCGAGACTCTGCGTAAAACTCTGCGAAACTTTGCGAGAACCTTCCATTTTTCCACTTTTTAATAAACCCCAAGGGGTGGGGTAAAAATATTTTCATTTTTTGTATCACCTTTTCATTTTTCCCGGATTAATAGAAAATAGCGAAATAGCGAAATGGGTCTTATTGACTTTGTCACTTTGTTACTCTGTTACTATTTTACTCTAACATGAATTAATCAGTAAGAATATGAAAAATACCGGTACTGTTTATTTACTGCTTCTATTCGTTGTCTCAAGCATTACTGCTCAAATCCCACCAGGGTATTATGATCAAGCAAATGGAAAAACCGGCCGGGAATTGCAGCAGGCTTTACATGATATCATTCAAAACCACACTTCCGTCACTTATTATTCTCTTTGGGCATATTTTCCCTCAACAGATAAAAAAGCAGACAATACTGTTTGGGATATATATTCTGACATCCCGGGAAGCAATCCTCCTTATTCCTATCTGTTCGGTATTGATCAATGTGGTAGCAACGGAGCCGCCTCCGTTGAAGGCATCTGTTATGATCGTGAACATTCCTGGCCCAAAAGCTGGTTCGGGGGAGAAGTTTATCCTATGTATTCCGATCTGTTCATTATCTACCCGACCGACAGTTGGGTGAATACCCGCCGGTTAAATTATCCATACGGCACGGTTGCACAACCAACATGGACTTCAATGAATGGCAGCAAACTTGGAACATGCACGTGGACGGGTTACTCCGGGATGGTTTTCGAACCCATTGATGAGTTTAAGGGTGATCTTGCAAGGAGCTATTTTTATATGGCCGTAAGGTATTATCATGAAGATACCGAGTGGCCAGGAAGTGCCATGACTGCCGGTTCGCAGCTAAAAACATGGTCGTTGATTATACTTAAATACTGGAACAGTCTTGATCCCGTTTCAAAGAAGGAGACCGACAGGAATAATGCCATTTACTCTATCCAGGGAAACCGGAATCCGTTTATTGATCACCCCGAATATGCGAGTTTGATATGGGCCAATGGGATGGGGATTGAAGAAAACACTACAATGAATATCAGGATATTTCCAACCCCGGCTCATGATTATTGCAATCTGACCTTACCTCACGGGTTCAACCATCAAATCTGCAATGTCAAAATTACTGCTGCGAGTGGTGCCCCTGTAATGATAACCCTTTTAACTGAAGAGAACAATCTGTTACTGGACGTTCACAGCCTGGTTGCCGGAATTTATTTTGTAACTCTTTCCGGAATGGGGAATTCAGGATATTATCATGGAAAGTTTGTTAAGAACTAATCGTTGACTCTTCCGGTACGATGATCCAGGCTATAATATAAGCCAGAAGTCCAATTCCGCCAAAGAAGAAAAGCACTGCCCAGATCAAACGGGTAAATACCGGATCAATGTTGAAATAAATGCCCAGACCTCCACAAACACCACCTATGATACGTTCTTTCCGGGAACGATAAAGTCGTTTTGTTTCCATAATATGATTTTGTTACTCTTTTACTTTGTTACTCTTTTTTAAGAATCATACGCCCACTTAACCCAAATTGATCCCCAGGTAAAGCCACCACCGAAAGCGGCAAGGATGATATTATCGCCTTTTTTCAACTTGTGTTCCCATTCCCAGAGGCAGAGGGGAATGGTAGCTGTGGTTGTATTACCGTAACGTTCGATATTGATCATCACTTTATTTTTACCGATACCCATCCGCCGTGCAGTTGCTTCAATGATCCTCAGGTTGGCCTGGTGCGGAACCAGCCAGGCAATATCTTCTCCCGTAAGGTTATTCCTTCCCATGATCTCAGCCGAGATATCCGCCATTTTTGTCACCGCGAATTTGAAAACAGCCTGTCCTTCCTGGTAAACAAAATGTTCTTTGCCATCGATTGTTTCATGAGAAGGTGGTCTTGATGAACCGCCGGCCTTCATATGGAGATATGGTTGACCGGAACCATCCGCCAGCAATATCGAATCCATGATCCCGCAATCGTCGGTGGCGGGCTCCAGTAAAATGGCCCCGCCTGCGTCGCCAAATAATACACAGGTGTCACGGTTGGTATAATCCGTTATTGAGGACATCTTGTCGGCACCAACAATGATGACCTTCTTTGATGTTCCTGATTCGATATACTTTGATCCTGTTGCAACGGCAAAGAGAAAACCGGAGCAGGCAGCGTTCATATCAAAGCTGAAGGCATTTTTAATACCTGCTTTATTACTGATGATATTTGCAGTTGCCGGGAAGATCATGTCCGGTGTGACTGTAGCACAGATCAGCAGGTCAATTTCGTCCGGAGAGGTTCCCGTTTTCTTTAAAAGCTCTTTCACGGCTGCCGAACCCATTTCAGATGTTCCAAGGCCATCCCCCTTCAAAATGTGGCGCTCTTTTATCCCTGTACGCGTCGTAATCCATTCATCGGAAGTATCAACCATCATTTCAAGTTCCTTATTCGTCAAAATGTAAGGTGGAACCATTGCTGCAATACCTGTTATAGCTGCTCTTACTTTAGTCATGTGACATGATTTAAATAAAGGAAAACAAAAGTAGGTAAATTATTTATTGTTGATTGAATAGGACTCAAGCGCATGCTTGATCTTGTGCGAAAGCTTTGCATCATGGACAGTTTTTGCCATGAGGATCATTTTATGAATGGCATGGCTATTGGAAATGCCGTGACCGACAATAACGGTTGAATTTATGCCGAGGATGGGGGTTCCACCATAGGATTCATAGTTAAAACGGGAGAGGTATTCATCTTTGATCCCGCGTTTTATCATGACACGGTACATAGCCTCGATCATTTTAAGAACAATATTTCCGACAAATCCATCACAAACGATCACATCCACATTATCCCTGAATAGCTCTCTTCCTTCTACGTTACCCACGAAATTATAGTCTTTCGAATCTTTCATCTGTTGGAAAGCAGACTGGGTAATAATGTTCCCTTTTTTCTCTTCAGAGCCGATATTAAGCAAGCCTACCCTTGGGTTTTTTACATGAAAAATGTTTTCAGAGAAGAGTGAGCCGAGTAAGCCGAATTGATAGATAATGTCGGCTTTGCTGTCGGGATTTGTTCCGACATCGATCAATACCGAAATACCTCCGGATTCTTTCGGGATATAGGCAGGAGTGCTAGGCCGGATAATACCCTGGATCGTGTTGACGCTGTATATGGATCCTACCATCATGGCACCGCTGCTTCCGGCACTGGTAAATGCATTGATCTCTTTGTGCTTTAGCATCCTGAAGCCGACAGCAATGCTGGAGTTGGGTTTATTGACTAATGCCTTGGTAGGCTGTTCATCCATTTCAATAACATCAGGAGCATCTGCAATATCAAATTTGGAAGGATCGATTTTCTCTTCTTTAAGGAAAGCCTGGATGTAGTCCTTGTCACCGATCAGAACGATTCTCGTTGATTCGGGAATATCTTTAAGCGCGCTTATGGCTCCGTGAAGAGTAGCATTTGGTGCAAAATCACCGCCTGAAACATCTAATCCAATTCTCATTCGATAAAGATTAAATTAATTTACTGAATGATTATGAAATGCTTTTCTTTCATTTATACAAAGCCCCGGAGGATGAAATAGTAATTCCGGGAATCTTTGTATTCGAAATGAATCTCATTTGGCGGCGGCTTTTTCTATGGCCAGTTTACCCTTGTAATATCCGCATTCAGGACAAACCCTGTGATAATGTACGGGAGCACCGCAATTAGAACAGATAGTTATAGTAGGGACTAGTGCTTTGTCGTGAGTTCTTCTTTTATCTCTTCTGGTTTTTGATATTTTTCTCTTCGGATGTGGCATAACTGTGTATTTACGATGTACGATTTACGATTTATGATTGTTTTTTAACTTATTTAATACTTCCCATCTTGGGTCAGGTTCGCCGGTCGCTGATGTTTGTTCAAGCATTTTAATGATTTCAGGATCGCAGAGACTGTTTTCGTTTTCGTCTTCCGGGTGAACCCTCCTGACCGGTAATAATAAATGACTATATTCATAAAGGAACGGACTGATATCAAAATGGGTCACTCCTTCCGGAATAATCTGCAATTCTTCATTTTCTTCATAATACCCGTCACCAAACTTCACGATCAGATGTTCAGTTCCGCTTATTTTCAGATCAACGGGTTCAAAACAACGGTCGCATGGCAGGATGACCTTACCATCGAAAGAAAAGTGAAATGCAAGTACTTTTTCTTCCTTCACCAGTTCAAGGTGAACAGAAATAGTACCATTTTTGATCTCGGAATATTCAAAATTCTCAAAGAACTTATCATCTATTTCGAAATCGAAATGATGCTGATCTGCTTTTAATCCTCCAAACTGGATCACAAATTGTTTGAAGTAATCCACGGCTATTTAGAAATCAAAAAGTTTGCAAAATTAAAAATTAATCTTGTGAACAACAAATAATTATTTACCTCCATCGTTGTAAATTTGCAGAAAGTAATACAGTATTATTTAAAAACACTGCGCCATGATTAACAAACTTATTGCCCGGCTACTGCCCTATATGCCAAAAAAACTGGTTTGGCTTTTTTCAAAAAAATATATTGCCGGAGAAACCATTGAAGATGCGATCCGCGTTTCAAAACAACTCAATGCCCAGGGAATCATGGTGACCATCGATCTTTTAGGGGAATTTATTACACAACTTGAAGAAGCAGAAAAAAATCGCAATGCATACCTTGAGATCATTGACAGGATGCAAAAAGAAAACATCAACGGCAATTATTCGCTGAAGCCTACTATGTTCGGCCTTCTGCTTGACAAAGAGGTCTGTTACCGGAATATCCGCATGATCGTTCAGAAAGTGGTCAGCTATGATACTTTTGTTCGCGTCGATATGGAAGATTCACAATGCACCGATATGGAAATTGATCTGTTCAGGGCATTGAAAAAAGAATTTCCTAAAAATGTGGGGTTGGTGATTCAGTCCTATATGCGGCGTACACTGAAGGATCTGAAAAATATGACGGATATTAACACCCGGGAGATACCTTTAAACTTCAGGCTTTGCAAGGGAATTTACGTGGAACCGGAAGCCATTGCCTTTAAAAAATACCAGGAAATTAACGATCATTACCTGGAAGACCTTGAATATATGTTCCAAAACAAGATGTATGCAGGGATTGCCACACATGACAAGCCATTGGTTGAAGGAGCATACCAATTGATCGAAAAATATCATCTCCCGAAGGACGGATATGAATTCCAGATGTTATATGGCGTTACTCCGGAATTGCGCAGGTCGATTATTGAGAAAGGTCATGCAATGCGGGTTTATGTGCCTTTCGGAAAACAGTGGTTCGGTTATTCCACGAGACGGCTGAAAGAGAATCCAAAGATGGCAAGCCATATCATTAAAGCTATCTTTATTCGGAAATAATTGCAGATGCTGGATGCCGGATGCCAGATGCCAGATGACAGATACCGGATGCCAGATGCCAGATGCCAGATTTCTATTGCCTATCGCCTGGTGCCTTATGCCTCGTATGTTTTCAGGGAATAATTACGAATGACTACAAATGAACATAAAACCCCAGTGAAACTAGGTTTTCCAGTTGAAGATTTTTGCTGACTTTTCCCTCGTAAAATACCCTTGTTTGAATGCTTGTTTTCAAAAATTTATTGATCCTGATCCCAATCAGGTTTTTTAAGTTCAGATCAACCGGAGCATTATAATTTTTAAATAATAACAGGTCACAGTCCCAGTGAAGCCGTTTCAGGAAATCTTTATTTACCAGGAACTGCAAACTTAATCCATATTCGAATCGGTGGTTCTTTCCTGCAGGTACCCCATAATACTCCGTAATGTGGCGGATTTTGAATATTTTTGTCTGTTGAATGTAGGTGAGTTTACCGCCGGATAGTCCTAAATTCAGTGATCCGAAATCTTTCCAGATCACGCCAACCCCTAATGAAAATGTCCAGATCAGCGGTGTAAGAAAGGTGGAATTTAAAATAACGGTTTGTTTGCCGCTATCATTGACACTATAGTCGAATCCTTCCAGCCACCGGGAAGTGAGATTGGAACTGAATGCAAGAGTGTAATTTTTTTTTATCCGGAGATCGATTTTTGTGGTGAGTGTATTGTCATCGATGTACACCTTGGTAATGCTGTCAAAATAATGCTGGAATCCAAGGTTGTGATTGAATTGATTGGAGATACTGAATCCCTGGTCGTTTTCGGCAATCATACGGTATTTGAGGTTTTGCAGACCCATTATCTGGTTGGCATTTTTATCATGAAGCCAGTTAACAAAAAGAAAACCGCTAAAACTTACGGAATAATCCAGTTCCTGGGAGAAACGGAGACGGGACGGGTTATGTTCACATTTCAGAGAATCGGGTGATTCCGGGTGCCCTAAAGTATCCTTCCAGGTCAGGTCCTGACCGTTTGACAGGTGGCTTGAAAGGCAAAGCAAAACCAGCCCAACGAATACGGATGTTTTTGATACCCACAAAGTAATATCTTTTTAAAAAATTCACCGGGAAGACGATTAAAAGAAATCAGAAAAGACTAAAAGGGTTCACCATGTATTGGAATCTGAATAAATTGGTCAAAAGGACGCTATTGTTCTATTGTGGACTATTGTGTCTATTGTGGTTAAAAGAACGTTGATGTATAATAAGAACTACATTAGGCACATTAGGGCACATTAGTATCCTTTTTGAAGTGTGGTGTGAATTGAACAAATATATCATTTCAACGAACTGCAATTGATCCATTATTTAACTTTTGCCAATCCGGTATATTTGGCTATCGAATCTGCTGTTATTTTTCCCCGCCAACATGGACGTCTGTCGTAATTTCTGGTTCAACTCCCCAAAAACGTTGAAAGTCAACATTGATCTTATATACTTTAAATTTGAGTTCGGGGTGTTTACTTATATATTGATGAACCTGAGTGAACGACTCCCTGGTTAACCGGGGAAAATATTTTGCAAAATAGATAAGGATCGAGTAATCATAACCTTCTTCAGCAACTGCATTAGCAGGTTTACCGTCAAGGGTGAAATAACGTGATAAGTCTTTCTGCAAGTTCAGTGAAGTATTCAGGGTATTATTGTTTCTTGGTGGAACTGTATCAAATGTTTTCAGATCCTTTAAAAATCCTTCACATGATGCCCATTGCATAACAGGGTTTCCTTTTTTATCGTATACACGGATTTGAACAGGTCTAAAGCTTTTTTTCCATCCAGGTTTGAAGGCATCCTCTCGGAGTTGTTGGAATAAATTTGTATCTAAAGCATAAACATCATTGGTGTCTTGTTTCAGTTTATAAAGAAAAACAAAAATGGATTTTTTTGACTCGACTGCCGGCTCCCTGAAACCTGAAATTGACATTAAAGCCCATTTGCATGAGGTTCCAGCAAATAGGATAAAAATTATTATAATTGAGGTTATTGTTTTCATACATCATATATTTTGTCTATATTTCATATGTTAAATGATTTAATACTTAGAGGGCGGACTAATCGAAGGTTTTATAGTCCGCCCTCCAAGTACTCCTGGCTCAAATTATTTCTGATAATAATCGAATCCGATTATGTAATACCCACCTTCTTTGAGAACTTTGTAATTGCCCTTTTTGATCACAACATATTGTCCCTTAAGTGTAAAATTAGTCATCCCCGCAATTAGCTTGGGATCAATTGGCGAATCTTCTTTTAATTCATATGAATCATTGCTGAAATATTTTGCATGCGAATAATTTTCAGAAATCCTGAGATAAAATTTGTCAAAGTCCTTATCATACCCGATATAATTGGGTTCGGGATTTGGATCAGGACTGAATGCGAGACATAATCCCCAACCATCATCACAAGTTCCATTAAAAGTGATGGACCATTTTGCAAATATCCCGATTTTAAATTTTAGCCAAATTGGTTTACTACTTGCATGCGAGGAAGCTAATAATAGAATCATAATAGTAGCGAGTAATATTGAAGTGATTTTTTTCATGATTTTAATTTTTTAAATTTTAAAAAATTCTGTTTTGTCTAAACCCCTGTCAATTAGCGGTCAATTATTAAATTGAGGGAG
>CAIYUC010000106.1 GCA_903929315.1 uncultured Bacteroidales bacterium
AAGACTACATAACCACCATCTGCTCTGACATCAATAAATTCTCCCAACTTTTTTGTACTGTTAGGGATTGGTCCTTTAAAGTCAGCAGGGTATTTATAGAATAAATGCCAACCAAGCCCTCCTGTCCTTGAAGTTGTAGTGGCAGGAAAGTTATCAATACTTCCGCCCCTTTCGACATCAATTACAATAATACCGGAAACTTTGCCTGTGACAGCCCCAATATTCATTTTTGGAAATTGGGTTTGGTGATTTTTCAAATCTGTAAAAAAATTTTTGATTTTTGAGATCATGATGTCCCATCAGCCTATAGAGGTGGGGGGTGCCCTAATAATTTGGTAAGAGAAAATATGATCAACAACTCGTAATGCCCGCTTTGTATGATTGCTCATATGAAATAATTCGCTTATACCTTATCTGACGCAATTGTTATTGTACTTGATGGTTACTATCATTGATAATTGAAGATCGTCTTCTATAGTGGCTCGTATTGCGTCAGAATGATGACTTCACAATATTTCTCTTATCCTTTGGCTATTCTGAAGATATCAAGGCAACTCCCGTAACACCTGTTTCAACTGAAGAACAGGAGATGGAACCCCAAACGCTGGTAGCATCTGATCCACTTGAAATGAACCAGAATGAAACAGAGCAAACGAAAGTAAGCAACCCTAAACTTAACCTCCTTTAGCATCTCATCCAAAAAATTCATACAGCGATTCATCCGTGATGGAAACATTAAAAGAGAAGTGCCGAATAGCACCTCTTTTCATCTCCAGAACAACTCATTCTTTCAATGCCCAGCCCAAATCATCCTTAAATACCCAAGCAGAACAAAATATTTCTTCTTTATTCATGTAGGTATCGTGGAAATTTCTAATTTTCGGGTCGAAATCAAAACATTAACCCTTAAACCTAATAGAATATGACAAAAGCAGAAATCGTAACTGAAATTGCAAACAAAACTGGCATTGAAAAAATTGTCGTTCAAGCCACAGTCGAAGCATTAATGGAGACCATGAAAAGCTCAATGGTAAATGGTAAGAATATTTATCTCAGAGGCTTCGGAACATTCCTCCTGAAGAAACGGGCTGAGAAGCTCGGACGGATCATCTCAAAAAACACAGCGGTAGTGATTCCAGCCCACACCGTTCCAGCATTCAAACCATCAAAAGAGTTCGCCAATGCTGTGAAATCCAAGGTTAAAGTGAAATGATACCCCAGAATGATCACAGCAATTACCCACGAAATAGTCAAACACCATTTAGCCCCCATGGGTGAATACATTTATGGATTCGCCAATCTTACTGGACTTCTTGATAACAAGTTTAATGGCTATTCCTATGGGATTTCCATTGCCAGAAAATTGGATGACAAAATCATAGACGGTATCAAAGATGCCCCAACCCTTGAGTATTTCCATCATTACGATGAAATTAATAAGCAATTACAGGCAATTTCGGAGCAGATTGCCACTGATCTTAATCAAGCAGGGATTGGTGCTTTGGCAATAATGCCAACTATTCCGATCAGTTCAACCGAATTTGACGAGTATCTGCCGACATTACGGTATGAAATCTCTCACAAAATGGTCGCCACGAGAGCTGGGTTGGGTTGGATCGGGAAAACGGATTTATTCATATCGACAAACTTCGGGGCAAGGCTGAGACTCACCAGCATCTTGATCAACAAAGAAATCAAGTCTGAGTTAAAACCAATAGATAAGAGTAAATGTGGGAAATGCACAATCTGTGTTGAGAAATGCCCAGCACAGGCAGCAACAGGTCAACTATGGGATATAGACACTGATAGGGATGTTTTCTTTGATGCTTTTAAGTGCAGGGAGAAATGCAGTGAATTCGGGAGAACTCTCTTAAAGATTGATAAAAGAATCTGCGGGATATGCGTTGCGGTTTGTCCGATTGGGCAATCTTAAAATTAAAAAAATCGATGAAGTACAGTGAAAATATTCTCCTTAATGCTGCAAAGGCAGCATATGATCAAGGGGATGTTGTTTTTGAGGTCATTCCGAGCAAATGTGCATTACTGGTGATCGACATGCAAAATGAATTCGTCAAACCAGAGTGGACTTCCTCGTGGATACCTGAGGCGACCCGTCAGGTTCCGAAAATAAAATCTCTTATTGAAATTTGCAGGAACCTGAATATCCCAGTAATCTATACTGCATTCAAGGATACCAATTTCTTTCTTGATCGACCAAAGACGGGAAACTTGATGCCCAACCGCTACTCAGAATTGGGCAGCGATCCTGCTTGGTTCAAAGAAGGTAAGATTTGGCATGAACTGGCACCACAAGAAAATGAGATCATCATCTATAAACCCTCCTATGGTGCTTTCTTTGATACTCCGTTGGATACCATCCTAAAAAACTTAGGGAAGGACACCATTATTATCTGTGGTACTTTGACCAACTATTGCTGTGGAATGACTGCTCGACAGGGTTATGAGCGGGGTTATAAAGTGATCTTTGGCAGTGATATCACTTCAATAGATGATCCTTCGATGCGGGAACCAGAATTGAAAGTCTTACGCAAAGGGTTTGCTAAAGTGATGGATTTGGAAAGCATTAGCAGGGTTTTACAATTCATCAATGAATAAAACATTTGACAATGCTCAAGAAATATTGGAAAACTGGCAAAAAACAACCGAAACAGAAAGTTGACTCTGAAAAGATAAAGAAAGACAAAGGTTGATACTTATATGATCCAGCAAACCAAAATTCCATCCATTCTGATTTCTCCCTGTGGGATGAATTGTGGCATCTGCATGGCGTATCTCCGTGATCATAACAGGTGTGTCGGATGCAATATTGATTCACCCGACAAGCGTTAGACCCGCTTAAATTGCAGAATAAGGAACTGTACTGAGCGAACAGAGGGTTCCCAGTTTTGTTTTACCTGTACGAAATATCCGTGTGCGAGGTTAAGGCAACTTAATAAAAGATATCGGACAAAATATCACATGAGCATGATTGAAAATCTCAATGAGATCAGGGACTTAGGGTTAAATCGATTTATGGAAATCGAAAATACCAGCTGGGTATGTCCAAAATGTGGTAACTCGATTTGTGTTCATAATAGAAAATGCTATAAATGTGGAAAAGTGACGTATTGATTTCCGAAAATGAAAAAAAGAGAAAATCAAAGAATGGTATTGAGAAGCGCACTCCGTCAGTTTCGGCTGGCGGAACCGTCAATGCTTGCGTGCAGATTCCATTTTCTTGCTTTATTCAATTATCTGTTGCAAAAAATCACCATCGATAATCAATAATTTTACTCCGTTTTCTGCAACTGAACGATGCGAACTTAATTCATCGGAAACCACATAGGTCATCCCTTTTTGTAAAATAAATCTGTTACCATCTTTGAGTTCGCTCACAAAATCTCCTTCCAAACAATGCACAATATGTCCTTTCTGACACCAATGGTCAGCGACATAGCCTTTAGAATACTCCACTATTCTAATCCTTAATCCTTCAAATTGAGTGGTTTGCCAATATGCAATTCCTGTTTCGCCTTTGTGTTCTATCTTAGGAATGTCTGACCAATTTATGGTTTGAAATGGAATGTTTATATTACTCATTTTTTATTATCCTCAGTTTTATCCGATGAATTTTCATTTACTTTTTTCTGTAGAAAGGGCAAAGGCAACAGCTTCTGTTGCATGAATTTCAAGTGTGTCGAACAATGGTATGGCGGTATCTTTTTGATTGATAAGCAAAGGGATTTCGGTGCAACCGAGAATGATACCTTCAACGCCCTGAATAGCCAGTTTATCCATGATACCAAGGAATTGCTTCTTAGCTTCAGTGGTGAATTTTCCCTGAAAAAATTCACCAAGGAAGGTTGTTTGTATATATTCCCGTTCTGTTTCGGAAGGAACGATAACATCTATTCCGTGTTTTTCTTTCAAACGGTTTTTATAAAATGGCATTTCCATGGTAGGTTTGGTACCAAGAAGACCGATTTTTTGAATATTTTTTTCTTTGATCCTTGATGCAGTCGCATCAACAATATGTATCAATGGAATTGAAATTTTCTTTGAAATTTGTTCTGCAAACATGTGAAGGGTATTTGCACATATCAAAAGGCAGTCAGCTCCGTCAGCTTCAATTTTTTTTGCAATTTCGGTTAAGAATTTCTCCATCCCATCAAAGTCTTGCATTTCGATTCTGCTGCTTATTTCAAAAAAGTCAACAGAGAACATGACAATTTTTGCAGAATGTTTATATCCAGAGGATTCAGAGATTTTTTTGTTGATTATCTTATAATATTCAACGGTTGATTCCCAACCAGTACCACCTATTAATCCTATTGTTTTCATGTCTGTGTCTTTTTTTCAAGTTGGTAATTTTGTTTTTATGGTTGCTGATAACAGTCTCAGTTCTGCCGTTGAGGCGGATTTAGAAGTTCGTTCACTTTGAGATGACGATCTCCTTTTTCCCAGATAGCATTTTAACATGGCACTCATCATTCCCAATAAGATATTTTTCATTGACTATTTCCGTAGTTCCCAATATTCCATGAAACTCAAATTCAGTCCCATCTTTTGAAGTCATTCCCATTTTCCCGTCAGTAAAAACAAAATAGATTCCCTGTATTCTGTTAATGCTATCAAGATAGGGTTCTTCCTTAGAAAAATCTATTATCTCACCAGTGCTTGTTTTTTTAACAAAATATTTGTTCAGAATGACTGGCTTTGATGCTGTATCCCTAATCGAAACCGTCAGCATACGGTACTCTTCCGTACATATGACACCATTGTCCCGCTTGCATGCAAAGAACAAAATGAGAGGAATGAGTAGTAAATCTACTTTTAGGTTTCTAATCATGCTATTAATTTTTCATTTCTGGGTCGGGAATCGTCAGCACCCTTTGTTAGAAAAACTTTGTCTTACTTTACTTGTGTTGTCTAAATAACCATTCCATCATTAGCGGATCGCTGTATGCTGCTAACCACGCAAAATGCCCAACACTTGGGTATAGCGTAAACCCTACATGTGCTCCAGCTTTTGTTAACGCTTCTACCATATCAAGTGAAAAAAAAGAATTCACTGCTGCATCTTCTGATCCATGAAAAATCCAGATAGGAATATGTGCTATTAAATCTGCTTTAGATATATCACCGCCACCACAAACTGGAACAGCGGCAGCAAATAAGTGAGGATACCTCTCAATAGCATCGAATGTGCCAAAGCCTCCCATGGATGTTCCTGTAATATAGATGCGGTTTGAATCAACTGGCAGCGTTTTTATAAGCTGGTGAATAAGTTGAATTACAAGCTCCATTGGTTTTGTAGGAGAAGGCTGAAGCCGAAATTCCCTGGGATTTTCAATTCTATCCAAATTTGACCACGTTTGATTTGAAGGACATTGGGGGGCGATGATAAAAGCAGGGTGAAGTACCATCGTTTGGTCTGTTGCAAAATTCATGACACCCCATTTTAACTGTGCCTCATTATCGTTTCCCCGCTCACCCAAACCATGTAAAAAGATTACGAGTGGATACTTTCGCAGTGTATCATAGTCTGGAGAAAGCATTCGATAATTTAGCGTATCTCCCTTACCATTGGTAAACGTTTTAAAGCTGAATCGGGATGATGATTGAGCAAATGTTAAGTTTGCACTTATACCACAAAAAAGTGATAGGAATAAAAGAAATGATTTTACTACTGTCTTTTTCATTCTGGTTATAAATTATTCGTTAATCATTGCAATTGCTCTAACTGGTGAACCATCTGCATTTTCAATATTCAACGGCAAACATTGAAACGAAAAAACACGATCAGGAAGTTTATCCAAATTGGTCAGGCTTTCTATTAAAAGTATCTCTTTCCCCAAAAGGATATGATGGTTTGGTAAATTCTCCGATGTTACTGATTCTGCTGAGACTATTTTGTCAACTGAAAAAGAATCGATCCCAATTCCCTTAAGTTTGAATTTAGTCAACCACTTTGCCGCTTCTATTGTTGGAATTGGACTATCAGAAAAATAATCTTTTGTGTTCCATTTGTACTGCCAGCCAGTAATAAAGAGGATGAAATCAACCTGAGCTATTCTGTCTTCATATGTTTGAAGGTATTCCAAAGTAATTTCAATTTTATCCTGACATGGAATTACGATTGCTTTACCATAAAATTTGTCAATTGGAAACTGGTCAATTGATTTTGCGTCCTGTATTATATGACAGGGGGCATCAATATGAGTTCCAGTATGAGAAGCCATAGTCATTTTAATCTCGGTAAACCCGTTTTTCTCAACGGTGTTGGAAACTTCAAATTTAGGTGCCAAAGTATCAGGGTAAACTGTAATATTCTCAGTTAGAATGTGAGAAAGGTCTATTAGTTTCATTTGTTGGTATTATGCGATTATTGGCAACCGTTTTTAATAATAAGTGTATGTTAAATTCACAGTGCTTGTCATTAAACCATCTCCTCTTATAAATTCTTTAGTTACCCGATTCATTGAATCAAAATTGTAAGTATAGGTTCCTGATTTGGGTGTGGTGTTATTCGTTACAGAGGATTTTATAAGATTAGTATTGGATTTGCCCAGAAACATCTTTCCAGCATTGGTATTCCCTAAAGTGTTTGTCGTATTAAGATAATACTCATAGTTCTCCGTGACAGACCCTCCACCCCAAGCAGAAAGAGAAAGTACCATTGAAGCATTGTTACCGTTCTGTATTTGCCAGTTGTATGAAAACCATGTTGCTGTGTCTCCAAACAGGTAAGACTTTTTCTCCAACATGTAACCATCTGTATTGTATTTATATGTCACGGTCTGCGCTACTGAAGAATCCCCGTTTTGATTGTATCCCATATCCGTTTCTGATATTGCAAGTCCATCAGAATTAAGGTAATAAACGGTTCTTCCGTACTTGCCATTGTTGCGATAAAAGATTTTCTCAATCACCATCGTTGAATAATATTCGTATTTGTAATTTAGTGAATCATTATCTGGTGGGTTATCAAATATCATCTGCGTAACTTTCCCTTGTGAATCGTACTGAAATGACATTGATGAGAAATATTTTCCAGTTGTATCCGTGAATATCATACTCTTAATATGAGAAGAAGCAGGATTTACAGGTGTCTGGTTGTCGTTGTTCTTTTTACATGAA